>NZ_JAVVLT010000032.1:0-339610 GCF_036224885.1 Marinobacter sp. OP 3.4
CCCTGCGGGCGCTCCCCCTCTCCCTGGCCCTCTCCCTCGTTGGGGAGAGGGGATGAACGACGCGAGTGCCGTGTAGCCCCTCTCCCCAACGAGGGAGAGGGGTTGGGGAGAGGGGGGAACGCCCCACTCCACTGCCCTGTCTCAGCAGCCCCTACTTCTTCCGGTAACGCTCCAGCAGCTCCGCCTTATTGGGCAGGGACCAGTCGATAGCGGGCTGACCCCGCTCCTGCAGCCACTGGTTGGCACGGGAGAAATGCTTACAGCCGAAGAAGCCACGGTAAGCACTCAGTGGGGAGGGGTGCGGGCCTTCCAGCACCAGGTGACGGTTGCGGTCGATGATGCGGCCCTTCTTGCGGGCGTAGCTGCCCCAGAGCAGGAACACCACGCCCTCCCGGCGCTGGTTGATGGTCTCGATGACCCGGTCGGTGAACAGCTCCCAGCCCTTGCCCTGGTGGGCGCCGGCATTGGCCTGCTCCACGGTCAGCACGGCATTGAGCAGTAACACACCCCGCTCGGCCCAGGGCTGCAGGCAGCCATGGTCCGGCGGCGCGATGCCCAGGTCGTCCTGGATTTCCTTGAAGATGTTCACCAGTGAAGGCGGCACCTGCACATTGGGCCGCACCGAGAAGCACAGGCCGTGGGCCTGGCCCGGGCCGTGGTACGGGTCCTGTCCCAGGATCACCACCTTGACCTGATCCAGCGGCGTGCTGTTCAGGGCATTGAAGCAATGCCGACTCTCCGGGAACAGCACCTTGCCGGCCCGTTCCTCGCTGGCCAGGAACTCCGCCAGCTGCGCCATGTAGGGCTGGCGGAATTCATCGGCAAGATACTGGTCCCAGCCCCGGTCGGGCCGGAGTTGCTGCGCCAGTCCTTCGGCCGGGGTCATGGCTTATCCCTCCTGCCCGTGGCCGGCCTTGTGCTCAGGGCGCATGGCCGGGAACAGGATGACATCGCGGATGGACGCGGAATCGGTCAGCAGCATGGCCAGGCGGTCAATACCGATGCCCTCGCCGGCAGTGGGCGGCAGGCCGTACTCCAGCGCCATGACATAGTCCTCGTCGTAGAACATGGCCTCGTCATCGCCGGCGTCTTTTTCCGCCACCTGGGCCAGGAAGCGCTCGGCCTGATCCTCGGCGTCGTTGAGCTCCGAGAAGCCGTTGGCGATCTCGCGGCCACCCACGAAGAACTCGAAACGCTCGGTGACGAAGGGATCACTGTCCTTGCAGCGGGCCAGGGGCGACACTTCCTTCGGATAATCGGTGATGAAGGTGGGCTGCATCAGTCGGTGTTCCGCCGTCGCCTCGAAGATCTCAATCTGCACCTTGCCCAGACCCCAGCCCTGCTTCAGCTGGATGCCCAGATCCTTGGCCACCCGGCGGGCGCTGGCGTCATCCGCCAGCTGTTCCCGGGTGATGTCCGGGTTATGACGCAGGATGGCATCCACCACGGTAAGACGCTCGAAGGGCTTGCCGAAATCGTACTCGACGGTTTCCTCGGTGCCATCAGACAGGGTCCGGGTATTGGTCACCGTGGTGGTACCCAGTACCCTCTTCGCGATGGTACGCAGCATGTCCTCGGTGAGATCCATCAGGTCGTTGTAATCCGCGTAGGCCTGGTAGAACTCCACCATGGTAAATTCCGGGTTGTGACGCGTGGACAGGCCTTCGTTGCGGAAGTTGCGGTTGATCTCGAACACCCGCTCAAAGCCGCCCACCACCAGGCGCTTGAGGAACAGCTCCGGGGCGATCCGCAGGTACATGTCGATACCCAGGGCATTGTGATGGGTCACGAACGGCTTGGCGGTGGCGCCACCGGGAATCACCTGCAGCATGGGTGTCTCCACCTCGGTGAAATCCCGCTCGGTGAAGTACTGGCGCATCACGTTGATGATCTTCGACCGGGCCTGGAAGACCCGCCGGCTTTCCTCGTTCATCATCAGGTCCACGTACCGGTGACGGTAGCGGGCCTCGGTGTCGGTCAGCCCCTTGTGCTTTTCCGGCAGCGGGCGCAGGGACTTGGTGAGCAGCACGTACTCATCCATGGTCACATAGAGGTCGCCCTTGCCGGACTTGGACAGGGTACCGCGCACCCCGATAATGTCCCCCAGGTCCCAGTGCCTGGTGTCCTTCTGCACGTCCTTGGAGGCATACACCTGGATGCGACCGGTCATGTCCTGGACCACCTTGAACGCCTTACGATCGAGCATCATGCGACCGGCGATGGCCACCTGGATGTTCAGCTCGGCAAGCTCTTCCTTGGATTTATCCCCGTATTTCTCCTGCAGCTCGGCAGCGGTGGCGTCGCGGCGGAAGTCGTTGGGGAACGGATTGCCGCCCTCACGCAATTCGGCCAGCTTGGACCGGCGCTCGGCAATCAGCTTGTTGTCCTCGGAATGGGTGGCGTTCGGGTTGTGATCAGTCATGTCGGCTCACAAGTAGGTCGGGGTTTCCGGATTGATACGGTCGATGGCGCCGCTTATTACAGCGCCATCTTCAGGCTGGCTTCGATGAACTTGTCGATATCGCCGTCCAGCACGGTCTGGGTGTTACTGGTTTCCACCTTGGTACGCAGGTCCTTGATGCGGCTGTCGTCCAGCACGTAGGAGCGGATCTGGCTGCCCCAGCCGATGTCGGACTTGGCGTCTTCCTGCTTCTGCTTCTCGGCGTTGCGCTCCTGCATCTCCCGCTCGAACAGTTTGGCCTTGAGCTGTTTCATGGCCTGGTCCTTGTTCTGGTGCTGGCTGCGACCGGCCTGACAGGCCACCACGATACCGGTGGGGTTGTGGGTCAGTCGCACCGCGGACTCGGTCCGGTTGACGTGCTGACCACCGGCGCCGGAGGCCCGGTACACGTCCACTCGCAGGTCCGCCGGGTTGATCTCGATCTCGAAGCTGTCATCCACTTCCGGTGACACGAAGACCGATGAAAAGGAGGTATGGCGGCGGTTACCGGAATCGAACGGCGACTTGCGCACCAGGCGGTGCACGCCGGTCTCGGTGCGCAGCCAGCCGTAGGCATGGTCACCCTGGACATGGATGGTGGCGCTCTTGACGCCGGCCACGTCGCCCTCCTGCAGCTCGACAATCTCGGCCTTGAAGCCACGACGCTCGGCCCAGCGCAGGTACATGCGCAGCAGCATGTTGGCCCAGTCCTGGGCCTCGGTACCGCCGGAGCCGGCCTGTATATCCAGGTAGGCGTTGTTGGCATCCATCTCACCGGAGAACATGCGGCGGAATTCGAGCTTTTCCAGTTCCCGGTCCAGCGCGTCCAGATCCGACTGGATATCGGCCACCGTGCCCTCGTCCTCTTCCTCGGCGGCCATTTCCAGCAGGCTGTCGGCATCGTCGAGGCCGGTGGTGAGGTTGTCGATGGTGCGGACAATCAGTTCCAGATCCGCGCGTTCCTTGCCCAGGGCCTGGGCCCGGTCCGGATCGTCCCACACGGAAGGCTGTTCCAGCTCGCGTTCGACTTCGGTCAGGCGTTCACTACGTTGATCGTAGTCAAAGATACCCCCTGAGCGCTTCAGTGCGCTCACGAAGTTCCTTGATCTTCGTAACAATGGGATTGATTTCCATGGAGCCCTTACTCGTTATGGTCGAATGAAAACAGGGCCGGAATTCTACCGGAAAATCGGTGGCAATTCAGCCTGCTTTCAGCCTTCCACAACGCGTCTCCACCAAAATCGGGAGATCACGCCGGACCAGGGGTTATTCCGGTTCCGGCCACTGCCCCGTCACCCGCTCGAAGTAATGGCTCTCGCAGGCCTCGCAGGGGGCAATCTGGCTGGTGGCCGTTAGGCATTTCATGTGGCCGCAGTTGAGGCAGCGGAACATACCGGCGGTGGCCACCTCGCCGGAGAGGTAGTGGGTGATGTTCTCGTTGTGGAGCTTCTGGTCCAGCTCCAGGGTGTCCAGGCGGGTCTTGTCGGCGATGGAGAACAGCATGTCCGCCAGCTTGTGCTCCAGCAGTGACAGGTCCAGTTGCAGCCATTCCTTCAGGCCCTCGCCGGTGCCTTCCACATAGGTCACCAGGTGCTCCAGGTCCCGGCGCAGGTAGGCGGCCAGCAGGCTGGCCTCGTCCCGGGTCAGGCGCTTGAGCTCGGTCTCGAACTCCACCGCGTCGTCAATTTCCTCACGCAGGGTATCCAGAGTCCGTTCCTCGGTCTCCGCCAGGCGGGCCTCCACCCGCTCCAGCATCCGGTCATAGGCCTTGAGTGCCTGTTCAGACAGTTGTTTTGGCTGCTGTTTCCTGTTCTGCTCGGTCATGGCAACTCCTCGCTACCGGGTTTCTTTCAGTGTGGCACATCAGGGCCACTGAACAAGTGCGGAATCGCGCCGGGGAGAGGGCCTTCCGGAACGGGTCGGGCCGCTCACACCGGCAGGCTACCTGTTGCGCCTGCAGTACGTTAGAATGTCCGGCCCATTTGACAACACTTTTCTGACAGGGGCCCTACACCCCTTTCGACACAAGGTAACGCACGGCAATGGCAGGAATGGACGAGCAATACAATCCCCGCGATGTTGAACAGGATGCCCGCAAATTCTGGGAAGACAACGACACCTTCACGGTGAAGGAGGAGCCCGGCAAACCCAAGTACTACTGCCTGTCCATGTTCCCCTACCCCAGTGGCAAGCTGCACATGGGCCACGTGCGCAACTACACCATTGGCGACGTGATTTCCCGTTACCAGCGCATGCAGGGCAGGAACGTGATGCAGCCCATGGGCTGGGACGCCTTCGGCCTGCCCGCCGAGAACGCCGCCATTGCCAACAAGTCCGCTCCTGCCAAGTGGACCCGGTCCAACATCGACTACATGAAGCAGCAGCTCAAGCAACTGGGCTTTGGCTACGACTGGAACCGGGAGCTGGCCACCTGCGATCCGGACTACTACCGCTGGGAGCAGTGGTTCTTCGCCCGCCTGTACGAGAAGGGGCTGGTCTACAAGAAGATGTCCACGGTCAACTGGGACCCGGTGGACCAGACCGTTCTGGCCAATGAACAGGTGGTGGATGGCCGAGGCTGGCGTTCCGGCGCGGTGGTGGAGCAGAAGAAGATTCCCCAGTGGTTCATCCGCATCACCGACTACGCCGAGGAACTGCTCAACGACCTGGACGACCTGGAAGACTGGCCGGAACAGGTCAAGACCATGCAGCGCAACTGGATCGGCAAGTCCGTGGGCACCGAGCTGACCTTCCCGCTCAAGGACCGTGACGATGGCCTGACCGTGTACACCACCCGTCCGGACACCCTGATGGGCGTCACCTACATGGCAGTGTCCGCCGAGCACCCGCTGGCAAAGCAGGCCGCCGAAGAGCACTCCGACGTGGCCCGTTTTGTGGAGGAGTGCCGCAACAGCAAGGTGGCCGAAGCCGAGCTGGCGACCATGGAAAAGAAGGGCATCGATACCGGCCACAAGGCCATCCACCCGCTCACCCAGGAAGAGATTCCGGTGTGGGTCGCCAACTTCGTACTCGCCGACTATGGTACCGGCGCACTGATGTCCGTACCGGGTCACGATGAGCGGGACCATGAGTTCGCCCGCAAGTACCGCCTGCCCATCCAACAAGTCATCGCCGCCCTTGACGGCCGCGAGCTCGATGTCCAGGAAGAGGCCTTTACCGAGAAAGGCACCCTGGTGTGCTCCGGCAGTTACAGCGGCCTGACCAGCGAGGAGGCCTTCGAGGCCATCGCCGATTACCTGGAAAAGCACGGCATTGGCAGACGCACCGTCAACTACCGCCTGCGGGACTGGGGCGTATCACGCCAGCGCTACTGGGGCGCGCCCATTCCCATGATGACCCTGGAAGACGGCACCGAGATGCCGGTGCCGGATGACCAACTGCCGGTGCGCCTGCCGGAGGATGTGGAGATGGACGGCGTGCAGTCGCCCATCAAGGCGGACCCGGAGTGGGCCAGGACCGACTATAACGGCCAGCCCGCCACCCTGGAGACGGACACCTTCGACACCTTCATGGAGTCCTCCTGGTATTACGCCCGCTTCTGCAGCCCCAACTACGACAAGGGCATGCTGGACCCGTCCGCGGCCAACTACTGGCTGCCGGTGGACCAGTACATCGGCGGTATCGAACACGCCATCCTGCACCTGCTCTACGCGCGCTTCTTTCACAAACTGCTGCGGGACGTGGGCCTGGTGACCAGCTCCGAGCCCTTCAATCGTCTGCTGTGTCAGGGCATGGTGCTGGCGGAGACCTACTACCGCACCGACGACGCCGGCAAGACCACCTGGATCGCCCCGGCGGACGTTACTGTCGAGCGGGACACCAAGGGTCAGGTGGTTAAAGCTGTGCATCGGGAAGACGGCCAGCCGGTGGAGATCGGCGGCGTCACCAAGATGTCCAAGTCCAAGAACAACGGTATCGATCCCCAGGCCATCATCGACCAGTACGGGGCCGACACCGTTCGCCTGTTCATGATGTTCGCCGCTCCCCCCGAACAGTCCCTGGAGTGGTCCGACAGTGGCGTGGAGGGGGCCAACCGCTTCCTCAAGCGCCTGTGGCGGCTGGTGCGCGAACACACCGGCGGAGGCCCGGTGGCGGCCATTGACGTGGAACAACTGAACGACGCCCGCAGGGACCTGCGCCGCAAGACCCATGAGACCATTGCCAAGGTCAGCGACGACATCAGCCGCCGCCTCACCTTCAACACCTCCATCGCCGCCGTGATGGAGCTGCTTAACGAAGTGGCCCGGCTGGAGCCGAAGGACGAGCAGGACCGTGCCGTGATCCAGGAAGCCCTGGATGCCGCCGTGCTGATGCTCTCCCCCATCGCGCCCCATATCTGCCATACCCTGTGGGAAGCCATGGGCCATGAGGAGCCGGTGGTGGACGCCCGCTGGCCCGTGGCCGATGAAAGCGCCATGGTGCGCAGCCAGATCCAGGTGGTGCTGCAGGTGAACGGCAAGGTGCGCGCCAAGGCCGATGTACCCGCCGATATCGGCAAGGCCGACCTGGAAAAGCTGGCCCTGGAACACGACAACGTCACCCGCTTCACCGAGGGCAAGACGGTACGCAAGGTCATCGTGGTGCCAGGCAAACTGGTTAACGTGGTCGCCAACTAACCGATACCGACAGGTCAGCCCCGGGAGACGGCAATGAAACAGCTCAGACACGCCACCACCCTCGCCCTGCTGACCCTGCTGGTCAGTGCCTGCGGGTTCCAGTTGCGGGGCGCCTCACCGGTGCCCTCCGCCCTGCAGCCCATCTGGGTTGGGTGTCATGATGGCGTTCCCACGGAACTGTGCAACTCGCTGAAATCCCAGTTCACCATCGGCGACGTGCAACTCGCCGATAGCCGGGAAGAGGCCGCCCACCTGCTCCTGCTGGGCGACTTCCGCCAGAACCAGCGTACCAGCGCCATCACCGCCCAGGCGGAAGCGGCGGAGTACGAGTTGCGCCAGACCGTCAGCGTGGTCCTGCAGACCCGTGAGGGCATCCCCCTGCTGCCGGAAACCGAGGTCAGCGCTTCCCAGAGCTATCGCTTCGACTCCACCAGCGTGCTGGCCAAGCGCCGGGAGCGGGAGGAGATTGAACGCCAGCTCTACGACAGCCTGGTACGACAGATCGGCTACCGGCTGGTGTCCTTCGACCAGGAGCGGATCGACGAGATCCTGGAAGCCACCAAAGATCAGCAACAGAAGCCGTCACAATGAAGATCAACCCCGGGCAACTGGCACAGGCCCTGGAGAAATCCCTGGCGCCGGTGTACCTGGTGTCCGGGGACGAACCCCTGCTGGTGCAGGAAGCCTGCGACCAGATCCGCGCCAGGGCCCGGGACGCCGGCTTTAATGACCGCCAGGTCTACCATGCCGACCAGCACCTGAACTGGGGCTCGGTACGGGACGAGCTGGGAGCCATGTCGCTGTTTGCGGAACGCCGCCGCATCGAGATCCACCTGCCTTCCGGCAAACTGGGAGACGGTCGCGATGTGATCGAGCAGGCCCTGCTGGAACCCGCCGACGATATCCTCCTGCTGCTGATCAGTGCCCGCCTGGACGCCGCCGAAACCAAGCGCAAGTGGTATAAGCAGCTCCAGAAAGCCGGCGTCCACGTGACCGTCTGGCCCATCGACAACGACAAGTTCGGAGGCTGGCTGCAGCAGCGGGCCCGGTCCCGGGGGCTGACCCTGACCCAGGGTGCCCTCAACCTGCTGGCGGAACGGCTGGAAGGCAACCTGCTGGCCGCCAGTCAGGAACTGGACCGCCTGGAACTGCTGACACCGGACAAGACCATCAACGAAGATGTGGTGGAGGAAGCGGTGCAGTATAGCGCCCGCTTCAATATTTTCGAGGTGATCACCGACCTGCTGGCGGGCAACGCCTCCCACGCCCAGAAAGTGATCACCTCACTCAGGCAGGAAGGGGAAAATCCCCTGGGTCTGCTGGCCATGCTGGTGCGGGATCTCAACGTGACCCTGGAACTGCAGCAGGCCATGAAAAAGCGGGAGGTGCCCGGCACCTTCCTGAAGAAAAACGGCGTATTCCAGCCCCAGCGGGCCCGGGCCATTGAGCAGGCCGCCCGCCGGCTGAACACCGCCCGCCTGCATCAGGCGCTGAACCTGTGCAGCGACGCCGACCGGGCCGCCAAGGGCTTTGGTGACCTGCCGCCCTGGCACCACCTGTCCGACCTGGCGGCTTTACTGCGGCAGTAAGCCGTTACTTCAGCCGCTTGCGGATCCGCTCATACCCGGCTTTCAGCTCCTCACCCAGTTTGTGGGCGGTTTCCCGGGTTTCCTCGCCCACATCCTCGGCATCGTGACGGATGTCATCCAGTTTCTGGCGGAATTTTTCCCAGTACTCGTCCAGGTCGTCCCATTCGTCGCGGACGTCCTGCCGGGCCAGGTGGAGCTGGACCCTGAGTTCATCACGATACTGTTTGACGGTCTCCGAGAGTTTGTTCAGGTCATCTTTCATGCTCATGGTTACCTCCTTGGCAACAATGATTGAGCGAACTTAAACATGCGCCTGTTGCGGAAATGGTGTCAATACCCCGGAAACACAAGAGGCCGGCAATGGCCGGCCTCTTGTGGGATTTCTGACAATACCTTGATCTGAATCAGAACTCGTTGTCGGCATGCTCCATCATGGAATGGCTACCGCTGCGGATACTCTCCGCCAGGGCCACGGTCTGGGGCAGCAGGCGCTCGTAGTAGAAACGGGCGGTCTTGAGCTTGCCGGTATAGAACCCGGAGCTGTCCCCCTCCGCCTTCGGTGCGGCGGCCACCACGATCTTCGCCCACATGTAGGCCAGTGCGGTCATACCGAACAGGTTGGTGTAGTCGGCGGAGGCTGCCCCGGGGGCATTGGGGTCGTCCTTGGACTGGGCCACCACCTGCTCGGTGACATCGGACAGGCGCTCCAGGGCAGCGGCCAGGGGCGCCAGGAAAGGTGCCAGGGCCGGATTGCCCTGCTCTTTCTCGATAAAGTCGGCCATATCCCCGGCAAACAGCTCGTACAGCTTGCCCTGGCTGCCCACCACCTTGCGGGCCATCAGGTCCAGGGCCTGGATGCCGTTGGCCCCCTCGTAGATCTGGGTGATACGGGCATCACGGACCAGTTGCTCCTGGCCCCACTCGCGGATATAGCCATGACCGCCAAACACCTGCTGGCCCAGGACACACATGTCGAAACCACGGTCGGTCAGGAACGCCTTGGCAACGGGGGTCAGCAGGGCCACCAGGCCTTCCGCCCGTTCCCGGTCCTCGTCGTTATCGGAGAACTTGGCCACGTCCAGCCACTGGCCGACATAGGTGGAGAAGGCACGACCGCCCTCCACGTAGCCTTTCATGGTGAGCAGCATGCGACGTACGTCCGGGTGGACTACCAGCGGGTCGGCGGCCTTCTCCGGCTCGCGGGCGCCGGTGGGGGCGCGGCTCTGGATCCGCTCGAAGGCGTATTCCCGGGCACTCTGGAGCGAGGCTTCCGCCGCCGCCAGGCCCTGGATACCCACCCCCAGGCGCTCGTAGTTCATCATGGTGAACATGGCCGCCAGGCCCTTGTTCTCCTCACCCACAAGCCAGCCGGTGGCACCATCGAAGTTCATCACGCAGGTGGCCGAGCCCTTGATGCCCATCTTCTTCTCCAGGGAGCCGCAACTGAAGGCGTTGCGCTCACCCAGGGAGCCGTCACCGTTGACCAGGAACTTGGGCACCAGGAACAGGGAGATACCCTTTGGCCCCTTGGGGGCGTCCGGCAGCTTGGCCAGCACAAAATGGACGATGTTCTCGGCCATGTCATGCTCACCCCAGGTGATGAAGATCTTGGTGCCGCTGATACGGTAGCTGCCGTCTTCCTGGGGCTCCGCCTTGCTGCGCATGATGCCCAGATCGGTGCCGCAGTGGGGCTCGGTCAGGTCCATGGACCCGGACCAGACACCGGAATAGAGGTTGGGCAGGTACTTTTCCTTCAGTGCCTCGCTGCCGTGAGCGTCCAGGGCCAGGCAGGCACCGGCGGTGAGCATGGGGGCCAGGCCAAAGGCCATGTTGGAGGCCTGCAGCATTTCCTCGAACTGGACGACCAGGGTCTTGGGCATGCCCATGCCGCCGAAGTCCGGGTTGCCACCCAAGCCGTTCCAGCCACCTTCCACGATGGTCTGGTAGGCTTCCCGGAAGCCCTCAGGCGTGGTCACCTCGCCGTTGTCCCACTGACAGCCCTGCTCATCGCCTTCCCGGTTCAGGGGGGCAATCACATTGGTGGTGACCTTGCCGGCCTCCTCGACAATGGCGTCGGCGGTGTCCGGATCGACCCGTTCCGCCAGCCGGGGCATTGATGCCCAGAGCGACGGGGCGTCAAATACCTCGTTCATGACGAAACGGATTTCCTGTAACGGAGCCTTATAGTCAGCCATCGTGTTTTCTCCAGTCTATTGGTATGGGGGATAACGCCCTCTTTACGGGGCTTTCTCACAACATAAAAGGGGGATCAGTCTACCGCATCCACCGCCTTTGGGGCAGCCTGAAACGCCCGCAAAAAAGCCCGCGTCCTGGCGGAGCGCGGGCTGGACTGGCCTGAGGCCGAAATCCGCAGGACGCCTGGATCCGACCCTGGCCACCGGGAGGTCACCAGGGTCTCACTCAGGTTGCGATCCTCAGAACGCGAAGTGCTCTTCCTGCATGTCGAGCAGGGTATCGGCACCGGCAAACATGGTTTCCACATGGGTGCGGGTACGCGGCAGCAGGCGCTTGAAGTAGAAGCGCGCGGTCTGGACCTTGGCGTTGTAGAAGGCCTCTTCCGGAGTCCCTTCACGCATGGCGTCCAGGGCCACCTTGGCGGACCGGGCCCACAGGTAGGCGAATACCGCGTAGCCTGAGTACATCAGGTAGTCCACCGCGGCGGCACCCACTTCCTCACGGTTCTGCATGGCGGTCATGCCCAGCTTCATGGTGATCTCGCCCCACTCCTTGTTGATCCGCTGGAGCGGCTCGATGAATTCCTTCAGCTGTTCGTCGTCGGCGTTTTCCTTGCAGAACACGTGAACAATCTTGGTGAACTGCTTGAGCGCCTCGCCCTGGGTCATCAGGATCTTGCGGCCCAGCAGGTCCAGCGCCTGGATACCGGTGGTGCCCTCGTAGATCATGCCGATCCGGGCATCACGGACGTTCTGTTCCATGCCCCACTCGGAGATGAAGCCGTGGCCGCCGAACACCTGCATTCCCAGGTTGGCGGACTCGTAGCCGATCTCGGTCAGGAAAGCCTTGGCGATCGGGGTCAGGAAGCCCAGCATGGCGTCGGCGGCCTTGCGCTCTTCCTCGGTCTTGCCCTGCAGCACGATGTCGGACTGCTGTGCCGCCAGGTAGATCAGGGCGCGGGCGCCTTCGGCGACGGCCTTCTGGGTCAGCAGCATGCGACGCACGTCCGGGTGCACGATGATCGGGTCGGCTATACCGTCCGGGTTCTTGGGACCGGACAGGGAACGCATGGCCAGGCGCTCCTTGGCGTAGGCCAGGGAACCCTGGAAGCCCAGCTCGGCGGCCCCCAGACCCTGGATGGCGGTGCCGATACGGGCGGTGTTCATGAAGGTGAACATGCAGTTCAGGCCCTTGTTCTCCGGCCCGATCAGCCAGCCCCTGGCGCCATCGAAGTTCATCACGCAGGTGGCGTTGCCGTGGATGCCCATCTTGTGCTCCAGGGAGCCACAGGACACGGCATTGCGCTCACCGGCGGAACCGTCGTCGTTGGGCAGGCACTTGGGCACGATGAACAGGGAGATACCCTTGGTGCCTTCCGGTGCGCCCGGCAGACGGGCCAGGACGATATGGACAATGTTGTCGGCCATGTCGTGGTCGCCGGCGGAGATGAAGATCTTGGTACCGGTGATGCTGTAGGTGCCGTCAGCGTTGGGCTCGGCCTTGGTGCGCAGGGTGCCCAGATCGGAGCCGCAGTGGGGCTCGGTCAGGCACATGGTGCCGGTCCATTCGCCGCTGACCAGCTTGCTGAGGTAGGTCTGCTTCTGTTCTTCGGTGCCGTGGGCCTCGACGGTGTTCATGGCGCCGTGACTCAGGCCCGGGTACATGCCCCAGGACCAGTTGGCGGTGCCGACCATCTCACTCATCACGATGCCCACGGAGTTGGGCAGGCCCTGGCCGCCGTATTCGGGGTCGGAGGTCATGGAGGGCCAGCCGCCTTCCACGTACTGCTGGTAGGCTTCACGGAAGCCGGTGGGGGTCTTCACGCCGTCCTCGCTCCAGGTGCACCCTTCACGGTCACCCACCTGGTTGAGCGGAGAGAGTACCTGTTCACTGAACTTGGCCCCTTCCTGGATGATGGCACTGATCATATCCGGGGTGGCATCTTCCGCCCCCTCCAGGGAAGCATAGTGCTGTTCGCTGCCAAGCAGCTCGTTCATGACAAACTGAATATCGCGCAGGGGCGCTTTGTACTCGGGCATGAAATCACCTCAAATCAATCCGGTCCGACGACACATCGGGCCTGATGGTATATCTGGTTGAACCGGCCACTCCCGTAACCGGAAGGTCCCGGGTTTGAAGCACTTTGACAGCGGCGCGGGGCAACATTGTAATGGGCGCTTCAAACGGCTGTTTGAAACATACGTTTATAGGCGTCGCCTTGTCAAGACTTTTCACACACTACAGACAGTTGTTGGGGGGCAAAAAACCGGCGGATGGAAAGCTTCAGGCAACGGCCTGGAAGGCGGGCCTGTCACTGGCGGGGTCAACCATACCGGAAACGTCCCGGTAGGTATTGGAGGCGCTGATACTCTGGCTGCGACCGGGTTCACGGTCCTGGGAGGCTTCTCCGGTTTCGCGGTTTTCGGAAGTCAGTTCCACCTGGGCCTGCAGCATCAGTTGCATGGCTTCGGCGGCCACGGCCCGATCCTGCCCGGAGGGTTCCGCGGGCGCCAGGGCGGCGGCGCGGACGGTGCGCATTTTTTCGATGGTGGCCTGGGGGTCTCCCTGCACGGGGGAGGTGCTAATGGATACTTCCCCGCCGATGGCATACTGGTTGCCGTCCGGGCCCCGCTGGTAGGTGTAGCTGATGGAGCCGGCGTACTGGCCACCAACGGCCTGGTGGGCCTGTTCATGGGCTCGCACTTCCCGGTCCCGGGTCTTGAGTTCCCGGAGCTCCTTGAGCTGGGCCTCGTCCAGTTGCTGGCCGTTCTGCGCGGTTTTTTCGCTGGCGCCGTCGGGGCGCTGTTTTTCGCCCCGCTCTCCCCTGGCTTCAGAGGGCTCGTCGGCGGCACGGGCGGTTTCAGGGTTGCGGGATTCGGCGATATTGCGGCTTTCGGAGCCGGTTACGGGCTGCACGGTGCCACGCCCCACCACCGGTTGTACCGGGAAGGGGTTAGCGGTAGGCAAGGCGGATGAGATTGCCATGGCCGGATCCGTGGGTTGTCGTTATGCCTGGACGTCGAGGAGTGTGCCGAGGGTTTCGTCGGCGGTCTTGACGACCTGGGCGGAGGCTTCAACACTGCGCTCGTAAAGCTTGAGGTCGGTGATGGGCTCGATCAGGCCGCCGCTGCCGTCGGCGGTGCCGCGCAGGCCATAAACGCCACCACGGGCGATTTGCCGGGCGGCGCCGTCCATGCCGCGCATGCCGTCCTGGACACCCTGGATGCCGATGTTCAGTGCATTGTTGATCATCATGGGACTGCGGTCTCCTGGACTCATCACCAGGGTATATTGGGCCACAGGAGTGTATATATTTCAAACAGGTTTGGTTACGGAATGTTGCTGGCTTTTTTAACTTGGGAGCACGAACAAGCAACCGGTATCGCTTTCTGGGACACGCCGTGAATACTTCCCTGTAGGCTCTTCGAAAACGTCCATGTTTTCGAAGGTCCCAGAAAGCGATACCGGTCACTTGTTCCCATACCCCGGGGAAAACTCCCAATGCTGTTAGACCGGAGAAGCCCTACCCAGTAACGGCTCAATATCCAACTCCCCCGCCAGCGCCTTGATATCCGACGTCGGAGACCATGGCAGTACACCAAGGCACGGCGCCCCCATATGCCCCTTCAGGAAATCCAGGGTTTCTTCCTCACAGCTCATGACGGCTTCATCAGGGCGATTGGCCACCCAGCCGGCCACGGTGAGGCCGTCATGGCGGATGGCTTCGACGGTGAGCAGGGCGTGGTTGATGCAGCCCAGGCGCAGCGGGACCACGACGATGACGCCCAGGCCCAGTTCGTTGGGGACCCGGGCGTAGGTTTCCCGTTCGTTGAGGGGGACCCGCCAGCCGCCGGCGCCTTCGATGAGCATCAGGTCGGCGGGCTTCATCATCAGGCCCCGGGCCAGGCCCACCAGGCGTTGGGCGGAGAGTGTGCGACCGGCCTGGATGGCGGCGACGTGGGGTGCGATGGCCGGTTCCAGGGCGATGGGGTTGACCTGTTCGTAGGGCAGCACTTCGGTCATGTGCTCCATCAGCAGCAGGGCGTCTTCGTTCTTCAGGCCGTCCGGTGTCTGTTCGCAGCCGGAGGCCACGGGTTTCATGGCCACGGTGCGCAGGGACAGGTCGGCGGCTTTCTGCAGGATGGCGGCCGATACAACGCTCTTGCCGACTTCGGTATCGGTGCCGGTGACAAAGTAGGTTCGTCTGGCCAAGATTCGGTCCTCCGGTGGATGGTTATTGCGCCTGCCTTACGGGTGGGACAGGCGCAACGCAGGAACGGCTTGCATGGTGTTCGTGAATAATGACATGCCGGCTGTTGTCGGACTACAGGGCTTCAGGCATGGGTCAGGGCCCGGTCCACGACGGCCTGGGGGGCACATTCACGAAGGGCGGTCAGGAGTTGATCCAGTTGCTCTTCGGTGTGGGATGCACTGAAGGTGACCCGCAGCCGGGACTCCCCCTGGGGGACGGTTGGCGGTCGTATGGCGGTGACCAGCAGGCCCCGTCTTTCCAGCTCGCCACTCAGGCGTACCGCTTCGTGGGGATCGCCAATCATGATGGGCTGGATGGGGGTGGCCGAGGGCATCAGCTCATAGCCCATGATCGCCGCTTCGGAGCGGAAGCGGTTGATCAGCCGGGCCAGGTGCCCGCGCCGGTGTTCGTCCTGTTCCACCAGGTCAACGCTGCGGCAGGAGGCGGTGGCCAGGGCCGGCGGCATGGCGGTGGTGTAGATGTAGGAGCGGGCTTTCTGGACCAGGTAGTCCAGTAGCATGGGTGGGCCAGCGACGAAGGCGCCGCTGGTGCCGAAGGCCTTGCCCAGGGTGCCCACCACCAGGGGAACGTCTTCCTCGGACAGGCCTGCCTGCAGCACTGAGCCCCTGCCCTCGGGGCCGACGCAGCCAAAACCGTGGGCGTCGTCCACCACCAGCAGGGCGTCATGGCGTTTGCACAAGGCCGCCAGTTCCCGCAGGGGGGCGATGTCACCGTCCATGCTGAACACGCCGTCGGTGACCACCAGCTTGTGTCCGTCGGTTGCCGCCAGTTGTTCGGCCAGGGTTGCGGTATCCGAGTGGGGATAGATGCGGACCTTGGCGCCACTGAGGCGGCAGCCGTCGATGATGGAGGCGTGGTTGAGGGCGTCGGAGAAGATGGTATCGCCCTTCCCCGCCAGCGCGGTGATCACGCCGACATTGGCCATGTAGCCGGTGGAGAAGAACAGGGCACCGGAGCGGCGGGTGAACGACGCCAGCTTCTCCTCCAGGCGGTGGTGTTCGCTGTGGTGACCGCAGATCAGGTGCGAAGCGGCGCCGCCCAGGCCATGGTCGTCGAGGCCCGCGCTGGCGGCCGCCACCAGTTCCGGATGGCTGGCCAGGCCCAGGTAGTCGTTGGAGCAGAAGGCCAGTACCGGCTCACCGTCCGCGGTCAGCCGCGGCTGGTGGGGGCCGGACATCTGGCGGCGGATGCGGTAGAGCCCGGCTTCCCGGCGCTGCTCCAGTTCGGCGGCGAAATCGCGCATCACGCGCTCTTGGCGGCGTCGTAGAACAGGTGACGGTTGCGCTCTTCTTCCAGGGCGTGGACCAGGGCTTCCTCCTGCTCCTCCTCGGAATGCTTGACCGCGCGCTCCTCCGGACGAATGCCCAGGCGGTTGAACAGCTGACGGTCGTGGTCCGCTTCCGGGTTGGCGGTGGTCAGCAGTTTCTCGCCGTAGAAGATGGAGTTGGCGCCGGCCAGGAAGCACAGGGCCTGCATCTGGTCGTTCATGTCTTCACGACCGGCGGACAGGCGTACGTGGGACTGGGGCATCAGGATGCGGGCCACGGCGATGGTGCGCACGAATTCGAACGGGTCCAGGTCTTCCACGTCTTCCATCGGGGTACCGGCCACCTTGACCAGCATGTTGATGGGCACACTTTCCGGATGGTGCGGCAGGTTGGCCAGTTGCATCAGCAGCCCGGAGCGGTCATCGGCGTCCTCGCCCATGCCCATGATGCCACCGCAGCAGACTTTCATACCGGCCTTGCGCACCCGCTCCAGGGTGTCCAGGCGGTCCTGGTAGGTGCGGGTGGTGATGATGTGGTTGTAGTACTTCTCGGAGGTGTCCAGGTTGTGGTTGTAGTAATCCAGCCCGGCGTCGGCCAGTTCGGTGGCCTGGTCGTCGTTGAGCATGCCCAGGGTCATGCAGGTTTCCAGGCCCAGGGACTTCACCTGGCGGACCATTTCGGTGACGTAGGGCATATCCTTCTTGGTGGGACTGCGCCAGGCAGCGCCCATGCAGAAACGTGAGGCGCCTTTTTCACGGGCGGCCCTGGCTTCCGCCACCACCTTGTCAATCTCCAGCAACTTTTCCTTTTCCAGACCGGTGTTGTAATGGCCGCTCTGGGGACAGTATTTGCAGTCCTCGGGGCAGGCGCCGGTCTTGATGGACAGCAGGGTGCTGACCTGGACCTCGTTGGGGTCGAAATGCTGCCGGTGGACACCCTGGGCCCTGAAAATCAGGTCGTTGAAGGGGAGCGCGAACAGATCGTTGATTTCCTGAAGGGACCAGTCGTGTCGGATGGCAGTAGCAGTCATGGGGTTATCCTGTTAACTTTTGCGCGAATCAGGTTTACGGATAAACCGCATGATAAAGCCCCTCGCCTCCCTGTCAACCGGATTTCGACATCTGGTTAACCAGATCACCGGACAGCCCCGGTTTCCAGCCACCGGTGACAGTCACCGGATACTGCCCGACCTTTGCGTCTCCTGCCTGGCGCCCCAGTCCTCGAACGGACTGTGTGAGGGTTGCCGCAAGGACCTGCCGGCCAACACCACCGCCTGCTTCCGGTGCGGCCTGCCCCTGGTGCTTGCGGCGCCGGGGCCCGGCCTGGTCTGTGGCGAATGCCTCAAGCGTCCGCCGGCCTTCGGGCGGGCCTTCATTCCCTGGCGCTACCAGTTCCCGGTGGACCGGATGATTGGCCGCTATAAGTACCGTGGCCAGCGGCAGTTCGCCCGCCCCCTGCTGGCGAACTATGTGACGCAAGTAAAGGATATGCTGGCAGAAGAACCCGACCGGCGACCGCAGCTACTGGTCGCAGCGCCCATGCACCGCAGGCGCCAGCGCAAACGTGGCTTCAACCAGGCGGCGGAAATCGCCGAGGCCATCAGCCTCGGCACCGGGATCCCCTGGACGGACGACCTGTTGCAACGGGTCCGGGCCACGGTCGCCCAGTCGGGGCTGGACCGGCGACAACGACTGTCGAACCTCAGGGGGGTGTTCGAGGTCAACGGGACGGTGCCCGGGCACGTGGCGGTGGTGGACGATGTGGTCACCACCGGCGCCACCGCCCGCACCCTGGCTTCCCTGTTGCACCGTCACGGTGCCAGGACGGTGGAGATCTGGGCCCTGGCCCGGACACCGGCACACGACCGGTCAGGCCAGTCGTTCCCGCACATGGCGGGCGATGGCGAGGCTGGCGGTCAGGCCCGGTGATTCGATACCGAACAGGTGAACCACTCCCGGAACACCATGAAGGCGTTCGTCATCAATGCGGAAATCCACGAAACCGCTGTCCGGGCCTGCCAGCTTGGGCCTGACGCCGGCATAGGCGGGCTGTAGCCGGGCCGGATCCAGAGCTGGCCACCAGCGCCTGACCGACGCCGCGAAGGCCTGGCGGCGCTCTGGATCGACCGTGTAGTCTGGCGCCGGCACCCACTCCACATCCGGTCCGAACCGGGCCTGACCGGCCAGGTCCAGGGTCAGGTGGACGCCCAGGCCGCCGGGTTCCGGCACCGGGTAGATCAGGGTGTTGAACGGGTGTCGCCCGCTGTAGGAAAAGTAGGCACCGCGAGCATAGTACGCTTCCGGGCAGGCCGCCGTATCAAGGCCGGACCAGGATCGGGCGACCTCGACCGCCTCCAGGCCGGCGGCGTTCACCACCCGCCGGCACCGCACCTCGCAGGGCGAGGCCCCGCCAACCGTCAGCCGGTGCATGGCATAATCGCTGTGGGCAGCCTCCACGGGGGCATGACACACCAGTTGGCCCCCGGCGGCTTCCAGTTCACCGAGCAGCGATACCATCAGGTCATGACTGCTGACAATGCCGGTGCGGGGCGAGAACAGCCCGGCGGTGGCCTTCACCCCTGGCAACGCCCGTTCCAGAGACGCCCCTTCCGCCACCTGCAACTCAACCCCGTTGTCCGTCGCGGCCCGGTGCACCTGCTCCAGCCGCTCGTGCTGGCCCTGGTCGCTGGCAATGATCCATTTTCCGGTCTGTCGGTGGCCCACCGGAAAATGCCGGCAATAGTCGTAGAGCAACTCCCTGCCCTGCAGGCACAGGCGCGCCTTGAGGGAACCCTTCGGATAGTAGAGTCCGGCATGGATGACTTCGCTGTTCCTGGACGAGATACCCTCGCCAAAGTGGCCGGCCCGTTCCAGCACGATCACCTGTTGGCCCGCCTGTGCCAGCTCACGGGCCACGGCCAGGCCCACCACGCCAGCGCCGATCACCACCGTATCGATTTCCAGGGTTTCCAAGTCATTCCTCCGGGCTAATGATCTGTGAGCAGCGGAACCGGTATACTGTCTCACTTATCCTATCAAAGTATCGGGAGCACCATGTCCTCGGACAACCAAGCGGCCAGCACCAGCAGCCATCCCTACGACAGCCTGAAACCGGATATCATACTGGATGCGGTGGAAGACGAGGGTTTTCCCGTGAGTGGCCGGCTGTTTGCCCTCAACAGCTACGAGAACCGGGTATACCAGGTGGGGCTGGACGACCGGCCGCCGGTGATCGTCAAGTTCTACCGACCGGGGCGCTGGACCGAGGCCCAGATCCGCGAGGAACATGCCTTCACCCTGCAACTGGAGGACGCGGACGTACCCGTGGTGGCCCCCATGAGACTGCCCTCCGGCGACACCCTGGGTCGCGGCGGCGACTTCCTGTTTGCGGTCTTCCCCCAACGGGGCGGGCAGGCCCCCGACACCAGCACACCGGATACCCTCTACCGCCTGGGCCAGTGGCTGGGTCAGCTTCACAACATTGGTGCCAGCCAGCCCTTCCAGCACCGGCCGGCGATGTCGATCCTGCCCGCCATCACTGATTTCAGTGCCTATCTGACGGACAATGGCTGGGTTCCGGATGACCTGCGCCCGGCCTGGGATAGCCTGATCCCGGACCTGATCGACGCCTGTGCCCGGCTGGTGGATGAAGCCGGCGAACTCACCAGTATCCGCCTCCACGGCGACTGCCACGCCGGCAATATCCTGGTGCGGGAAGAGCAACTGCTGTTTGTGGATCTGGACGACTGTCGCAGCGGGCCGGCCATACAGGACCTGTGGCTGCTGCTGAACGGGGACGGCCATGAACGCAGCCTCCAGTTCGGCGAACTGCTGGAAGGCTATGAGATGTTCCGGGACTTCAACCGCCGGGAACGCTACCTGGTCGAACCCCTGCGCTGCTACCGGCAACTGTCCCACTGTGCCTGGCTGGCCCAGCGCTGGGACGACCCGGCCTTCCCCCGCTTCTTCCCCTGGTTTGCCCAGCCCCGGTTCTGGTCCGACCAGGTTCTGTCGCTGCGGGAACAGCTCGCGGCCCTGCAGGGGCCAGTGCTGACCATTCCCGGCCAGTATTAACCCCGCCTGACACACATTCGCATTCGGAGACACCATGAGCCAACGCGAGGCCCGTTTTACCATCCGCAGCCTGATTGCCACCGCCGTGGTCAGCATCATCGCCACGGTCGCGGTGCTGGAAATGAGTGGCAGGATCAGCCACAGCGACAACAAGGACCATGTGCCGGTGGGCGAGTTTGAAGCCATCCATATCACGCCGGACCAGCCCTTCCGCATGTCCTCCAGGTCGTCGGAACTGCACGCCGTCTGCCAGGATGGTTACCTGGCCATTGCCGCCGACGCGGACCCCGGATACCAGGGCATCCTGGTGGACTACAAGAACCGGGGCGTACGCTGCCATCCGACCGCCATACAGGCCCGGGAGTAACGGAGGCGCCATGACAGACCGCAACAGGACGGCCAAACCGGCCCAGGCGCTGGACACCCTGTACGCCGCCGACCAGCCCCGGCAGGACTTCCGTTTCGATGCTTCGGTGGCCCGGGTGTTTCCGGACATGATCCGGCGCTCCGTGCCCGGCTATACCACCATCATCCCGATGATCGAGGTGATCACCGAGCAGTACGTCCAGCCCGGCTCCCACTGCTATGACCTGGGCTGCTCCCTGGGGGCCTCGACCCTGGCCATGCGCCATGGCATGCCGGCATCCGGCTGCACCCTGGTGGGCGTCGACAACTCCGACGCCATGATCGAGCGCTGCGAACACTACATCGCCCTGGACGACCATCCCCAACCCGTGGTGTTACGTTGCGAGGATATCCTGGACACGCCCCTCACGGATGCCTCGGTGACCACTCTGAACTTCACCCTGCAGTTCGTGGATCCCGACCGGCGCCTGGAACTGCTGACCCGCATTGCCGAGGCCACGCGGCCGGGGGGCGTACTGATCCTGTCGGAAAAGGTCCGTTTCGAGGACGACGCCGAGCAGGACACCCAGACCCGGCTGCACCATGAGTTCAAGCGGGCCAATGGCTACTCCGACCTGGAGATCAGCCAGAAGCGTTCCGCCCTGGAACAGGTGCTGATCCCCGAAACCCTGGCGGAACACCAGGCCAGGCTGGAACAGGCCGGCTTCCGGAACATCATGGTCTGGTACCAATGCTTTAATTTTGTATCCATGCTGGCCTTCAAGCCGGCCTGATTGAGGAGTGAATAACACCATGGTGGAGTTCAACTGGCAGACCACCTGGTCAGACATGCTACTGCGCCTGGAGAAGGAAGGCTGGCAGGACTGGGCGGATGCCATCCGCACCCAGCTATACCGTCGCTTTGTGGAGAACCCCCACGGCGACCTGCCACGCTGGCAGGATGCCCTTGATCACCTGCCCGACCGGCAGGACGCGATGGTCTACGGTGACCGTAGCGAGGTAACGGTGGATAGCCTGGTTCCCCTGTCATCGCCGGAAGCGGAGAAAATGGAGAAAGGGCTGCGGGGACTGATGCCCTGGCGCAAGGGGCCGTTTCGTTTCTTCGGCGCCCACATCGACACCGAGTGGCGCTCCGACTGGAAATGGGACCGGGTGGCGCCCGCCCTGTCGGACCTGTCAGGTCGCCGCGTCCTGGATGTGGGCTGCGGTTCCGGCTACCACCTGTGGCGCATGTTCGGGGCCGGCGCGGCGGAGGTGATCGGCATTGATCCGGGGCTGCTGTTCCTGTGCCAGTTCCTGGCGGTCAAGCGATACCAGCCCACGGCCCCGGTGGACCTGCTGCCCCTGCGCATTGAGGACCTTCCCCGCCCCCTGGAATACTTCGACACCACCTTCTCCATGGGGGTGCTCTACCATCGGCGCTCCCCCATCGACCACCTGCTGGAGCTGAAGGACACCCTGAGACCAGGGGGAGAACTGGTGCTGGAAACCCTGGTGGTGGAGGGCCCGGAAGGCTATACCCTGATGCCGGAGGACCGTTACGGACGCATGCGCAACGTCTGGTTCCTGCCCTCCTGCCCCACCCTGCTGCGGTGGATGGCCAGGGCCGGCCTGGAAGGAGCCGAGGTGGTGGATGTCACGGTCACCACCACGATGGAGCAACGGTCCACGGACTGGATGCGGTTCCAGTCCCTGGAGCACTTCCTGGATCCCAATGACCCCACCCTGACCATCGAGGGCTACCCCGGCCCACGGCGGGCCACGGTGATCGCCCGCAAGCCCGGCTAGCCTGACCATTCCCCACAACGACAAAGCCCCCGGAACGGTGACCACTCCAGGGGCTTTGTTATCATGCTTCCCAGCTCGGGGTCAGGCCCCGAACGGATGACGCATGGTAATGGTCTCCACCCGGTCCGGGCCGGTGGAGATGATGTCGATGGGCGCCTCGATCTGCTCCTCCAGGAAGCGGATGTAGGCCCGGGCGTTGGCCGGAAGCTGATCCATGCTGGTCAGCCCCACGGTGCTCTCGCTCCAGCCCGGCAGCTCCTCGTACACCGGCTCGATCAGGCCGTATTCCTCGCAATTGATCGGCGGGCGGCTCATCTCGCCATCCGGCGTTTTGTAGCCCACGCACACCTTGACGGAATCCATACCATCCAGCACATCCAGCTTGGTCAGGCAGATGCCGGACACGCTGTTGATCTGGATGGCATGGCGCAGGGCTACGGCGTCAAACCAGCCACAGCGACGGGAGCGGCCGGTGGTGGTTCCAATCTCATTGCCCTTGACCGCCAGGTGCTGGCCCAGGTCGTTGAACAGCTCGGTGGGGAACGGCCCGGAACCCACCCGGGTGGTGTAGGCCTTCGTAATACCCAGCACATAGTCCAGAAACAGGGGGCCGAAACCGGAGCCGGTGGCGGTACCGCCCGCGGTGGTATTGGAGGAGGTGACGTAGGGGTAGGTTCCCAGGTCGATGTCCAGCAGGGAGCCCTGGGCCCCCTCGAACAGGATGTTCTCACCGCGCTTGCGGTAGTCGTGCAGCAGGTCGGTGACATCGGCGGCCATGGGCAGGATCTCGTCACCCATTTCCTTCAGGGTGGCCAGGGCCTGATCCACGTCCTCGGGCTCTTCCCCGAAGTACCCGGTGAGCACGAAGTTATGGTAGTGCATGATCTCCCGCAGTTTTTCCTCGAAGACCTTCGGGTTGTGAAGGTCGCCCAGGCGCAGGCCACGGCGGGACACCTTGTCCTCGTAGGCGGGACCAATGCCACGACCGGTGGTACCGATCTTGTCATTGCCCCGGGCCCGTTCACGGGCCTGGTCGATGCGGATATGGGTCGGCAGAATGAGCGGACAGGCATAGCTGATGCGCAGCCGGTCACGGACCGCAACGCCGCTGTCCTCAAGCTGGCGCACCTCCTTGAGCAGGGCATCCGGGGACAGCACCACGCCATTGCCGATCAGGCACTGGACATGTTTGCGCAGGATGCCGGAGGGGATCAGGTGCAGTGCCGTTTTCTTGCCCTCGATCACCAGGGTGTGACCCGCGTTATGGCCTCCCTGGAAACGCACCACGGCCGCCACCTGGTCGGTGAGCAGGTCGACGATCTTTCCTTTGCCTTCATCACCCCATTGGGTGCCCAGCACTACGACGTTCTTTCCCATGACAATCTCTCATACCGTCCGGCCAGGGACCGGTCACTGTCAGAATGAATGCGGGTGCATCCGCACGCGGGCCAGTGCCCGGTGTCAGTCTGCGCCCAGTTGTTCCACCACCCACTGCCCGTCGCGCTGCACCAGTACCCGGTCACAGCCCCGTTCCGCCGGATCGGTGCCGGCATCCTCGGGCAGTGCGCGCACCACGGTTTCCGTCATCCGCAGTCCGGCAATGGTGGCGTCCAGCGCGGGATCGGCGTCCGCCGGGGCCCAGATCGCCGAACGGGAGCGACCGGCACGGCGCCCCAGCGTCACCAGCGCCCTGACATCCAGGCTGAAGCCGGTGGCAGGCCGAGCACGGCCAAAATCCTGGCCGATGGCGTCGTAACGGCCACCCTTGCCCACGGCATCGCCGTGGCCGGGCACATAGACCGCAAACACCAGGCCGGTGTGATAGTTGTAGCCGCGTAACTCGCAGAAATCGAAACCCAGGCTCAGGTCAGGATGGGTTTCCATCAGATGGTCCGCCACCCGCTGCAACTGGTCCAGTGCCTGTAATACGTTGTCCGGCGCACCGGCCAGGGCCTCACGGGCACGCCCCAGGGAATCGCGACCGCCACTGACCCGGGCCAGCACTCTCAGCAGGGCGCCAGGGGAATCCGGCGGGCAGTCACCCAGCAGTTGATCCAGCTCCGGCACCGACTTGCGGGCCATGGCGTCGAAAATGGCCGCCTCGGTCTCGTCGCTGAATGCCGCCGCCTCAATCAGTGACTGGTAAATGGCCACATGGGCCAGGTCCAGGTGCACCTCGCCGATGCCTGCCACCCTCAGGCTTTCCAGCATCAGGCGGATCACTTCCAGGTCCGCCTCCTCCGAGGCACTGCCGAACAGCTCGCAGCCGGCCTGGATGGGCGTACGCCCGGTCAGCATATGCTGGGGGCGGGCGTGGAGCACATGCCCGGCATAACAGAGCCGGGTGATACCTTCCTGATGGAGGGTATGGGCATCGATGCGGGCAGCCTGGGGCGTCATGTCGGCCCGGACCCCCATCATGCGACCGGTGAGCTGGTCGGTGAGCTTGAAAGTCTGCAGGGCCAGGTCATGGCCGGTGCCGGTAAACAGGGACTCCAGGTATTCGATCAGCGGCGGGATCACCAGTTGATACCCCCAACGCTGGCAGGCATCCATGATGTCCCGGCGCAGGGATTCGATCTGGCCGGCCAGGGGCGGCAGGATGTCCTCGACGCCGTCGGGGAGCAGCCAGCGGTCAGAAACCGTCATATCCTGTTTACCTTCTGCTGAATTCAGTATCGGCTGGAAAATCCGGGCGGAGCCAAACTTTACCCAAAACCCGGCGGATTCTACACCTTTGACGGTCGCAAAAAAACCGGGCCGCTCCGCCAGCTGACGGAGGGGCCCGGTTTTCGGGTCAAACCACCCCGGGTATTACTCGGTCGCCGGGCTGGCGTCGTTGAAATACCGCAGGAACTCGTTGTTGCTGTCGATCACCATGATGTCGTCCTTGCCGGAGAAGGTCTTCTGGTAGGCCTCCAGGCTGCGGTACAACTGGTAGAACTCCGGGTCGGTGCCATAGGCGCTGGCGTAGATGCGCGCCGCTTCACCGTCCCCCTCACCCCGGGTTTCCTCGGCGGTGGCGAAGGCTTCCGCCAGGATGACCGTACGCTGACGATCGGCGTCGGCACGGATACCCTCGGCGAGCTCACGCCCCCGGGAACGGAATTCCTGGGCCAGCTTCTCACGCTCGGTGGCCATGCGACGGTAAACGTTCTGGCTGACCGACTCAGGCAGTTCGATGGCCTTCACCCGGATGTCCAGCACTTCGATACCGAAGGCTTCCATGACCCGCTCGTTTACCCGGGCCCGCAGGGTTTCCATCAGTTCATCGCGCTGGCCGGAAACTACTTCGTGCATGGTACGGACACCGAACTCGTCCCGCAGGCCATTGTCGATACGGGACAGCAACAGTGACTGGGCACGCAGCTCGTCGCCACCGGTGGACCGGTAGTACTCGTCCACGTCACGGATGCGCCAGGCCACGTAGGAATCCACATCCAGCGGCTTCTTCTCGATGGTCAGGTACTGCTTGGCGGGCAGGTCCGTGGTGAGCACCCGGATATCGAACTCCCGCACCTGGTCCACCACCGGGACCTTGAAGTGCAGCCCCGCCGGCACATCGGTCTCGATCAGCTCACCGAAGCGCAGCACCACACCCCGGTGGGTTTCCGGAATGATGAACACACTGGACAGGACCAGCAGGATAACGACCAGGGCCCCTGCAAGGCCCGCTATGCTTTTAGGCCCCATGATTATCGACTCCTCCGGCTGTTACTCAGTTCCTGACGGTTGCGCAGTTCGTCAATGACGCGGTCGGTCAGCGCCTGGATGCTCTGCTCATCCTGTCGCTGGCTGCTGTCCTGGGTATCCGAGCCGCCCGGCGTGCTGTTGCTGGCGCCACGGCCACTGAACATGCGATCCAGGGGCAGGTACATCATGTTGCCGGTACTGGCCGTGTCCACCAGCACCTTGGTGGTGTTGGAATAGACGTTCTCCAGGGCCTGCAGGTACATGCGCTCACGGGTGACCACCGGCGCATCCTGATAGACCGACAGCAGTTCGGTGAAGCGGGCGGTTTCACCACGGGCCCGCTCAATGACTTCGTCACGGTAGGCATTGGCCTCCTCGATCAGACGCTGGGCGCGACCACGGGCCTCCGGAACCACCCGGTTACGGTAGGTTTCCGCCTCTTCCTTGAAACGCTGCTCGTCTTCCCGGGCCCGCTGGACCTCGCGGAAGGCGTCCTGCACCGCAGGCGGCGGCTGGGTGCTTTCCACGTTGACCTGGACAATTTCCAGACCGGTGCCGTAATCGACCAGGAAACGCTGCAGCCGCTGCTCCACGTTAATGGCCAGTTCCGCACGGCCCTCGGTCAACACGTCGTCCAGACCGGAGCTACCCACCTCGTGACGCAGGGCGCTGTCGGTGGCAAAGGCCAGGGCCTGGTTGGAATCCCGCACATTCAGCACGTAGGCCTTGGCATCGGACACCCGGTACTGCACCTGGAGGTCCACAGTGACGATGTTCTCGTCCTGGGTCAGCATCTGACCCTGGGATTCGGCGTTCCGTACGTTGGTAACGCGAACCTTGGTGGCCGATTCGATCAGCGGCATCTTGAAACGCAGGCCGGGATTCTCGGTGCGATGGTATTCACCGAAGCGGAGGACCACGGCCCGTTCCTGCTCGTCAACCGTGTAGAAGGACTGGAAGATCACATAGCCCACCACGATGATGGCACCCAGGGCGAACACGGCCCCCAGGCCGGCACCACCTCCCTTGCCGCCGGAGCCACCGGAACCGCCCGAGCGATTGCCGCCCTTGCCCCCGAGCATGCGGTTGAGCTTGTCCAGTCCCTTCTTCAGGGCCTCATCCAGGTCCGGGGGCCCCTGATCATTGCCGCCACGACCGCCTCCGGTACCCCAGGGGTCATTGTCGTTGCGATTTCCACCCGGTTCATTCCAGGCCATAGTTCTCTCCGTCTATGCGTTTAAAGCTTTGGGAATGGCTGCAAATACTAGGGATTTATACGTGCCCCGGCAATAGCCTTGGCCGGCGGGAGGGTGAAAACCCGCACCATGGCTCAAGGAGCCTCTACCCTGACCCGCTCTTCAGTCAGGCCGGCCCGGCTCAGCAACTGGAACCAGTCGCGGCTCTGCAGGCGAACCTCCAGCACCACGTCGCCATTGTCCCGGTACGCCTCATGGATCACCGAACCGGCTTCATGCAGCAGCGCCCGCAACTTGCCGTCGGCGGGGCCCAGCACCACGGACTGGTGCAGCAGGTCTTCCGCCAGGCGTTCGACAATGGCATCGTACAGCAACTCGAGGCCGTCGCCGGAATGAGCCGACACCCAGACCCGTACCGGGTCGCCATCCTCGTTACGTTCCACCCGGGGCCGGAAATCCTCCAGCAGGTCAATCTTGTTGAACACCTGCAATACGGGCACGTCGTCCGCACCGATCTCATGGAGTACGGAATCCACCTGCTCCATGTTCTCGTCGCGACGGTCATCATGGCAGTCCACCACATGCAGCAGCAGGGAGGCCTGGGTGGTTTCCTCCAGGGTCGCCCGGAAGGCCTCCACCAGCTTGTGCGGCAGGTGCCGGATGAATCCCACCGTGTCCGCAAGAACGACAGGGCCAATGTCAGGAAGTTCCAGCCGCCTCAGGGTGGGGTCCAGGGTGGCAAACAACTGGTCCGCCGCATAGACCCCCGATTCGGTAATCCGGTTGAACATCGTGGACTTGCCAGCGTTGGTGTAGCCCACCAGGGACACCGTGGGAATATCGGCACGCTTGCGTGCCCGGCGGCCCTGGTCACGCTGACGGCGGACCTTCTCGAGGCGCTTGTGGATGGCCTTGATCCGCTCCCGCAGGAGACGGCGGTCCGTTTCCAGCTGGGTTTCACCCGGCCCCCGCAGGCCGATACCGCCTTTCTGGCGCTCCAGGTGAGTCCAGCCCCGTACCAGGCGGGTGGCCATGTGCTCAAGCTGGGCCAGTTCCACCTGCAGCTTGCCCTCATGGGTACGGGCGCGCTGGGCAAAGATATCGAGGATCACCCCGGTGCGGTCGAGAACGCGGCATTTCAGTTCCCGTTCAATATTCCGCTCCTGGCTCGGGCTGAGGGCATGGTTGAACAGCACCACATCGGCCTCACTGGCTGTCGCCAGGTCCCGGATTTCATCCAGCTTGCCCTCTCCCACGAACAGTCGGGGACTGGGCTGGTTGCGGGAGCCGGTAATTTCCGCCACGGCTTCCACACCGGCGGATGTCACCAGCTCGCGGAATTCCCCCAGGTCTTCCGCATCACTGCCGTGGGAGCTGAACTCTATGTGAACGAGCACCGCCCGTTCACCCACATCGGGACGTTCAAACAATCAGTCTTTCTCCAGTCATTGCAATGCAAAAACCCGCACAGTCCGAACCAGTCCCCTGGCCAGCCTGTGCGGGTTTGCCAATACCCTTCGGGGTATCACTCTTCGGATTCGATTTCTCCAGCCGGGTTCTGCTGGGGAACGCGAACGTTCCGGGCCGGCACAACGGTTGAGATGGCATGCTTGTATACCATCTGGCTGACGGTATTCTTCAGCAGGATCACGAACTGGTCAAACGACTCTACCTGGCCCTGCAGCTTGATACCGTTCACCAGGAAGATGGAAACCGGGATACGCTCCTTGCGCAGTGCGTTGAGGTAAGGGTCTTGTAGTGAGTGCCCTTTTGACATGTTATTTCTCCTGTTTTTTCGGATAATGCAGATCGTCTTTGTTTAGTAGCCGCCAATTGCACCAGCATTAATCAATACCAGCCCAGCGACCAATCGAGACCGGATCCCTCCAGCGGAGTTCCCGGTGAACCTCCGGAACAGCCTTGCCTGGATCCTCAGCGCCCCGAATTCAATGTGGAGTGAGATTCAAGTTTTTTCAAGGCAATGGCGGTATTTTGCCCGGCACCTGTCTCGAGCCAGGTCACATTTCGCCATTTTCGCAGCCAGGTGAGCTGCCTCTTGGCCAACTGGCGGGTGGCGGCAATGCCCCTGTCGACCATACCGGCATAGTCCCCTTCACCGGCCAGCCAGGACCAGGCCTGCCGATAGCCTACGCAACGCATGGAAGGCAGGTCGGGAGACAGATCGCCCCGGGCCATCAGGCCCCTCACTTCATCTACAAAGCCCTGTTCCAGCATGGCCAGGAAACGGACACGTATGCGCTCATGGAGCTGGTGACGCTGCGCTGGCGACATTGCGAACTGGACCACAGTATACGGTAGCTGATGGTCGGCGTCTGCCTGCCATTTCGTCGTATACGGGTAATCCTCAATATTTTCCGCGTCCTGCCAGAAGGAAGAGATCGGGCGGCCGCTGATCTCGAACACTTCCAGGGCCCGCAGCAGGCGCTGGCGATTGTTGGCATGGATCAGCCCGGCGGCCACCGGGTCCACCGTCCCCAGGCGCCGGTGCATCTCGTCCCCGCCCAGCTCTGCGGCCTCGGCTTCCAGACGGCGGCGCACGGCCGGATCCGCCGGGGGCAGATCCCCCATCCCCTGGAGTAGCGCCTTGTAGTACATCATGGTTCCGCCCACCAGCAGCGGAATCCGACCAGCAGCCGTGATCTCCGCCATTTCCCGCAGGGCATCACGGCGGAAATCCGCCGCCGAATAGGCTTCCGAGGGATCACAGATATCGATCAGCCGGTGGGGCGCCCGGACCAGTTCCTCCGCCGAGGGCTTGGCGGTGCCGATATCCATGCCCCGGTAGATCATCGCCGAGTCCACGCTGATGATATCGCAGGGCAGGTGCCCGCAAAGCTCGATGGCCAGGTCGGTCTTGCCTGAGGCCGTTGGCCCCATGACGAAGATCGCCAGGGGCGGACGCCCCTCTGCCCCGTTCATCAGCGCCCCCGCAGGAACAGCTTGTCCAGTTCCGGCAGGGTCACCAGGGTCCAGGTGGGACGACCATGGTTGCACTGGCCGCTGCGTTCGGTGGCTTCCATATCCCGTAACAGGGCGTTCATTTCCGGGATGGTCAACTGGCGGTTGGCACGGACGGAACCGTGACAGGCCATGGTGCCGAGCAGTTCGTGGGTCTGGGCCTCGACCCGGTCGCTGCTGCCATTGGCGATCAGGTCCGCCAGTACGTCCCGCAGCAACTGCTCGGCGTCGGCGCCCCGCAGCAAGGCCGGCAACTGCCGCACCGCCAGGGTTTCCGGCCCGATCCGCTCCACCACCAGTCCCAGGGTGGCCAGCTCCTCGGCGTGGTCCTCCGCCAGTCCGGCCTCCTTCTGGCTTACCGCCACCGATACCGGTACCAGCAACGGCTGGCTGGTCAGGTCCTGGGCATCCAGGGCCCGCTTCATGCGTTCGTAGGTGATGCGTTCGTGGGCGGCATGCATGTCCACAATGATCATGCCCTGGCGGCTCTGGGCCAGGATGTAGATACCATGGAGCTGGGCGATGGCGTACCCCAGGGGCGGTTCACCATTCTCACCCTCCACCGCCACGGATGCCCCCATGGCCGGCGTGGGCCGGGTCTCGGGGTAGGCACGCGGTTCCGCCGTCGCCACGGACGCTTGCGGTTGGGCGGGGCCGCCCCCTTCACTGAGGGAACGGTAGAAGGCCATCTGATCTTGGGCCGCCCAGGGTGACTGCTGACCGTGGCCACTGCCCTGGTAACCGCTACTACCACCGACGGGAGCCCCGCCACCGGCCATGCCTCCCTCCGGCTGGGGACCGGACATGGCCGCCGGCTCGGGCATGGGCGTACCACCATCCCGCCCCAGGGACTGGGCCACCGCCCCCCGGAAATGATCATCCGGACGCACGTCCGCCAGTGCCCGGTGCAGGGTGCGGAAGATGAAGTCGTGTACCAGCCGGCCATCCCGGAAGCGCACCTCATGCTTGGTGGGGTGGACATTGACGTCCACATTGGCCGGATCCAGCTCCAGGTAGAGCACGAACGCCGGATGCCGGTTGTTGTAGAGCACGTCCCGATAGGCCTGGCGCACCGCGTGGGCCACCAGACGGTCGCGGATCACCCGGCCGTTGACGAAGAAATACTGCAGGTCCGCCTGGCTGCGGGAGAAGGTGGGTAGCGCGACCCAGCCCCGCAGGCGAAGGCCGGTGGCCTCGGTATCGATAACCACCGCATTGTCGATGAACTTCTGGCCACAGAGGGAGCCGATGCGGCGCTCATGGTCCAGCTCCGTTTCCGCCGGTCGCAGGCTGTGCACCACCTTCTGGTTGTGGCGCAGGGTGAAGCCGGTATCAAAACGGCCCAGGGCCTGACGGCGAAGCACTTCCTCCACGTGGCCGAATTCGGTCTTTTCGGTTCGCAGGAACTTGCGCCGGGCCGGAGTATTGAAGAACAGGTCACGCACTTCCACGGTGGTGCCCACCGGATGGGCGGCGGGTGACACTCGGGCGTCCATGTCCCGGCCTTCCACTTCCACCCGGCTGGCGGCCTCCTGCTCCTGGGTACGGGAAGTCAGGGTCAGGCGGGAGACCGAGCTGATACTGGCCAGGGCCTCGCCCCGGAAACCCAGTGATCCCACCGCCTCCAGGTCGTCCAGGGTAGCGATCTTGCTGGTGGCGTGACGGCTCAGGGCCAGAGGCAGTTCCGCTTCAGGAATGCCCACCCCGTCATCCCGCACCCGGATCAGGCGCGCGCCCCCCTGCTCCACCTCGACATCCACACGCCGGGCGCCGGCATCCAGGGCGTTCTCCACCAGTTCCTTGAGGACCGAGGCTGGCCGTTCAACCACCTCCCCGGCGGCAATCTGGTTCGCCAGTCGGGGGGACAGCAGCTTGATGGAAGGCATGGAGGTATCTGTCTCCAGAGGTCAGTGAATGATTGCCCCGGATGATAACAGATTCGATATGGTGAAAGCTGCCGGCCATTAGTGTCCCGCGCCAATGACCGGCGCGGTCTTCAGGAACTGGGGATCTGCAGGGTCTGGCCGACCATGACCACATCGTCCGTGAGTCCGTTCACCCGTTTCAGGGCTTCCACGGTGACCTGGTTGCGGCGGGCCACGGCGGACAGAGTATCACCACGCTGGACCCGGTATTCGGTCACCGCACCACCACCGTCCTGACGCTTCTGCCAGGCCAGGAGCGTGCCGGGAGGCGGCACGTTGTTGAAGTAGGCATCGATACCCTCGAACACCGCCTGGGCGATCTTCTCCTGATGTGCGGAGCTGGTCAGGTTCCGCTCCTCCCGGGGATTGGAGATAAAACCGGCCTCCACCAGGATCGAGGGAATGTCCGGCGATTTCAGCACCACGAACGCCGCCTGCTCAACGCCGGGCTTGTGCAGCCGGGTAACCCCACCAAGCTCCTCCAGGATATAGCCGCCCACGCCCACGCTGGCATTGATGCTGGCGGTCATGGACAGGTCCAGCAGCACACCGGCCAGGACATCGTCCTTGTCGCCGAGGGTAACACCGCCCTCACCGCCTATCAGGTCGGACCGGTTCTCGCTACGGGCCAGCCAACGCGCGGTTTCACTGGTGGCACCACGCTGGGAGAGGGCGAACACCGAGGCGCCATTGGGCTGCGGGCTGCGGAAGGCATCGGCGTGCACCGATACGAACAGGTCCGCCTTGTGCTTGCGGGCCAACAGGATACGGCGCCGCAGGTCAATGTAATAGTCGCCGGTGCGGGTGAGGCGCGCGTCGTACCCCGGCTGGCTGTCAATCAGCGCCTCCAGCCGGCGGGCCATGGCCAGCACCACGTCCTTCTCACGGGTGCCGGAGGGGCCGATGGCGCCCGGGTCCTCGCCCCCATGCCCGGCATCGATCACCACGATGATGTCCCGCTTGCTGTCGGTCTGGTCGCGGACAATCGGCTTGGTCAGGCTGTCCAGGGACTCCCGGTCCTCCTGAATAAGGTCCACCACCAGGCGGTGACCATACTGCTGGTTGGGTTCCAGCAGGAAACTGCGGGGCTTGATGTCCTTTTCCAGATCCAGCACCACCCTCAGGTCATTGCCGTTCCTGGGAGCACTGCGAATCCGCCGGACCGGGCTGTCGCTGAGATCCAGCTGATCCAGGTCCGCGTTCAGGCTGGTGTCTTCCATGTCGATCACCAGCCGCGACGGATTCTCCAGCGAGAAGATCGTGTGCCTGACCTGTGAACGGGTATCGAACACCAGCCGCGTGTGGTCCGGCGCCGGCCAGATCCGGGCGCCCTCCACCTCGGTGGCACCGACGGCTACCGGGCTCAATAGCAGGGCAGCCACCACCAGCAGCCCCAGAAGCTCCCTTACTGGTCCTGTTGTTATCATTTTCGGGCCCTCAATCCTGCTCCATTCACTCTTCTTCCGGTCGCGACTCATCACCAGTCGCGATACGCTCCATTTCCTGCAATCGATCCAGCAATGCCTGACCGGTGTCGGTGCGGGACACCATCCGCAGGGACCGCCCCTCGCCCTCCGGCGTCAGGGTCAGGTCCAGGTCCGGCTCCGGCAGTATGCCGGCGCCCCGCTCCGGCCACTCCACCAGGCAAACATTGCCGGGCGTCAGATAATCGCGAATCCCCATGAACTCCAGCTCTTCCGGGTCGCCCAGCCGGTAGAGGTCAAAATGCCAGGTGGCCGGCTCAAGCTGTTCATAGGGCTCCACCAGCGTATAGGTCGGACTCTTCACCGCCCCCTGGTGCCCCAGCCCCTGGATAAACCCCCGGCTGAAGGTGGTCTTGCCGGCGCCCAGGGTGCCATGGAGAAATATAACAATGCCCTGCCCTGATGACACCCATTTCACCGCATTTGCGAGATTTTTACCGTTTTTGACAGTCGCTGCCTCATCCGCCAGCCACATTTCCCGCTCAGACATGGTTGGCTCCCTTTCGCCCCGACTCCGCCGCCATCAGCACGGTCGCCATCGCCTCCAGCACATCCTGAGGCAGCAGGGCGCGATACCCCCGTTGCCGCGAGGCCACATTGGCGGCCGCCAGATGGAGGGCGGCGGCATTCACCACCGCATCGGACAGATCCGTGTCGCCACGCCTGACCGCCTGGGCCATGAAACCGCCGGCGATACCGGACAGAATGTCACCCATCCCCCCAGTCGCCATGCCAGGGTTGGCACCGCCAATCACCACGGGCAGACGATCCGGCGCCGCCACCAGCGTGCCAGCCCCCTTGAGCAATGCGATGCCCCCAAAGTTCTGCCGGAGCCTCTTCACCGCCGCCAGACGGTCCGACTCAACATCCGCAACCGAACCGGCCAGCAACCTCGCCGCCTCCCCCGGATGCGGCGTGATCACCTGATAATCGCTGCTGACCGCCACCCGGGTGGACAACAGGTTGAGCGCATCCGCATCCAGCAGTCGCGGCTTGCCGGACGCCAGCACCTGCTGCAGCATCTGCTGCCCCCAGGCCGCCTGGCCGATGCCCGGACCACAGACCACCACATCGGCCTTCTCCAGCAGCGGCGCCAGGTCATTGCCATGGACCACGCCCCGCACCATCAGCGACGGACACCGGGCCAGGGCCGGCGAAACATGCTCCGGCCGAGTGGCCAGACTCACCAGCCCGGCCCCACTGCGGGCCGCCGCCTCCGCCGCCAGTAGTCCGGCGCCCCCAAAGCCCCGGTCACCGGCAATCACCAGCACGTGACCGAAATCCCCCTTGTGGGCCGCCATGGATGGCATCGGCAGCAGGCCCTTGCGGGACTCCCAGGTGGCCAGCTTGGCAACCGGCACGGCCTGGCAGCCCTCGATGTCCTGCTCCGCCCCCAGGGCGTCGTAGGCCACCTCACCGGCGAAATGGGGCCCCTTCCCAGTAAGCAGGCCAATCTTGCGGCCAATAAACGTGGCGGTCACATCCGCCCGGACCGCATTACCTTCGACAGTTCCCAGACTGGCATCCAGCCCCGACGGCACATCCACCGCCAGCACCGGACTGGCACCCTGATTGATCCAGGTAATCACCTCGTCCACCGGTGCCCTGGGCCGCCCCCGGGCCCCGGTCCCCAGCATGGCATCCACCACCACGGTGTCGCCCCCGAAGAGTGCCACCTTTGCCTGCTCATCCAGATCGGACCATGGCGTCATGGACACCCCGGCTTCACCGGCATCCTGCCAGGCCCGGCGGGCATCACCGGACAGCTTCTGCGGATCGGCAACGGTAATACAGGTCACCTCAAGACCATGGCGCAGGGCATTCAACGCCACCAGGTAGCCGTCGCCACCATTGTTCCCGGCCCCGCAAAGCACCACAATACGGGCTGCGGACGGCCAGTGACGCAACACCTGCCGAAAGGCGGCGCGAGCGGCCTTCTGCATCAGTCCATAGCCTTCCACACCGCGCTCATCGATCAGGAAACGGTCCAGGGCCCGCACCCCGTCCGCAGTGAAGAGGGATTCTGTTAAGCTGTTTGCTGTCAGCATAGGAGGCGAACCAGTACCCGTTCAAGAATTCAGTTTAACTGTTAAAGCCAGATACCTGTTAAGCATAGCAAAATTCACGCACAGGCCATACTTTGATCAATAGTACCCGCTATCCATGACGTCTGCACTTAAAGATTTTCCATCCAAGATACGCCAGTGGGCGCAGGAACTGGGCTTCAGCGACGTGGGCATCACCCGGCCGGAGACCGGAGTCCACGCCGAGCGCCTGCAGGCCTGGCTGGATGCCGGCATGCATGGCGAAATGACCTGGATGGCGGACCATGGCGACAAGCGCTACACCCCGACGTCACTGGTGCCGGGCACCCATCGCATCATCTCCGTGCGCATGGACTATCGCACCGCACCGGACAACCCCGCGGAGGTCCTGCAGGACCGGGAAAAGGCCTACGTCACCCGCTACGCCCTGGGCCGGGACTACCACAAGCTGATCCGCAAGCGCCTGACCAGGCTCGCCAAGGCCATCGACGACGAGCTGGAAGGCTACGACTACCGGGCCTTCACCGACAGTGCCCCGGTACTGGAGAAAGGCCTGGCCCAGCGCGCCGGCCTCGGCTGGATCGGCAAGAACACCCTGGTGCTGAACCCGTCCGCCGGCTCCTACTTCTTCCTGGGGGAAATCTTCACCAACGCGCCCCTGCCGGAGACCGAGCCCTTCGAGAAAAACCACTGCGGCACCTGCAGCGCCTGCCTGGACACCTGCCCCACCAACGCCTTCGTGGGCCCTTACGTGCTGGACGCCCGCCGCTGCATCAGCTACCTGACCATCGAACTCAAGGGCTCGATCCCGGAGGAACTGCGCCCGCTGATGGGCAACCGGGTGTTCGGCTGCGACGACTGCCAACTGGTCTGCCCCTGGAACCGCTTCAGCAAGCCCACCGCAGAAGATGATTTCAGCCCCCGCAACAACCTGGACAACACCACCCTGGCGGAGCTGTTTATGTGGACGGAAGAGGAATTCCTGAAACGCACCGAGGGCTCCGCCATCCGCCGTACGGGCTACGAAGGCTGGTTGCGAAACATCGCTGTTGGCCTGGGTAATGCCCCCTCCACGATCCCGGTTATCGAAGCCCTGAAAGCCCGGGCAGACCATCCATCAGAGTTGGTCAGGGAACATGTGAAGTGGGCCCTCGAAAGGCATGGACTGGAAGCCATCGGATAGTTGATGAAACCAGGCCCAAGGGGTGTTTGGGAGGGCAGTCCCGGTAGATTTCGTAACCGCCCCATGGGTGAGACAAACAGTAATGAAGCATACCACCTGACCCGGAGAGGGCGATTGGGAGGGTCCTTCCGGTCATTTTCGTAACAGCGCCATGGATGGCGCGGAGCAAGGCCGGTCCACGGATGGGCCGTGAATTGCGGTGGAGAAAATGACCGGAAGGACCCTTACAAGCGCCCGCCCTGCTACCAAGCACCCGCCCTGCACCAAAGCCCCCAACTCAGAGTTTAAAAAACGTCTCCCGATAATGCTGAAGCTCGGCAATGGAATCGCGGATATCATCCAGGGCCAGATGCGTGCCCTTCTTGCGAACCCCCTCCAGCACATCCGGCCGCCAGCGCCGGGCCAGCTCCTTGATGGTACTCACATCCAGGTTCCGGTAGTGGAAAAAACCCTCCAGGCGCGGCATGTACTTCACCAGGAACCGCCGATCCTGCCCGATACTGTTACCACATAGCGGCGACTTCCCCGGCTCCAGATACTGGGCGAGGAAATTCAGCGTCTGCTCCTCCGCCGCGGACTCCGTGATCGGACTCTCCTTCACCCGCCTGGTCAGACCGCTGTTGCCATGGGTCGTGGTACACCACTCATCCATGGCATCCAGCACCTCGTCGGACTGATGGACCGCCAGCACCGGGCCCTCGGCAATCACCTTCAGGTCCGAATCCGTCACAATGGTCGCGATCTCGATAATCCGTTCCTTCTCCGGATCCAGACCCGTCATCTCCAGATCAATCCAGACCAGACGATTGTTGTCTGCCTCAGCCATGGTGTCCTCCGCCACAGTATTACTTTGGAAAGCCCCTCAACGTCCCGGAAGCGATCCGGAAGTTGTTCAGAGACTCCTTGGGTCAGGTATGATGGACCATCCCAACTTCCAGAACAATCAGGACACCCATGGCCAGGCGCCGCCTCAGCAAGCAGCAGCAACACCGCATCCGCAAGATCCAGGAAGAACGGGCCCGCCGGGCCGGCAAACGCGAGCAGGCCATCAACGACCAGCGGGAAGCCGGCGAACTGGGCCCCGAACAGTCCGGACTGATCATCGCCCACTACGGCCAGCAGCTCGACGTGGAAGCCCTGGACGGCGATCACCAGGGGGAACTGTTCCGCTGCTTCGTGCGCGCCAACATCGACAGCCTGGTGACCGGCGACCGGGTGATCTGGTGCCGGGGGGATGACAACACCGGCGTCATCGTCGCCCGCCAGGACCGCCACACCCTGCTGCAACGCCCGGACAACTTTGGCCAGCTCAAACCGGTGGCCGCCAACATCGACCACATCGTGCTGGTGATCGCACCGCTGCCGGAACCCCACGACAACCTGATCGACCGCTACCTGGTGGCCGCCGAGAATACCGATATCCCCGCCGTCATCCTGCTGAACAAGTCCGACCTGCTCAACGACGACAACCGGCACCGGCTGGAGCCCATGCTCGACCGCTACCGGAACCTCGGCTACCAGGTCATCACCGCCTCGGCGCACCATCCCGACCGGCACGATAACACCATTACCTCACTGGTCCGGGGGCGCACCAGCGTCTTCGTCGGCCAGTCCGGGGTTGGCAAATCCTCGATTATCCAGACCCTGGTGCCAGAGCATGAGTTGAAGGTGGGCGCCGTGTCGGACAGCACCGGCAAAGGCATCCACACCACCACCACCGCACGACTGTTTCACCTGGACCGTGGGGGCGACCTGATTGACTCCCCCGGCATCCGCGAATTCGGCCTCTGGCACATGACACCGGCGGAGATTGAATATGGCTTCCGGGAGATCCGGGAGATTACCGGCCTGTGCCGGTTCCGGGACTGCCGCCATCAGGGAGAGCCGGGCTGTGCCCTGGAGAAAGCGGCGCAGGAGGGACGCATCGCCCCCCAGCGGCTGCAGAGCTTCCGGCGGATAAGGCAGGATATGGCCGAACAGCAGGCCCGGGGATTGAAGCTCTCCTGATATCTCAGCCGACTACCAGTCCAGTTCGCCCGGCTGTACCGGCTCCTCTTCCCGGTCCCAGTCACCGCTTTCCAGCTGCTCCCGGGCCGCTTCCTGCTCTTCCTCGGTGGGCTGGGTCAGATCGATCAATGGCTCGCCGGAACGGCTGGCCCGACCCTGAATTTCGCCGGCTGCCTTCTTGTTCAGCACAATGATCGAGATCCGCCGGTTAACGGGAGCGGTGGGATCCTCCTGATCAAACAGCACCGAGTCGCTGAGCCCCACCACACGGCCAATCTGCTCCGGGCGCACACCACCGGTCACCAGCGCACGGCGGGCGGTATTCGCCCTGTCCGCCGACAGCTCCCAATTGGTGTAACCCGGACGTCCGCCAAAGGGGGTGGCATCGGTGTGACCGGTGATGGAAAGCTTGTTGGGCACCGAGCCCAGAGGCTTGGCCAGTTCAAAGAGAATGTCCTGGGAATAGTACTTGAGCTGGGCGCTGCCACTGTCGAACATGGGGCGCTGGGAACGATCAACGATCTGGATCCGCAGCCCCTCGTCGGTTATATCAATCAGCAGCTGGTCCTTGAATTCATTCAGGGTATCGCTGCTCTCGATGCGTTCGCGGAGGTCCTGGAACAGTTCCTCCATCTGCCGCTGCTCCAGTTGCTGCGCCATGGTCTCGATGCGCTCGTCATCCACCGGGACCTCATTGCCGGCCTGGTCCGCGGCGCTGGCTTCCACCACCGACGCGCTGCCCCCCAGGTCCACGGGGTTGCGGCTGCCACCTTCGGTGTAGCCTACCGGGTCCTTGAAGTACCCTTCCAGGGCCCGCTTCTGTTCCGGCGAGGTATTGGTGGTCAGCCACAACACCAGGAAGAACGCCATCATGGCGGTGGCGAAATCGGCAAAGGCGACTTTCCAGGACCCACCATGGTGGCCTGCCGCAACCTTCTTGACCCGCTTTACAATGATCGGTTGATTTTCCACTACGCCACCTGTTCAGAGCGCCCTGGTTGCCAGCTACTTGGAACGAACGTGATCATTGAGTTCCTGGAAATCCGGTCGCTTGTCGCTGGGCAATGCCTTGCGGCCAAACTCGATCGCCATCTGCGGGGCCTGGCCCGACACGGTCGCGAGGATGGCGGCCTTGGCGCATTCGTAGGCCTTGAGCTCGTACTTGGCATGATGCTCCAGGGCGATGGAGGTGGGCCCGACAAAACCGTAACCCAGGAAAATACCCAGAAAGGTCCCCACCAGGGCCGCCGCCACGCTGAGACCGATCTTCTCCGGTCCCTCGGTCATGTAATTCATGGTGATCACGATGCCCAGCACCGCCGCCACGATACCCAGCCCCGGCAGGGCGTCGGCGATCTTGTTCAGGGCATGGGCCGGCTCTTCCAGCTCGTGCTGACGGGTATCCAGTTCCTGATCCATCAACCCCTCCAGTTCATGGGGGGCCATGTTGCCCGCACTGATGATGCGCAGGTAGTCGGTGATGAACGCCGTCAGGTGCTTCGATTTCATGACCGCGGGATAGCGGGTGAAGATCTGGCTCTGTTCGGGGTTGTCGACATCTTCCTCAATGGACATCACCCCCTGTTTGCGGGACTTGTCGAAAATGTCGTACATCAGGCTCAGCAGGTCCATGTAGAACGCCTTGTTGAATGGCGTCCCCGTGATCAGGCGCAGACTGCCGGCAACGACCTGCTTGATGGTATGAAAGGGATTGGCAATGATGAACGAGCCGACGGCCGCCCCGCCGATGATCAGGACTTCGGTGGGTTGCCAGAGCACCATCAGGTTGCCACCGTGAAGGACATAACCTGTGAGCACACAGGCCAGGACAATGACCGAACCGAGTATCACACCCATGAAACGCTACTACACCTGTATTGGTTTGTGGGCACAGCGACGGCATCCTTACCGTGCCAAACGCCGATGCCAGACATGAACGGCAGGTTATGCGGTCTTCTGCCATGATAGCAATGACTTTTTGTAACCACGAAAAGCATAAACCATTTCTACCGGCCCGCGCGGGTTTGCTAAACTTCCGCGCCCCGTGACCAGAGACCCCAACCCATGCTCGACCGGCTTTTCGTCCTAGTACAATACGTCCTGCCCCAGATCCTGATCTCCCGGATCGCAGGAAAACTGGCCGACAGCAGCCCGCCCGCCGTACTGAAGAACGCGGTCATACGCTGGTTTATCGGCCGCTATGGCGTAAACATGAGCGAAGCCTCCGAGGAGGACCCGACCCGCTACCCCTCCTTCAACGAGTTCTTCACCCGTGAGCTCAAGCCGGGCGTTCGCCCCATGGCCGGGAACGACCACACCATCGTCAGCCCGGTGGACGGCACCATCAGCCAGATCGGACGGATCGAGCGTGACCGGGTGTTCCAGGCCAAGGGCCAGTCGTTCAACCTGACCGAGCTGCTCGGCGGCGATGGGGAACGGGCGCGCCCCTTCGTGGACGGGCAGTTTGCCACCATCTACCTGGCTCCCAAGGACTACCACCGCATCCATATGCCGCTGGCGGGGCAACTCCAGGAGATGGTCTATGTGCCCGGTCGCCTGTTCTCGGTCAACCCGGTGACGGCCGCCGCCGTGCCCCGGCTGTTCGCCCGTAACGAGCGGGTGGTGGCCACCTTTGACACCGAGGCCGGCCCCATGGCCATGGTCATGGTGGGGGCCATGATCGTCGGTAGTGTGGAAACCCGCTGGGCAGGCATTGTGTCGCCCACCAGCGGTCGCCGTGAGGTGAGTTCGTCCGACTACCGCCACCTGTCCAATACCATTCGCTATGGCCGGGGCGAGGAAATGGGGCGTTTCCGCCTGGGCTCCACGGTTATCCTGCTGTTCCCGAAGGGCGCCAACCGCTGGCAGAAGGAACTCAGGACCCGGTCGGTGGTCAGGCTGGGCGAAGCCTTCGGTGAGGTCACGCGCGCTCCGCGGGAAACGCCAGCACCTCGCTGATATCGCTGGCGCCACACTTCAGCATCAGCAGCCGGTCCAGCCCCAGGGCCACCCCGGCACAGTCCGGAAGGCCGGCTTCCAGCGCCGCCAGGAAGGCCTCATCCTCGGGCATTTCCGGCTTCCCCAGGCTACGGCGACGGGCATTGTCCTGCTGGAAGCGACGACGCTGTTCCTCCGGGTCCGTCAGCTCCCAATAGCCATTGCACAGCTCGATGCCCCGCACATACAGCTCGAAGCGGTGGGCCACCGGGTGCCCGTCCTCAACGGAAATTCGCGCCAGGGCCGCCTGGCTGGCCGGGTAGCGGGTGACGAATACGGGGCGGTCAAAGCCCAGTAACGGCTCAACCCGGAAGCTCATCAACAGGTCCAGGCAGCCGTCCCGGTCCAGCTCCGCCAGCAGGCTGCTTTCCCCCACCAGCGGGCGACAGGCGTCCCGCAGGTCGGCCAGGCTGGCCTCGAACGGATCAATACCGGCATGATCCAGCAGCAGGTGGCGATAACCGCACCGGTCCGGTTCCGGCAGGTCCAGCCAGCCACACACCAGCGCCGTCACCTCCGACATCAGCGCCTCGTCATCAAAGCCGGGACGGTACCATTCCAGCAGCGAGAACTCGGGGTTGTGGCGCCGCCCCCGTTCGCCATCCCGGAACACATGGCTGACCTGGTAGATGCTGCCACTGCCCGCCGCCAGCAGGCGTTTCATGTGGTATTCCGGCGAGGTCTGCAGCCAGCCCCGCCCCGGGTACTGTCCCGCCACCACCGTTGGCGAGGCGGCAACACTGTCGATATTGACATCGGTGACGCCATGGCGACCCAGCACCGGCGTTTCCACCTCCAGCACCCCCCGGTCCGCAAAAAAGCCGCGCACCCAGCGTAGCTGTTGTGCGCGGCTTTCCAGGATTCCGCGACTGGCGGTGGGCCGCCAGGATGCCTCTGCCGGCGAGGTTTCCCGACCGGATGCCATCATCGGCTCCCGATCAGGTCTTCACGCGGCTGACGTATTCCCCGGTACGGGTATCCACCTTCAGCACTTCGCCGATGGCGATAAACAGCGGCACGTTCACCACCGCGCCGGTGGACAGTGTGGCCGGCTTGGAGCCACCCTGGGCGGTATCGCCCTTCATGCCGGGGTCGGTTTCCACCACCTCGAGCTCCACGAAGTTCGGGGGGGTCACGGTCAGCGGCGAGCCGTTGTACAGGGTGACCGTGTAGACGTCCTGCTCCTTCAGCCACTTGACGTTGTCGCCCACGGCCTTGGCGTCCGCCGGGAACTGTTCAAAGGAACCGTCGGTCTTCATGAAGTGCCAGAACTCACCGTCCGTGTACAGGTATTCCATGTCCTGGTCGATGACGTCAGCGGCTTCCAGCGTCTCGCCGGACTTGAAGGTACGCTCCCACTGGCGGTTGGTCATCAGGTTACGGAGCTTGACGCGGTTGAAGGCCTGGCCCTTGCCGGGCTTGACGAATTCATTCTCGAGGATGATGCAGGGGTCGCCATCAAGCAAAACCTTAAGACCGCCGCGGAATTCATTGGTAGAATATGATGCCATGAAACACTCACCTGAAAAGACGCTGTTGGAATGTGAAAGTCCGCTATGATACAGCGAACCGCCGCCCGTATAGAAGCCCGTGATCCCGATATCGAAGGCGCCTCCTGGCAGAGCCTGCTGGCCCGGTCCATCACCGACCCGGCCACCCTGCTGCAACGCCTGGGCCTGGATTCGTCCCTGCTGGAGGAAGGCTCCCGTGTCGGTCATGCCGCCTTTCCGGTGAGGGTTCCGGAGCCCTGGCTGGCACGCATCCGCTACGGTGATCCCGCCGACCCCCTGCTGCGCCAGGTACTGCCGCTGGCCGATGAGGGCGAGGAACGCCCCGGCTTTGTCACCGACCCGTTGCAGGAAGCCGATGCCACCGCCGCACCGGGGCTTATCCGCAAGTATCGCAGCCGGGCCCTGCTGATGGTGACCGGCCAGTGTGCCATCAACTGTCGCTACTGTTTCCGCCGCCACTTTCCCTACGAAGACCACCGGCTGACACCCCGGCAGCGGGAGGCGGTTATCGACAGTCTCCGGGCAAGCCCGGAAATCAACGAGGTTATCCTCAGTGGCGGCGACCCCCTGGCCGTGAACGACCACCTGCTGGCGCAATGGGCCTCGGCACTCTCGACGGTGCCCTCGCTGACCCGCCTGCGCATCCACAGCCGTCTGCCCGTGGTCATCCCCCAGCGGGTCGACGACGCCCTGCTGGAGTGGATCGGCTCGTCCCGCCTGAATGTGGTGATGGTGGTCCATATCAACCACCCCCGGGAAATCGACGACCAGGTCTGTCGCGCCATGGCCAGACTGAAACAGGCAGGGGCCACACTCCTGAACCAGAGCGTGATCCTCAAGGGGGTGAACGACGACCCGGACACCCTGCAGGCACTCAGCGAACGGCTCTTTGATGCGGGCATCCTGCCCTATTACCTGCACGGCTTTGACCCGGTGGCGGGCGCGCATCACTTCGACGTCAGCGACCAGCGGGCCCGGGAACTGGTCCGCCAACTGCAGGCCAGACTGCCAGGCTACCTGGTCCCGAGACTGGTGCGGGAGGTCCCGGACCGGCCCGGCAAGACCCTGCTGGACGTTGGTATGGAGTAGTACCGGACAGCCGGTACGTAAGCCGGCTGACGGTAAATCATTGCGGATGTTACGCTGGCCTGAAAGTACCTGCCCCTGCCGGCAGTGACCGGACTGGCTTTCTGTAGCGTATTTGCTATTTTAAGGATAGTCTCGGAGTATCCTATAACAATTTGTAATTCCGGAAGAATCCCCCCAGGATGAAGCGGGCCCGGTCAACTCAACTGCCCGCACAGGCACGCATTCGCCGTCTGCGCGAGAGGTAACACTGGTTAAAAGAATGCAGAAACCCGAACTCACCGTTCCCGAACCCAGGATTGCGAGCCTGTCGTTTTGTGATGCCAGCCCCAAGGCCTTCCGCTATTGGGTGGACCACCTTCCCATGGCCAACCTGGGAGAATTGTCGCGGCAGCTCTACCATGCCATTATCGAGCTCAACCAGCTGTTCTGCTCGCCGACACAGCGGCTCCAGCTACTGGAACTGATCCGGCCCCGGTTGCATTTTGTCTGTGCCGAACTCTCCCGCCATTACCTGGGGATGGCCATTGCCCTGCCGGAGAAGCAGCGCAAGATTGCCAACCTGTCCCAGGCACTCCAGCTCCACCTGGCCTCGGGCTACAAACTCACCATCATGGAACTGCTGGACAGCGGCAATATCGAACGCCAGCGCAAGCCCCTGGCCCAGGCCTGCCACCGGGCCATCACCGAGCTGGGGGCCACCATCCTTCGCTCCCAGCAGCTCTACACCGCCAACCCGGCCGGCAGCTGGCGGGAAAGCCACAGACTGTTCCGCTTTGCCTGCAAGCATGACCTCCAGGCCCTCACGCTCAATGACGATCAACGTCCAAGGCGGCAGGAATCCACGGTTACCGACGCCTATGTCCAGACCCTGCTGCTGGGATGCGCCCGGGCCAACCAATTGCGTCAGAACGAGATGGAACAGGCGTCGGAGCTATTCGAACTCTGGGCGCCGGAGGTACGATGCGCACCGGATCTCACGGCGTCCGCGGTGTTCCTGGTCAATATGGAAAGTGACGCACCTCCGTGTTATCACTCCCTGGCCCCGGAGACTACCGGCAAGGCCTGGTGGGGGTTCGACACGGCCGCGCTGGCCAACCGCATCAGCGCCCACCTGCACGCCACCGGTGAAGTCAGGGGTAAAGCCGGCAAAAAGGCCGACACGGGCACCGATCTGCCCCTGATCGCCGGCGCCAGCGATACCCTGTTGTCCCACCTGGGCCAGGCCCTGGCACTGCTGACCCAGCGTAACTTCAACCGACTCAGCTCCGATGGCCAACTGGAAATCTGTGCGGGGCTGACGCCGGTGCACTATTTCATCGCCGGCGAAAGGCCGTTCAACGAATTCGTGATCGGTAACTCCGCGGACTCCGCGACCGGTCGCGACAACCGCTTCATGAAATCCCCGCGCCAGGACGCCTGGTCCGAGGCCTTCGATGCGGGCATTTCCGACGAACGGATACTGCCCTCGGCGGACACCCCCATCGACTATCAGGCCACCAGCACCCAGACCACGGACGGCGCCGGCCGGAACCTTCCACGGTCCTACCTGACACGGATCGTGAACACCAGCCCGGGCGGGTATTGCGTTGTCTGGAGCGCCAGCATTCCAGCCAGCCTCCAGGCCGGCGAGATCCTGGGGGTGCGGGAGCATCGCCACCACCCGTGGAGCGTCGCAATCGTGCGCTGGCTGCGACAGAGCCGTGGCGAGGGTACCCGCGTGGGTATTGAGGTGATCGGCCCCAATGCCACCCCCTGCGGCGTGCAACTGATCCAGAAGACCGGCAATAGCAGCGAGTTCCTCCGGGGCCTGCTATTGCCCGAAATTCCCGGTGCCCATCAGCCCCGGAGCCTGGTCACACCGAACCTGCCGTTCCAGACCGGAAGCCGGATCAGCCTGCTTCATGAGGGTATCCAGGACCAGGGCACCCTTGGTCACCGGATCGCCGCCACCGGCAGTATCAGCCAGTTCGAGCTGCGCCTGTACAGTCGGCCGGATGAAGCAGGCCCTGAGCCCGGCGGCAAGAAAAACCCCTTCGGCACCAGTGAAGACGAATTCGACTCGCTGTGGCCGAACCTGTAGCCAAATGATGCACAAATAAAAACAAGCCCACAAAAACTGCGCGCCAGCTCCCGCTACCGGTAGCACGGGCTTGTTATTGGCCTTCATCCTCTGCATCATTTGCGGTTACCGGTTTACAGATGTGCCCGCCCGCACACCGTGATAATGGGTGCGACGTGGAGCGCACCACCCTGGCAATGGATGGCCCGTTGAAGAAAACCGTGCCCAGGTTGGCACCCGACAGACAGCGAGACCGCCAGCGCATGCAGAAGCAAAAGAGCACCGTCCATCTCCTGATCATGGATCCGTCCCAGAACGACGCCGAATCCCTGGTCAGCCTGCTGAGGAATTCCGGCCGCGCCACCCGCGCTCACCGGGTCACCTCCGAGGAAGACCTGGACGAGGCCATCCGGACCGGCCAGTGGGACCTGTTCCTGGCCAGGGATTCCCAGGCGGATTTCATTCCGGACGACGCCCTGGCCATGATCCGCCGCCTGGACAAGGATATCCCCTTCGTCCTGCTGACAGAGGATGAAGACAGCGAGCGGTCCCTGAGCATCATGAAGGCCGGGGCCCAGGATACCGCGCCGGTGAAGGAAACCGAGCGGCTGATGCTGGTCATCAACCGCGAGCTGACCAACCTGGAGGAGCGTCGCCGCCGGCGGGTACTCGAGTCCCACCTGCGGGAATCCGAGCAGCGCTGCCAGCTATTGCTGGAAAGCTCCAAGGATGCCATTGCCTACGTCAACGATGGCATGCACATCTACGCCAACCAGGCGTATATGGAGTTCCTGGGTTACGACGACCTGGACGAACTCATGTGTATCCCTCTGCTGGACACCCTGGCCCCGCAGAGCCAGGACGACCTGCGCAAGTTCATGAAGGGCTTCTCCGAAACCCACGAGGACGGCATGAAGCTCAACTGTGTCGCCCGGCGCAGCGACGAGCAGGACATTAACATCACCATGACAGTGTCCGCCGCCACCTACGATGGTGAAGCCTGCATCCAGGTGGTGGTCCAGCCCGAGCACAACGATGCCGAGTTGCAGGAGAAAATTCGCGAGATCAGTAACCAGGATCTGCTGACCGGCCTGAACAACCGCCAGTACCTGATGGAGCGGCTCACCAGTGCCATTGCCATCGCCGGCGAGAAGAACGAGACCGGCGCTCTGGCCTATATCGGCATCGACGGCTTTGTCACCCTCAAGAACGATCTGGGCATCGCCGGCACCGACCTGCTGCTGCGGGACTTTGCCGCCCTGCTGGAGGAGCAGACCAACGACAGCATGACCCTGGCCCGGGTCAGCGACGAGGCCTTCTGCATTCTGGCCCTGCCGCTGGAGGAACAGGCCATGGCCGACCTGGGCGAGGCCATCCGCAAGACCGTGGATGACCACCTGTTCGATATCCAGGGCCGCACCGCCCAGGTGACCGTCTCCATCGGGGTGGCCGCCATTACCGAGAACGCGCCCAAGGCGGCGGATCTGCTGGGCCGGGCCCACACCGCCCATAGCGCGGTCAGGAGTCAGCCGGGCCACGAGAACGGCAACGGCGTGGTGACCTACAACCCGGCGGACTACGAGAAACTGGACGACGCCAACTCCATGGACGCCATCACCAAGGCCCTGGAGGAAAACCGGTTTCGCCTGCTGTTCCAGCCCATCATCAACCTGCGCGGTGAAGGTGAGGAGCATTACGAGGCGCTGGTGCGGATGCTCGACAAGGATGACAAGGAAGTGTCCCCCTACGATTTCCTGCCCCCCGCCGGCCCGTCGGACATGGCGATCCGCATCGACCGCTGGGTGGTGCTGCAGACCATCAAACAGCTTTCCCAGCACCGCAGCCGGGGGCACGATACCCGCCTGTTCCTGAACGTGACGGCGGAAACCCTGCAGGACAAGACCTTCAGCCAGTGGCTCAGCGTGGCCCTGAAGGCAGCCAGGTTGCCCGGGGATTCACTGATCTTCCAGATGCGCGAGGGTGATGCCAACAGCTATCTGAAGCAGGCCAGGGAGTTTGCCAAAACGCTTCATGAGCTGCACTGCAAGGTGGCCATCTCCCAGTTCGGCTGCGCCCTGAACCCCTTCAACAACCTCAAGCACGTGGACGTGGACTACGTGAAGATCGACGGCTCCTTCACTGAGGAAATCCAGAAGAACGACGAGGCCAAGGCGCAGGTGAAAGAGATGGTCGAATCACTCCAGAAGAGCGGCAAGCTGACCATTATCCCACTGGTGGAGAACGCCTCGGTACTGGCTACCCTGTGGCAGGCGGGGGTCAACTACATCCAGGGCTACTACCTGCAGGCCCCGGTTCCGGAAATGAACTACGACTTCGGCGACCAGTAACGGCCCACAAGGACGCCCTGCCCATCCCTGCGGCAGGGGCTGCAAGGCTTAGTCCGGGGAGGCCAGGCGGGCCTCGGACTCCCGGTACCCCAGCAGGTACAGGATGGCATCCAGGCCCAGGGTGGAAATGGCGTGCCGGGCGGACTCCTTCACCAGGGGCTTGGCCCGGAAGGCAACGCCCAGGCCAGCCTGGCTGAGCATGGGCAGGTCGTTGGCACCATCACCCACGGCAATCACCTGCTCCCGGGAAATCTTTTCCCGCTCGGCAAGCTCAAGCAGCAGTTGCGCCTTGCGGGCGCCGTCCACGACGGGGCCGGCCACGCGCCCGGTCACCTTGCCATCGACAATTTCCAGCTCGTTGGCATAGATGTAGTCAATGCCCAGCTTTTCCTGCAGATGGCGCGCAAAGTAGTTAAAGCCCCCGGAGAGGATCGCGGTCCGGTACCCCAGTGAACGCAGCGTCCGGATCAGGTACTCCGCTCCCTCCGTCAGGGAGAGACGACCGGCAATCCGCTCCAGCACCCCTTCGTCCAGCCCCTGCAGCAGGGCCAGCCGCTCGGCGAAACTCTCGCTGAAATCCAGTTCGCCGCGCATGGCCCTTTCGGTAATCTCGGCCACCTGTTCACCCACACCAGCCTCCAGGGCCAGTTCATCGATGACTTCCGCCTCGATCAGGGTGGAATCCATGTCGAACACCACCAGGCGCCGGTTGCGGCGGAAGATGGAATCCTCCTGGAAGGCGATGTCCACGTTCATGTCACCGGCGATCCTGAGGAAGTCCGTGCGCAGGGCCTCCAGGTTTTCCGGCGTGCCCCGCACCGAGAACTCGACACAGGCAATGCGGTTGTCCGCACGGCTCAGGGACGGCCGGGCCGACAGTCGGGTGATGTTGTCGATGTTCAGGCCGTGGCGGGCGGTGATTTCGGACACCCGGGCAATCTGCTCTGCGGTGATGTCCCGGGACAGCAGGGTGACCATGTAGCAGGCCCGGTTGCGACCTTCCGCCCACTGCTGATACTCGGCCTCGGTGATGGGCGCGAACCGCACCTGCAGGTCCAGGGCATGCAGGCGGAACAGCAGTTCCCGGATCACCGGCGACGCCTGGGACTCGTCCGGAATCTCCGCCAGGATACCCCAGGTCAGGTAGTCGTGGATCACCGCCTGCCCGATATCAAGGATGCGGACATCGTAACGGCCCATAATGCCGGTGATTTCCGAGGTCAGGCCGGGTTTGTCCCGGCCGGACACGTTAATCAGGACCAGTTCACTCACTGTCGTTGTCTCCGGCGGCTGGTTCTTCCGTTCCGGCCGCGGCAATCACGTCGATACCGTCGACCCGTTGCAGCCCCCGGGGAAGCTTGTGACCACGGCGGCCCCGCTCGCCCAGGTAGTGCTCCAGATCCCCAAAGCGTAGTCCAAGCTTGCGCTTGCCGGCGCGGATTTCAAGCTGGTCCGCTTCGCCAAACACCGACAGCGCCACCACGAATTCCTCCCGGTTCTGCACCCGGGCCGAGGGAATGCTGATGATCTTGTTGCCCTTGCCCCGGGCCAGTTCCGGCAGTTGCTCCAGCGGGAACACCAGCATGCGCCCCTCATTGGAGACCGCCGCCAGGTACAGGGTCTGCTCCCGGCGGGGAATGGTGACCGGCGGCAGCAGCCTGGCTCCCTTGGGAATCGTCACCACGGATTTGCCGTTTCGGTTCTTGCTGATCAGGTCGGACGCGGTACCGACGAAACCGTAGCCGGCATCGGTGGCCAGCAGGTATTTCTCGTCCGGGTTGGTCACCATCAGGCCCGCAAAGGTGGCCCCGGAAGGCGGGTTGATGCGACCAGTGAGGGGCTCCCCCTGCCCCCGGGCGGATGGCAGGCTGTGAGCCATCAGGGAATAGGCCCGACCGGTGGAATCCAGGAACACCGCATTCTGGTTGTTGCGGCCCTTCGAGGCCAGGGCAAACTTGTCCCCGGCCTTGTAGCTGAGCCCGGCCGGGTCGATGTCGTGGCCCTTGGCGGCCCGTACCCAGCCCTTCTCGGACAGCACCACGGTGACCGGGTCGTTGGACACCAGGTCGGCCTCGGAGAAGGCGCGGGCCTCTTCCCGTTCCACGATGGGGGAACAGCGGTCATCGCCGTAGGTTTCCGCATCCGCCAGCAGCTCTTCCTTGATCAGTTCCCGCAGCCGGTCCTCCGACCCCAGGATGGACTGGAGCTCGTCCCTCTCGGCGGACAGCTCGTCCTGCTCGCCGCGGATCTTCATTTCCTCCAGTTTGGCCAGGTGGCGCAGTTTCAGCTCGAGGATGGCTTCCGCCTGCTCGGCGGACAGCCCGAACCGCTTGATCAGTTCGGCCTTGGGCTCGTCCTCGTAACGGATGATGTTGATCACCTCGTCAATGTTGAGGTAGGCAATCAACAGGCCTTCAAGGATATGCAGGCGCGCCAGCACCTTGTCCAGGCGGTACTGGAGCCGGCGGGTAACCGTGGTCTTGCGGTAGGCCAGCCACTCGGTCAGCAGGGTGTGCAGGTTCTTCACCGCCGGGCGGCCATCATTGCCGATGACGTTGAGATTGACCCGGTAGGTTTTCTCCAGGTCGGTACTGGCGAACAGGTGGGCCATCAGGCCTTCCACGTCCACCCGGGAAGATCGGGGCACGATCACCAGGCGGGTCGGGTTCTCGTGGTCCGATTCATCCCGCAGGTCCGCCACCATGGGCAGCTTGCGAGTCTGCATCTGATGGGCAATCTGCTCCAGCACCCGGTTACCGGACACCTGATGCGGCAGATCGGTGATCACCACCTCGCCGTTCTCGCGAATCCAGCGAGCCCGCATGCGAAGGCTGCCACGACCGGTGTGATACATCTGCCGCAGGTCACGACGGGGCGTGATGACCTCGGCGCCGGTGGGAAAATCCGGTCCCTTGATGTGTTCGCAGAGCTCGTCCACGTCGGTATCCGGCTTGTCCAGCAACCGGACACAGGCGGCGGTGACTTCACGCACATTGTGGGGCGGAATGTCCGTCGCCATGCCCACGGCGATACCGGTGGTGCCATTGAGCAGCACGTGGGGCAGCCGCGCCGGCAGAGTGGAAGGCTCGTCCATGGTGCCGTCGAAGTTCGGCACCCAGTCAACGGTGCCCTGCCCCAGTTCGCTGAGCAGGACTTCGGAGAACTTCGACAGGCGCGACTCGGTGTACCGCATGGCCGCGAAGGACTTCGGATCGTCCGGCGACCCCCAGTTACCCTGGCCATCCACCAGCGGGTAGCGGTAGGAGAAGGGCTGGGCCATGAGCACCATGGCCTCATAACAGGCGCTGTCGCCATGGGGATGGAACTTGCCGAGCACATCGCCAACGGTACGGGCGGATTTCTTGTACTTGCTGGTGGACTTCAGACCCAGCTCGGACATGGCGTAGATGATACGCCGCTGGACCGGCTTGAGCCCGTCACCCACATTGGGCAGGGCCCGGTCGAGAATGACGTACATGGAATAGTCCAGGTAGGCCTTCTCGGTGTAGTCCCGTAATGAAACCCGCTCAAAGCCCTCGTCGGTCGTTTCAAACTCTGGCATGGATGCCCCTTGCTCCAGGAATGTATTCACACGAATCCCCTGCCCGGGGGAATTCAAGACTGCTGTAAGGCTGGGACATTATATGGAGGGAGGGCGCAATAGACCAATGCCGCGAAAGAAATCCCCGGGGGATTTTTCCAATAGCGGAATTCCCGCATGTTTCCACAAACCCGTGCGCCGTATTCTGCTTCCCGTTCAAGGAGCCAAAGACAGTCCTTAAGGATTCCCGGTTTCCAATCAGAGCGAACACTATGAAACTGACTCTCAAGGCGTGCCGTCAGGCGGTTCTTACCGCACTGATCAACGGCGCACTGGCCCTGGCGCTAATGCTCCTGGTGGAGTTCTCGCTCAGTGGCAGCCTGGCGATGACAAGGCCGTTCCTGATAGCGGGCCTGCTGGTAGCCCTAGTGATTTTCGTGGCCCAGTTCTTTCGCCAGCTCAGACTCTGTCGTTGTAACGAAAACGGGGCTCCCAACAAATAGGAGCCCCGTTTTCGCACTACCGCTTTCTTACCGCAGTCCGTTCTTTACTGGCGGATGCCTTCCACGGAAATTTCCAGCTTCACGGTCTCCGAGGCCTTGCCCAGGTTCATGGGAATGCCGAAGTCCGCCAGCTTGATCTCGGTTTCCGCGTCAAAGCCCATGCGGTAGCCGCCCCAGGGATCCTCACCATAGCCCTGAAGATCCACATCCAGGGTGACCTGACGGGTGACGCCGCGCAGGGTCAGGTCGCCGATCACATCGGCTTCATCGCCGTCCTCATCCACCTCGACGCGGGTGCTCTTGAAGGTCGCCTCCGGGTATTCATCCACGTACAGGAAGTCTTCGCTGCGCAGGTGCTTGTCGCGCTCGGCGTGGTTGGTGTCGACACTGGAGGTATCGATGGTGACCTGGACCCGGCTGTTCTCCGGATTTTCCTCGTCGAACACAAACTGGCCATCGAATTCATTGAAACGCCCGAAAAGCGTGCTGTAGCCCAGGTGGGAGATTTCGAAGGTGATGAACTGGTGTGCGCCCTCGGTATCGAACGCATAGGTGCCGCCGTGCTGGTCCGCCTGGACCGCGCCAGCCATGGCCAGGGATACCGCTGAGGCGAGGATGGTTCTTTTCATGTGGTCAGTCTCCTTGCTTGATGGTCACATCTTCGGATGGATGGGAATTACCGGTGTTTCAACCGCACGGGAAGCATACGGCGAAGCGTATCGTCACGGTCAATGAGATGGTGCTTGATAGCCGCCAGGCCGTGGAGGGCGGCCAGAACCACCAGGGCCCAGGTCACCCAGTAATGCACGTCTCCGGCGACGTCCTCCATGCCCTGGATCCGTCCGGTCACCGACGGTACCTCGAACCAGTTGAACACCTGGATGGCCGAGCCGTCGGCGGTGGAAATCAGGTACCCACTGACCATGGCGGTCAGCATCAGCAGGTACAGCAGCCAGTGGGCGGCATGGGCCGACAGCACCTCGAAACGGGAATGGGTGGACAGCGGCGACGGTGCCTGCTCGATGACACGCCAGAGGAGACGCAGCACCACCGCCATCAACAGCAGTATGCCGATGCTGCGGTGGATATGGGGTGCCAACCGGTACCACTGGTCATAGTAGCTCAGGCCAACCATGTAATAGCCAAGCCCGAACAGGCCGAACACCGCCAGCGCCACCAGCCAGTGCAGGCTGGCACTCACCGCGCCATAGCGCCCCCTGGAATTTCTCAACTGCATGTGCACCGCGCTCCCTGACTGTCACCAACATCTGTGCCGAGAGAGTAAGCCGTTATGGGCACCAGACCAACCACAATATTCTGCTCACCCTGTTCAGTTTTTCTGATGTTGGTCCATCGCCCTCCGGCCTGCCCTGAGCCTTTGGTCGAATACGGATATTACGGATTCAGGATAACCATCGGATTCCTATAATTAACCTATCACTATTCAGGCGGACCGCCATCACACCAAGGAGCACAGAGCGATGGAACTCGAATTCGACGAATCCGTTGTCGTACCCAGCAATAACTGAGTCAGGACCAGGCCATTGCCTGCCTCAGGCCATAGGTAACCGGAGACACCAGACGACCGTTTAAACACATCACTCAGGTCATCCGGTAACAAAGTTTGACATAAGCGACTGGCACCGCTTGAAAAGTTCTGGCATGCTCCGTTCATACACCCGTTTATGACCGCAACTTAATGGTTTGCGAGGCAGTCTTCCGGGTTCTTGTCAGCAGTCAGAATTGCGGATCCATGACCTATCTGTCAGACCACCTTACGGGCGCCGACCTGGAACTACTCGATCCCCTCCTCCGCAGGCAGGATGACCAGTGGACAGGCCTGTTCCACGGCCTGATCCTGAAGACGGCACTGCAACCCATCTTTTCCATCTCCCACAAACGCATTATTGGCTACGAAGCCCTGATTCGCGCGTTCGATCCCGACAATGCCAGTGTACCCCCTTACCAGCTTTTTGCACTGCCGGACTCGGAACAGGAGAACGTACTGCTGGACCGTCTGTGCCGGCTGCTGCATATACGCAACTACGCCAGCTTCCAGGACGAGGTGAACTGGCTGTTCCTGAACGTGTCGCCCCAGGTGGTGGCCTCCGGCTATCGTTGCGACTCCTTCTTTGGTGAGCTGCTACGCCAGACCGGACTGCCGCCCCACCGCATCGTGGTGGAAATTGTCGAGCAGCCCACGGACGATTCCGAACGCCTGCGGGAGACCGTAAACTACTACAAGGAGTTGGGGTGCCTGACCGCCATTGATGACTTCGGCGCCGGTCATTCCAATTTCGAGCGGATCTGGAACCTGTCACCGGACATCGTCAAGCTGGACCGGACCCTGACCCTGCGGGCCGGCAAAGACCCCAAGGCCCGCCAGATCCTCAATGGCATTGTCACCCTGCTGCACCAGTCAAGCTGCCTGGTATTGCTGGAAGGGGTGGAAACCCATGATCAGGCCATGATTGCCATCGATGCCGGCGTGGACTTCGTGCAGGGGTACTATTTCTGCCACCCCCGGGTGGAACTGGAGCGCATCCAGGGGGACGTGCCAAACTTCGAGACCCTGCTGTCGGACTACAAGGACCGCAACCGCATCCGGCTGGATCCCACCCAGCAACTGGCGGAGTTCTTCACCAGCCACTTCCAGCGGGCCATCCAGCGACTGCAGGACGACAGCCACCTGAGGGACGCCTGCGCCGAGATCATGGCCCATCACACGGTGTCCCGGTGTTACCTGATCGACCAGCGCGGGGTGCAGATCGACGATACCCAGGTATCCGCCACCGGCGCCAGCCAGCTCGACCCCCGATACCGGCCGCTGGAAAACACCAGCAGCGCCGACTGGTACCGGCAGCACTACCTCAAGCAGGCCCTGGCCCAGCCCAACCGGATGCAGGTGACCAGCCCCTACCTCTCCATTACCGGGGTCTACATGTGCGTGACCCTGTCACTGGGGTTCCGGTTTCGGGGGGAATTGCGGGTGCTCTGCTGCGATATCCTGGCGGAACAGGGGCCACTGGCCAGCGCCTAGTGTCCCCAATTCCCGTCACACGGCGACGTCGGCCATATTGCCGTAGGTCTCCAGCCAGTTCCGGCGGTCTCCCGCCCGCTTCTTGCCCAGCAGCATGTCCATCCGCTCGATGGTGTCGTCGCCGTCCTCCAGGGTCAGCATCACCAGGCGACGGGTGTCCGGGGCCATGGTGGTCTCCCGGAGCTGCAGCGGGTTCATCTCACCCAGCCCCTTGAAGCGGGTGACCTGAATCTTGCCCTTGCGCTTCTCGGCGGCAATCCGGTCGATGATGCCCTGTTTCTCGTGCTCATCCAGGGCATAGAAGGTCTCCTTGCCCAGGTCGACACGGTAAAGCGGCGGCATGGCCACAAACACGTGTCCCGCCTGCACCACGGGGCGGAAATGCTGGACAAACAGCGCACACAGCAGGGTAGCGATATGCAGGCCATCGGAGTCCGCATCCGCCAGGATACAGATCTTGTTGTAGCGCAGACCGTCCAGCTTGTCGGAACCGGGATCCACACCAATGGCCACCGCGATATCGTGCACTTCCTGGGACGCCAGGATCTCGGACGAGTCCACTTCCCAGGTATTGAGGATCTTGCCCCGCAGCGGCATCACCGCCTGGAATTCCCGGTCACGGGCCTGCTTGGCGGAACCGCCCGCCGAGTCCCCCTCCACCAGGAACAGTTCGGAGCGGCTGGCGTCGGCGCCGGAACAGTCCGCCAGCTTGCCTGGCAGGGCCGGGCCCGAGGTCACCTTCTTGCGAGCCACCTTGCGGCTCGCCCGCAGGCGGCGCTGGGCGTTGCTGATGAACACATCCGCCAGGGCTTCCGCCACGCTGGTGTGCTGGTTCAGCCACAGACTGAAGGCATCCTTGACCACCCCGGAGATAAACGCCGCCGCCTCGCGGGACGACAGGCGCTCCTTGGTCTGGCCGGAGAACTGCGGGTCCTGCATCTTGAACGAGAGCACGTAGGCACAGCGCTCCCAGATATCTTCCGGCGTCAGTTTCACACCCCGGGGCAGCAGGTTGCGGAACTCACAGAACTCCCGCATGGCTTCCAGCAGGCCGGTGCGGAAACCGTTGACGTGGGTGCCGCCCTGGACGGTGGGAATCAGGTTGACGTAGCTTTCGGTAACGGACTCGCCGCCCTCCGGCAGCCACTGCACCGCCCAGTCCACCTCTTCGCTGTTGCCTGCGAAACGACCGGTGAAGGGCTCCAGGGGCACCGCTTCCAGGTCCGCCAGCTCACTGCGCAGATAGTCCCGCAGGCCATCCTCGTAGAACCACTCGTCCTTCTCGCCGGTGGCTTCCTGCAGGAAGGTCACGTTCAGCCCCGGGCACAGTACCGCCTTGGCCCGCAGGTTGTGGCGCAGGCGGCTGACGGAGAACTTCGGGGAATCAAAGTACTTCACGTCCGGCATGAAATGCAGGCGGGTACCGGTATTACGTTTGCCCACGGTGTCCACTACCTCAAGCTCACTGGCCTTCTCGCCATTGGCGAAGGTCATTCGGTAGAGGTTGCCGTCCCGCTTGATGGTGATTTCCAGGTGGGTGGACAGGGCGTTCACCACCGATACCCCCACCCCGTGCAGGCCGCCGGAGAAGTTGTAGTTGCCCTGGGAGAACTTGCCCCCGGCGTGCAGCCGGCTGAGGATAAGCTCTACCCCGGACAGGCCTTCCTCCTTGTGCATGTCCACCGGCATACCGCGACCGTCATCCTCCACCGACAGTGAACCGTCGGCGTGCAGGATGACGTCCATGCGCCGGGCGTGACCGGCCAGCGCCTCGTCTACGCTGTTGTCGATGACTTCCTGGGCCAGATGGTTGGGCCGACTGGTGTCGGTGTACATGCCCGGACGCTTGCGTACCGGGTCCAGACCGCTGAGGACTTCAATGGAGTCGGCGTTGTAGGTTTTCTGGCTCATAGGGAGGGTACAGCTCCGGATCTGCGGGGATGGGTTGTGGCCCCATAGCTTAGGGAATCTGGTGCAAAGATCAATGTCCCGACGGCGCTGAATGAGTTGTCGGTCACCGCTGGAATGACAGTTCGTCGAATCCGGGGCCGGACACCGTTGCCCTACTCCAGCCCTCGGCGGTTACCGCCAGCAGGGCGCAGGGACTGGTCAGGGCCATGGTCACCGCCTGGTCGGGGGCCGGGCTGCGCACCTGCACGGTGATCTCCAGTACGTCCTCGCGGATACGGGACTCCTCCAAGGCGACGCCATAGCCGCCGCTCGGTTTGCGACCGGCGGCCACCAGCAGCAGATGCTCCCGCTCGAAGTCATGGTTCTCCACCGCCACCAGATTCACCCCACGGGCCTCCGACAGGGCATCCAGGCGCTCCCGGGAATCCATGTAGACCAGGCCCGGAGCGGTGAAACCACACTGGCCGGAGGCGGTGATCTGCCGGGCCAGGGGCGCGCCCTCGGAGGTGGTGTCACGGTTCATGGCACAGGCGGACAATACCGACAACAGGAGGACGCCGGTGACAACGGAACATTGGTGTTTCCAGGACCCCATGGGACTCTCCTCAGACTATTCTACTACTCCAACCGCCGGTCCACGGACGTATCAACCGCGGACCGATCGGGCACGGGGTACCCCTCGAACCCGTAACGCGGCAGCCCCATCTCGGCGATGGTCGGTCGACGGAAACTGGTGGTCATATCCAGTCGCAGTGTCTCACCCTCGCCGATGGAGATCACCTCACGGGAACCGGCATTGGGGTATTCGGCGCAGGCTTCGCCGTTTTCGCAGATAAAGCCGTTGCTGTCCAGGTCGGTGCCGGCCACCAGGATGTAATCACCCGGTGTTACGTCGCTCAGGGAATACTCGTACTCACCGCTGCCTTCCTGTGCAACCACCTGCATGGACCGGGACGAGTCGAAATCATCGGCATCCAGCAGCAGGACATAGTGACGCCCGGCACTGCGATCCTCCGGCTCGTCCGTGGACTGGACGTAGACCGGAACGATCAACGTGTGAGTGCTACCGTTCTCGGCGGTGTGCTCTATCTCGATATTTCCGGAAGCCTCCCGATTGGCGGGCAAGGCATCCGGATCGACGCGAATGCGCAACGCCTCCGGAATCGGATCACCACCGTTGACGGGTTGTCCGTCACCGTCCGTCATTTCGAAGGGCGCGGGTATGACGGGCGCACCGCTGACGGTAGGGGAACTCTGGACATCATCCTTCAGGATCTCCAGCAACACGATCGACTCGTTACCCGATGAACTGACCTCCAGAACCCGGGGCCAGGCGCTGACCACGGTTGGGAAATTGCCCCGATTATCTAACGCCCTCTGAGCATCCAAAAGCCCGGCACCGAAGAGTGCATAGTCGTCTAGGCCGGAGACGGCAGGGTCGGCGGTTAGATCCCCGGCGATCAGTTGGGCCCGGAACTGGTCCGGGGACAGATCAGATTTGACGCTCTTCGCCAGGGCATAGACCCCGGTCAGGTGAGGCACCGCCATGGACGTACCTGCCAGGTAGCCATACTCCCTGACCAGGTTTCCGCCTTCGGCATTACCATAGGCATTCAGAATACCATCATCCAGCGCGCCACCCGGTGCCAGCAAGTCAACGGACTGGCCATAGTTGGAATAACTTGCCAGCTCATCATCACGATTGGTGGCGCCCACCCCCACCACCCGTCGATTGGCTGCCGGGTAGACGGCGGAGGCATCGCCACTGTTGCCTCCGGCGGCCACCACCAAGATGCCATTGTCGTAGGCCCGATCGGTGGCTGCCTGGAGCGGGGCCAGTTGTGGCAGGCCGCCCAGGCTCAGGTTGATCACATCCACATCGGTGCGGTCAGAGGCGGTATTGATGGCATCGATCAGATCCGCTACCGCCCCCGTACCATCATCGCCGGTGACTGGATCAACACCCAGCACCCGGTAGGGCAGGATCGTCGCCTGATGGGCTATGCCCACGGTTCCAATCATATTGTCCTCAGCGGCGATAATGCCTGCCACATGGGTACCGTGGAAGCTGGTACCCCCTGGGTCACCCGGGGTGGGCGGCGTGGCGGGATTGCCATCGCGGCCCTGGGTGCCGGAGACATAGTTGCCATCAACATCATAATTATCGCTGACGAAATCCAATATACCGCCAGCAGGGTCTACCACGTTGTTTACCAGGTCCTCGTGCCAGTCACCATACGTCGACAGGTCGGTACTGAACATGCCGGTGTCCATGATGGCAACACCAACGCCTTGCCCATCCGGGGCTCCAACTGAGCCCCACGCTCCCGGTGCCTTGATTTGGACAAGGTTCCAGTTGTCAGGGTCACCGTTATCATTGTCTGTGCCATAGAATTGGTTGGTCCCAGGTGTAGCGGTACTCTGACGGACCAGATAGTTGGGTTCCGCGTCCAGCCCGAATTCCTCCCGCATGGTCCGGATCCATTCGATGGTCTCGGCCCGGGGATCGTTGGTGCCGGTGGACCGGGTCGACAGGGCATTGACGCCCTCGTCCCGGCGCACATGCCAGGTATCCGGTCCGATGGAGCGTCCCACGTCCATCACGGAACTGGCCCGGAGACCGGAGGAAGACAGGGTGCTGGCGAAGGCGACGGGGCCGGTCACGATGGCCTCGTCCACCCGCAGGTCAGGCTCCGGCCAGCTTACATTGAAGGTGCTCAGGGAGCCCTGAGGGACGATGGTCAGCACATAGCGCAGGGGCCCGCCATCACTATTGGTGGACACCGTGATCCGGACATCTCCGCTTCCACCTTCATAGATGCCACCTGAACCGCAGGCATCTGAATTGTCGGCAGTGCCATCCAACGCCAGGGTCACACCCAGTCCGTCCTCGTCCAGGCCAAGTGACGAGAAGCACTGAAGCACGTAGCGATCACCGTCTTCCATCAGCGCCACGTAGGTGTCGGTATTATCTTCCGGATAAACGCGGCCCGAGCCATCGGATCCACTGCGATGGCTCAGGTAGCCACCCACCGTGGCGGGCACCGGCAGCGTGACGGTACCGTCACTGCCGTCAGGCCAGTTGCCGTCGTTTACCCGCCAAAGATCCGCATAATCCCGGTCCACCCGACTGCCCGAGACAATATCGATGGTGCCCTGGACCCCCGCTGAGTCGCCATTGAGTCCCCCACCGTCGGAACCACCTCCACCGCCGCCACAACTGGCCAGCAGGCCGCCCAATGCCAGGATGAAGAAGGAAAGTGTGCTTTTCCGACCGAAAGACAATCTGGTATCCATATAGCCTGATATCTCTATCGTTCAGCACCGGCATCAACCGGCGACAGCCTATACCCCCGATGCGTCTGGGTCCTGTGACCGGCGAACCGATGAAAAGTTACTGCTTATTACCGAAGCGTAGCAGGTAGGGATCGTAAAAAATGAGAAACGGAGCGCCAAAGTGACGCTCCGTACTCAGGAAGGACAGGTTTTATCCGTATAAACTGGTAGTCAGTCGCCGACCTTCAGCACCACCTTGCCGGTGGCGGTCCGTCCGGTGAGGGCGTCGAGGGCTTTCACGTAGTCCTCGAAGGCGAATACCTCGCTGACCCTGGGCTTGATCTTGCCCTCCGCGTGCATCTGGAACAGCTCCTTCATGTTCTGCACGTGGTTCTGCGGCTCCTTCTGGGTGAAGGCACCCCAGAACACGCCCACCACGGAACAGCTCTTGAGCAGGGTCAGGTTAGCGGGGATCTTGGGGATATCGCCGGCGGCGAAGCCGATGATCAGGTGGCGGCCGTTCCAGGCCATGGCCCGCAACGACTGCTCGGTGAAGTCGCCGCCCACGGGATCGTAGATCACATCGACGCCCTTGCCGCCGGTCATTTCCTTGATCACATCCTTCAGGGGCTTGTCGGTGTTGCTGTAGTTGAGCAGCTCGTCGGCACCGGCTTCCTTGGCCACCTGCAGCTTGGCATCGGTGCTGGCCGCCGCGATCACGTGAGCACCCATGGCCTTGCCCAGCTCCACTGCCGCCAGGCCCACGCCGCCGCTGGCGCCCAGTACCAGCAGGGTTTCCCCCGGCTGGATATCGGCCCGCTGCTTGAGGGCGTGGTAGGAGGTGCCGTACACCATGGTGAACGCCGCGCCTTCCTCATTACTCATGCCCTCTGCCAGGGGCAGCAGGCGATTCTCGTCCACCAGCATTTCTTCGGCAAAGGCGCCGTAACCGGTCATGCCGATCACCCGGTCGCCGGGCTTGAAGCGGCTCACCTTGTCGCCCACGGACACCACCTCGCCGGCCATTTCGCCACCGGGAGAGAACGGCATTTCCGGCTTGATCTGGTACTTGCCTTCAATGATGAGGGTATCCGGAAAGTTCAGGCCCGCCGCCTTGACACGGACCTTGACCTGGCCGCCGGTGGGCTCCGGACATTCGATATCCTCAATCACCAGCTTTTCCGCCGGGCCGTACTCCTTGCAGAGAATTGCACGCATGCTGTTGCTCCGATCCTGTATCAGGGTATTGATGTTGTTGATAACAGCCCAAGCTAACCTGACGCAGGTCATGAATCAAATAAGGATAGCTTATGGAACAGCATCACTGTCATTGATCAGCCATTTGATCGGATGCTACCAGGCCGGAAATCGGCTATCCTTCGCGCACCGTTCACAGCCTGCCTGACCTGCCCTATGCCTGACATCATCTATGTGCTGGAAATGATCGGCGTGGTCGCCTTTGCGATTTCCGGCATGATCGTCGCCCAGCAGAAAAACATGGACCCGGTTGGGGTATTCACCATCGGTTTTGTCACTGCCCTGGGCGGCGGCACATTGCGTGACCTGATGATGGACAATCACCCGCTGTACTGGATCAAGCACCAGGAGCAGCCTATCCTGATCCTGGCCATGGCGGTGGTGTTCAGCTACGCCGGGCTGGGGCGGCGCATCCGGGCATCCCGCATCGTGTTCCCGGACGCCATCGGGCTGGGGATCTTCTCCATCCTGGGGGCCCAGCTGGCGCTGGATCTGGGGCACTCCTGGTTTATCGCCTCGCTGCTGGGGGTGATGACCGGCACCTTCGGGGGCGCCCTGCGGGACACACTGTGTAACGAAGTGCCGTTCATCTTCCGCAAGGACCAGATCTACGCGTCCATCTCCTTTGCCGGCTGCTGGCTCTACTTTGCCTGTCAGTGGCTGCTGGCAAGCGAAACCCTGGCCCTGACCATCGGCCTGCTGTTTATCGTGGTGGTCCGCATGGCCGCCGTGCGTTTTGATATCCGGTTGCAACGGGACAGCCACCACTGACAGGCTTGGCACTGTCATGGTCTGGCCCGGTCGCCTGAGGTATCATTACGCCCCTTTAACGTTTGCCCACAATCCAAACGCATCGAGGCTTCCCCCCATGCTCGAAAAGCTCTTCCAGTTGCAGGCCCACGGCACCACCGTCAAGCGTGAGGTCATCGCCGGCATTACCACCTTCCTGACCATGGCGTACATCGTGGTGGTCAACCCGTCCATCCTGTCCGCCACCGGTATGGATTTCGGGGCCGTGTTCGTGGCCACGTGCATTGCCGCCGTCATCGGCACCCTGATCATGGGCCTGTGGGCCAACTACCCCATCGCCCTGGCCCCGGGCATGGGTCTGAACGCCTTCTTCTCGTTCACCGTGGTGGGCAACATGGGCTATAGCTGGCAGGTGGCCCTGGGCGCCGTGTTCATGTCGGGCCTGATCTTCTTCCTGCTGAGTATCTTCAAGGTGCGGGAATGGATCATCAACAGCATTCCCCTGTCCCTGCGCTTCGGCATCTCCGCCGGCATTGGCTTTTTCCTTGCCTTTATTGCACTGAAGAACGCCGGCATCGTGGTGGACAATCCCGCCACCCTGGTGACCATGGGCGACATCAAGACGCCGGAAGCCCTGCTGTTTTTCGCCGGTTTCGCCGCCATCTGCGCCATGGCCTATCGCCGTATTACCGGCGCGGTCATGATCGGCATCCTGGCCATCACCGGCATCGCCATGGCCCTGGGCCTGGTGGAATACGAGGGGCTGGTCTCCGCCCCGCCCAGCCTGGCCCCCACCTTCATGGAGCTGGACATTGCCGGCGCCCTCAACGTGGGCATGATCTCGGTGATCTTCGCGTTCCTGTTCGTGGACCTGTTTGATACCTCCGGCACCCTGATCGGCGCCGCCCAGCGTGGCGGCCTGCTGGACAAGGACGGCAAACTGCCACGCCTGGGCCGGGCGCTGATGTCCGACTCCGTGGCCACCATGTCCGGCGCCGCCCTGGGCACCTCCACCACCACCAGCTATGTGGAGTCCACCGCCGGTATCACCGCTGGTGGCCGTACCGGCCTGACCGCCGTGGTGGTGGCCGCGCTGTTCCTGGCCTGCCTGCTGTTCGCCCCCATCGCCAGCGTGATCCCGGCCTACGCCACCGCCCCCGCCCTGCTCTACGTGGCGGTGCTGATGACCAGCGGCCTCAAGCTGATCGACTGGGAGGACGTCACCGACGCCGCGCCCGCCGTGGCCACCGCGCTGATCATGCCGCTGACCTTCTCCATCGCCGATGGCATCGCCGCCGGCTTTATCACCTACGCCACTCTCAAGGCCCTGAGCGGTCGCTGGTCCGACCTCAACCCCAGCGTGGCGATCATTGCCATTGTGTTCGTACTCAAGTTCATTTTCCTCGACGCCTGACCGGCACCGGAGAAGCAACGCCATGGACTACTTTGCCGACAGCATCAAGAAAGCCATTCGCACGGTCCCGGACTGGCCCAAACCCGGCGTGGCTTTCCGTGACATCACCACGGTACTGCAGGACCGCACCACCTTCCGCTTGCTGGTGGATGCCTTTGTCCACCGCTACCACGACCAGCAGATCGACGCCGTTGCCGCCATCGACGCCCGTGGCTTCATTATCGGTGCGCCCCTGGCCTATGAACTGAACGCCGGCCTGGTGCTGGTGCGCAAGAAAGGCAAGCTGCCCTTCGACACCCTGGTGGAAGACTACGAGCTGGAGTACGGCACGGCGTCCGTGGAGCTCCACAAGGACGCCTTCAGGCCGGGGGACAAGGTGGTGCTGGTGGATGACCTGATCGCCACCGGCGGCACCATGCTGGCCGCCAGCCGCCTGATTCGACAGATCGGCGCGGAAATCGTGGAGGTGTCCGCCATGATCGACCTGCCGGACCTGGGCGGCTCCCGCAAGCTGCGTGACGAAGGATTGAACGTCTATACTGTCTGCGAGTTCGAGGGCGATTAGCGCCCACCGGGCCTGTAATGGCACACCATCGTTGAAGGGATAATCGGGGGGTTACCATGAACTATCGGCACCAGTGGCAGGACGGCAGCGCCATCGACTGGCCCCTCGGCAAGGTGGTCTGCGTGGGCCGCAACTACGCCCAGCACGCGGCCGAACTCAACAACCCGATTCCCGAGCAACCGCTGCTGTTCATCAAGCCGGCCACCGCCGTGGTGCCACTGACCAACCCCATACGCCTGCCAACGGACCAGGGCGAGATGCACTATGAGGCGGAACTGGCGGTGCTGATCGGCAAGCCCCTGCGGCATGCCAGTGAGAGCGAGGTCCGGGAGGCCAGCGTGGGCATCGGCCTGGCCCTGGACCTGACCCTGCGGGAACTGCAGTCGGAACTCAAGGCCAAGGGGCACCCCTGGGAGCGCGCCAAGGCTTTTGATGGCGCCTGCCCACTATCGTCCTTCATACCGCTGCGCCAGGGGGAGAACTTCGGCAACCTGTCGTTTTCCCTGGCCATCAACGGCGACATCCGCCAGCGGGGTCATACCGGCGACATGATCACCCCGGTACTCACCCTGATTGCCTACGCCTCCGAAACCTTCACCCTCCTGCCCGGGGATGTGGTACTCACCGGCACCCCCGCCGGTGTGGGCGAACTGGCCCCCGGACAGCGCCTGGAGCTGGAACTGGACGGTAGGCTTCACGTGGAAACCAGCGTAGAGTAGGCAACCAACATTCTCCTGGTACCCCATAGCTGGCATGTCCAAGAAACCCGTAACCTCCCGCGGCGGACGCTTCCTGAAACTCGCCGGCATGACCGCCTCCGTGGCTGGCCAGTTCGCCGGCCATCGGGCCCGACGTTTCCTGGGCCGTGAATCGGACGAGGAACGCTCCCTCCAGTACGCCCGTATGGCGGACGAAATCGTCGATACCCTGGGGGAACTCAAGGGTGCGGTGATGAAGGTGGGCCAGGTGGCCTCCCAGACCCAGGATTTCCTGCCCAAGGAGTTTTCCCAGGCCCTGCAGCGGCTACAGAAGGAAGCGCCGCCCATGCCCTTCGAGGTCATCCGCCAGCAGGTGGAAGCGGAGCTGGGGGCACCCGTGGACGAGCTGTTTGATGAACTCCAGGAAAAACCCTACGCTGCCGCATCCATCGGTCAGGTCCACCGGGCGCGGCTGAAGGACGGCACCGAGGTCATCGTGAAGGTCCAGTATCCGGGGGTGGACGAATCCTGCGACTCGGACCTGAAACAGCTTCGCATGGCGCTACGGCTGGGCGGCCTGCTGCGGATGCCCAGGGAAAGCGCCGACCGGCTGTTCGAGGAGATCCGGGTACGCCTGAAGGAGGAACTGGACTACGAGAACGAAGCCACCAATATCCGCCGGTTCCGGGACTATCACCAGCGTCACCCCTGGGTACTCATCCCCCGGGTCATCGACAGCCACTCCACCCGGCATATCCTGACCCTGGAACTGGCCGAGGGCGATCACCTGCAACAGATCACGCCGGACCGGTACAGCCAGGCGACCATCAACCGCCTGGGCGAACAGCTGTTCATCACCATGGCCGACGAACTGTTCGACTTCCAGTGCATCCACGGCGACCCCCATGCCGGCAACTTTGCCTTCCGACCCGACGGCACCCTGATTCTCTATGATTTCGGTTGCGTGAAGTCCCTGCGCCCGGCGGTGGTTGCCCATTACCGTCAGGCGCTGATTGCGGCACTGGAGGAGGACTACGAGGCCCTGGACCGGCACCTGATTGACCTGGGAGCGAGGGTGGCGGAGAAACCGGCCATCAATCCGGACTACTACGCCATGTGGCGCAACCTGCTGATCGAACCCTTCGATGGTGACGAGCCCTACGACTTCGGTCGGTCAGACCTGCACCGGCAGATTGCGGCCCGTACCCATACCGTGTTCCGCTACCTGGACCGTTTCCAGCCCGCCGTGGACAGCATGTTCATCGACCGCATGGTGGCGGGACACTACTGGATACTGAAGCAGCTTGGCGTACAGGCGGCCTTCCGTGGAAACCTGGACAGCTACCTGCGGGACTAGGAGTCTGTGCGGCTATAACCGCACGACACACTAGAAACTCCGCATGGTATGGATATGCCGGGTCTTCAGGTACTGCTGTGCCTCGTTCATCTGCGCCCGGTCGCGGGCATGGATGGTAACCATGTAGTAGCCCTTGTCCAGCGCCGACGCCGAACGGGACACGTACGCGATATGATCTGGCCGGAGGGTGTAGACCCCGCCGAGCAGCAGGCCTGCCACACCACCGAATACCGCAAACAGGGCACCGGCCCAGATCAGGTTCTGGGCCACAAAGGGAAGGCCCGCAGCCGCCAGTACCGAGAACAGCAACAGGCCCCCGGCGATGCCGGCCAGCCCCAGCCAGATGTGGGACCGGATGGCCGTGTGCATGATGCCCTGATCCTCGGGCTCCAGCTTCGAGCCCTTATGGTCATCGGTGGGGTGGATAATACGGACCTGTCCCTGGCCCAGACTGGTCGCCGTACACAGGTCGTCAGCAATCTTTTCCGCCTCCGTGGCAGTGCCACACCTGGCGGCGAGCTTGTGGTCCAGGGTTTCTCCGGATACGTGCATGGTCATCTTCATTTCAGCCTCCCAGAGCCACTGTCCTTAGTAGTGGATGATGGCCAGTCTAGCCAAGTACAACCAGCCCTGTCCGGGGACTAACAATGTTTAATGTCACGGCCATGAAAACCGGGTGAAAGGGCCGCCAACCGTCCCCTACGGGGAGACAGCTTCAATCTCCCGCCAGTTCCCTTACCCACCGGGGCACACCAGTGCTGGCTGGCTCCCGGAGCACCCGGGCCCGGGTCATGGCCGGCACCTCTCCGGGATCGATCACCGTCATCGGCACATCGAAGCCGGCCAGTTCCACCAGGCCGGCGGCCGGATAGACCTGCAGCGAGGTGCCCACAATCAGCAGGTGATCCGCCATGGGGACAATCTCGGCGGCCGCCTCGATCATCGGCACCGCCTCACCAAACCAGACCACATGGGGACGAAGCTGGCTGCCCTGTTCGCAGGTGTCACCCAGCCGGATCTCGTCGTAGCCGAGGTGGTAGATCAGGTCCGGCACCTTCGAACTGCGAACCTTGGTCAGTTCGCCATGCAGGTGCACCACATTGCTGGACCCTGCCCGCTCGTGCAGGTCATCCACATTCTGGGTGATCACGGTGACCTGGTGGGTCCGCTCCAGCTCCGCGAGGGCAATATGGGCGGCATTGGGTTCAACCCCGCCCAACTGCCTGCGGCGCTGATTGTAGAAATCCAGCACCAGTTCCGGATTTCGGGCAAAGGCCTCCGGGGTGGCCACTTCCTCGATACTGACCCTTTCCCAGAGACCGCCGCTGTCACGGAAGGTGGACAGGCCACTTTCGGCACTGATGCCGGCCCCTGTCAGTACAACCACATGGTCTTTCATGGCACCTCCTGTCACTTGGGTGGTGTCTGGCGTTTCCTTCAGTGAACAGTGAATCAATGGCCTACTGAGGATCGAAGATCTTGCCGGGGTTCATGATGCCGTTGGGATCGAAAACCTGCTTGATGCCCCGCAGGTAGGCGATCTCCGTGGGCGAACGGGTATAGTGCAGGTAGTCCTTCTTGACCAGGCCCACCCCGTGTTCGGCGGAGACACTGCCCCGGTGCCGTTGCACGATATCGAACACCCACTTGTTCACCTGCTGACATTTGTCGAAGAACTCCTCCTTCGCCATGTCTTCGGGCTTGAGGATGTTCAGGTGCAGGTTGCCGTCACCGATATGGCCGAACCAGATGATCTCGAAATCCGGGTAGTGCTCGGCGACCACCTGGTCGATTTCGGTGAGGAATTCCGGCACCTTGGAGACCACCACGGAAATATCGTTCTTGTAGGGGGTGCGCGGGGCGATGGACTCGGAAATCCGTTCACGCAACTGCCACAGGTTGTTGGCCTGGGTTTCGCTCTGGCTGATCACGCCATCCAGCACCCAGCCGTTCTCGACACACTGTTCGAACAGCGCCATGGCATCGTCCATGACCTGGTCGGACACGGCCTCAAATTCCAGCAGGGCGTAGTAAGGCGCCTCGGTGTCGAACGGCGCCTGCACCTGACCATGAGCCAGGACGTGACCCATGGCCTGGTGGGAGAAGAATTCGTAGGCGGTCAGATCCACGTTCTTCAGGAAGGTCTGCAACACGTCCATGGTGTTGGTGAGGTCCGCCAGGCCCAGCACCATCACTGTCAGGTTGGTGGGCTGGCGGGTCAGTTTCATGGTGGCCTCGGTGATAAAGCCCAGGGTGCCCTCGGCGCCGATGAACAGGTGACGCAGATCGTAGCCGGTGTTGTTCTTCTCCAGATCCAGGTTCAGGTCCAGGATATCCCCCTTGCCGGTGACCACCTTGAGGCCGGCGACCCAGTCACGGCTCATGCCGTAGCGAATCACCTTGATGCCCCCGGCGTTGGTGGACAGGTTGCCGCCCAGCTGGCTGGAGCCCGCCGAGGCGAAATCCACGGGGTAGAACAGGTCGTTGTCCTCAGCGAAGGTCTGCAACTGTTCGGTCACCACCCCGGCCTGGCAGCGGACCGTGCGGTCACTGGGGCTGAAGTCCAGGATCCGGTTCATGTTGTCGAACGCCACCACCACTTCGCCGTTGGCGGCTACCGCGCCGGCACTGAGCCCGGTGCGACCACCGGACGGCACCAGCGCCACCTGGTTGTCGTTGGCAAACCGCACCACCGCCTGCACCTGCTCGGTGGTCTTGGGCAGCACTATCGCCAGCGGGCGAGGCGCGTATTGCTTCGTCCAGTCCTTGCCGTAGGCGTCCAGGTCGGCCGGATCCGTCAGGACCTTGCCATCATCCACCAGGGTTTTCAGGGAAGCGATGATCTGTTCCGGGTTCATGGGTTGCGGGATCTCTCGGATAGTGGGGCCCGCACCCCGACACGGGTTGATTCAGGTAAACGGGCCGGCTGTGAAAATTTGCCGTTATGGTATCATACCGCCCCTGTTCTGTGAGCCCGCGCCAGAACCGGTCGCGGAAGGCCCCGGGCTTGCAGGTGTTTTCTGGTCCAGGGAGCCCGGACACCCCGGCGCTTCACACCACGCAATAGAAGGTCTGGAAGCTTACCCATGTCAGAAACGTCTCTTGAAAAGAGCAAGATCCGCATCCTGCTGCTGGAAGGAGTTCACCAGTCTGCACTGGATACCCTGCACGCAGCCGGTTACACCAACATCGAATACCTCACCCACTCCCTGGCGGAGGATGAGCTGATCGAGAAGATTGCCGACGCCCATTTCATCGGCATCCGCTCCCGTACCCAGCTCACCGAGAAGGTGTTCGACGCCGCGAAGAAGCTGGTTGCGGTGGGCTGTTTCTGCATCGGGACCAACCAGGTGGATCTGCAGGCGGCTACCCGCCGTGGTGTCGCCGTGTTCAATGCGCCCTTCTCCAACACCCGCAGCGTGGCGGAACTGGTGCTGGCCCAGGCCATCCTGCTGCTGCGCGGCATCCCCGAAAAGAACGCCCGCGCCCATCGTGGCGGCTGGCAGAAGTCCGCCAAGAACAGCTACGAGATTCGTGGCAAGAAGCTGGGCATCATAGGCTACGGCAACATCGGCACCCAGTTCTCGGTACTGGCGGAATCCCTGGGGATGGAAGTCTATTTCTATGACGTGGTTTCCAAGCTGTCCATCGGTAACGCCAGGCAAGTGGGTTCCCTGAAGGAACTGCTGAACCTGGCGGATGTGGTCAGCCTTCACGTGCCGGCGACCCAGGCGACCCACTACATGTTCGGCGCCGAACAGTTCGCCCAGATGAAACCGGGCAGCATCCTGATGAACGCCTCCCGTGGCACCGTGGTGGATATCGACGCCCTGGCCGAGGCCATCAGCAGCGGCAAGCTGCTGGGTGCGGCCATCGACGTGTTCCCGGTGGAGCCCAAGTCCAACGACGAGGAATTCGTGTCTCCACTGCGGGAATTCGACAATGTGATCCTGACCCCGCACATCGGTGGCTCCACCATGGAAGCCCAGGAGAACATCGGCAAGGAAGTGGCCGAGAAGCTGGCCATGTACAGCGACAACGGCACCTCCGTGTCCTCCGTCAACTTCCCGGAAGTGGCGCTGCCGTCCCACCCCAACCAGCACCGCCTGCTGCATATCCACGAGAACGTGCCGGGGGTGATGTCGGAGATCAACCAGGTCTTTTCCGAGAACGGCATCAACGTCTGCGGCCAATATCTGCAGACCAAGGAGGAGATTGGTTATGTGGTGATCGACGTGGACAAGGCCTACGGCGAGCTGGCGCTGGAGAAACTGCGCAAGATCAAGGGCACCATCCGCTGCCGCGTGCTGTTCTGATCCGCCGTCATGACGTCACGAAAAAAGGGGTGCCGGCCGGCACCCCTTTTTTATGGCTGGACATCCGCCCCGTTACTGCTGGGTGGGCACCAGCGTCAGCTCCACGCGACGGTTCTGCTCGCGACCGGCGGGGGTGTCATTGGTGGCCACCGGGTAGCGTTCGCCATAGCCGGTGGCACGGGTGCGGGCCGGCGCAATGCCCTGGTTGAGCAGGAAGTCCCGCACCGAGCTGGCACGGCGTTCCGAGAGCATCTGGTTGTAGCTGTCGGAACCGGTGCTGTCGGTATGGCCGTCGATCTGGATAACGGTCTTGTCGAATTCCTGCAGCACCAGCCCCACGGACTCCAGCACACCAGTAAAGGACGACTTGATGGAGGCCTGGTCGGTATCGAAGGTGATGTTGCCAGGCATGATCAGTTCAATCTGATCGCCATTACGCACCACCCGCACGCCGGTGCCTTCCAGCTTGCGACGCAGTTCCGCCTCCTGCTTGTCCATGTAGTAGCCGATACCGCCACCAACGGCAGCGCCACCGGCGGCACCGATCAGGGCGCCCTTGCCACGGTCACTGTCACTGGAGGTGGCGGCACCGATTGCGGCACCGCCGATCGCCCCGATGATACTGCCCTTGGTGGCGTTGGAGGTTTTTTCCTCGCCGGTATAGGGGTCATAGGTCATACAGCCGGACAGGCCAACTGCGGCCACGGTGATTGCCATCAGAGTTTTTTTCACGGTCAGATCTCCTGTGTTGGTAACCGTTCTTGTCGATGCCGGGCAACCCCGTCTTCAGTGACGGCGTGATCAAAGGTATCGATGATGCCATTGAACACGGTTGCCTGCAGATCCTGTGCTTCATTGACCAGATGATGCCTCCCGGTGGGCAGCCTGATCTCGTCCACGGAAGAAAACTTGTTCCTGATAATGCGAAGGTTGTGCCGCCAGTCCACTGTCTGGTCCTTTTCGCCCTGGATGACCGTCACCGGGAAGTCCACCGGGCGGGCGGATTCAATATGCGGCACCCACTGACGCAATGCCGATACCCAGTCCACATGCACGGCCCTGGCCTGCAGCGGGTCATGCTCCCGCAGGAACTCCAGGAAACGGGTATTGGCACTGTTGGCGGAAAAGGCCCGCTTCCAGCGTTTCAGGAAGGGTTTCGCCACACTGTGCAACGCCCGGGCTCCCAGCCAGCCCATCGGCCGGACCAGTGGCGCCAGCAACACCACCGAGCGGAACGCGGAGGTGTCCACGCTATGGTGGTTGGACAGCAGGTAATCAATCAGTATACCGCTGCCGGTGCTCTGTCCCACGGCGTGCCAGGGCCCGGGAGCATGGCGGCGCACCCTGGCCATCAGGTCGCTCAGTACAGCCTGGTACTCCATGAAACTGCCAATGGCCGCCGGTGCACCACTGGAGAGGCCATGGCCAGGCTGGTCCCACGCCAGCACGTGATAACCAGCCGACAGGCAGCGTTCGATCAACTGGCTGTAGAGCCCGACGTGGTCGAAGTAGCCGTGCAGGATGAAAACGGTACCCTTGGTCTGACGCTGCTCGGGCAGCCGATAGAAGTGCACGGCCACCTGGTGCCCCCCGGCTTCCACCAGACCCGGTGAATAGAGCACCTCCGGGTACTCCACCCAGAGATCCAGGCCGTAGTAGCGACAGTAGGCCTGCATGTCCGGGCTCAGTTCCTGCCCTTCCTGCGGGGAAAACGGCTTGAGGTCGTCCCGGACCGCATCGCTCTCCCACTGGGGAATACCGATCTTGTCGTTTTTCCAGTACACGTATACCTACACGTCTGTTTATTGGATCGCGTTCCATCGGGAATACCGCGAGAATACCACAGTCATTCTCACCGTCCGCCCCCGGGGCGGAATTTACGGCATTTTTACCTGGCCAGGCGGTGGAATGACACGATCGCCACGGATCAAGGCATCCTTGTGCCGACGGGGCCATCGCTTGATGTGCCACTCCAGGCTCAGGGCCCGGGACCGGTCCCCCACCGGCTGGCTGAATACCAGCTCCAGGGGCCCCTTGCCTCGCAGGCTGCGGGCACAGCGGGGACCACCGGATTGATGTTCGGACAGGCGCCGCTTCACATCCGTGGTCACGCCGGTATAGAGGCTGCCGCTGGCCGTCCGCAGGATGTACAGGTGCCAGTCAGCCATGGCCGGCGGTTTCCCCGGCGGACGGGCGGGCGCCCACCTGTTGCAGCCATAGCCCGGCCACGATCAGCACCAGTCCAACCCAGGTGGAGGCGAGAATCACTTCCCCCAGGATCAGGTAGATGAAAACCAGGGACAGGAAGGGCGAAATGAAGATCAGGTTGCTGACCCGCGAGGTATTGGTGGCCAGCTTCATGGCCCGCGACCAGAGCACAAAAGCCAGCCCCATCTCGAACACGCCCACGTAGAGACTGCCGGCAAAGCCACCACTGGCCAGGGACGGCAGGCCGTCCTGCCACCAGGTCAGCGCGGCGATGAACGGCAGCGCGAACAGGAAGTTGAGCAGCAGCCCGGTCACTGGTTCCCGGCGGTCACGGGTGGCCAGTATCCAGTAGCTGGCCCAGACCAGGGTGCTGGCAATGGCCAGGGTGACCCCGAGCGGATCCGAGAACGACAGGTCGGAAAAATTGCCCCGGGTGGCGATCACCACCACCCCGCCATAACAGACCAGTCCCGCCAGGATGTCCATGCCCCGCAACCGGTGGCCAAGGAACGGCACCGACAGGTAGGCCAGGACCAGGGCCCAGGTGTAGTTGATGGGCTGGGCCTCCTGGGCCGGCAGGCGGTCGAATGCCCCGAACAGCAGCAGGTAGTACAGGCACGGGTTGATCAGGCCCAGCCCCAGGGACTGCAGGTACTGCCAGCGTGACAGTTGCAGCACCCCACCCAGCCGTCCCTGGAACGCCAGCAGCACGGCCATCACCACCACCGAGGTGAGACACGCCATCAGCATCATCTGCAGGGGAGTGTAGTGCTGCAGGGTCAGCTTGAACGCCGTGGCCACCGTTGACCAGAGCAGGACGGCACCCAGCCCTGACAGCATGGCAAGGCGCTGGTTCTTCATTGGTTTCCTCCCGTGCTCTCGAGCCACCGGTAGAGCGTGCGCCGGTTGATCCCCAGGATCTGGGCGGCACGGCGCTTGTTGCCGTCGACGGCCTTCATCACTTTGGCGACATAGTCCTGCTGGAGCACATCCAGTGTCGGCCACTGGGCGATACTGCTGTCATCCGCCTTGCCCTCCACGGGCGGGGCCATGCCCCCCGCCTGGCGCTTGCGGATGCGGGCCGGCAGGTGTTCCGGCTGGACCACATCCCCCTCGCAGAAGGTCACCGCCCGCTCCATGGCACTGGACAGTTCCCGGACGTTACCGGGAAACGGGTAATCCCCCAGGGTCTGCAGGGTGGCCTCCCCCAGCCTCAGGAAACCCCTGCCGTGACGATCCGCCGACTGTCGCAGGAAGTGCATGGCCAGCAGTTCCACATCATCCCCACGCTGCCGCAGGGGCGGCACCGACAGCGCCAGGGTCTCCAGGCGATAGTAGAGGTCCTCGCGGAATTCCCCCCGTGTCACGGCGTCCAGCAGGTCCACATGGGTGGCCGCGATCACCCGCACATCCACCGCCTCTTCACGTTCGGCGCCCACCGGCTTGACCCGGCCTTCCTGCAGCACCCGCAGCAGCTTGGCCTGGAGCGCCAGGGGCATTTCCCCCACCTCGTCCAGCAACAGGGTACCGCCACTGGCCTCGGCGAACAGCCCCTTGCGGGACTGGCGGGCGCCGGTGAAGGCGCCGGCCTCATGGCCGAAGAACTCGCTTTCCATCAGCTCATGGGGAATACCGGCACAGTTCACCGGGATGAATGGCTGGTCCCGGCGCTCGCTTTCCTGGTGTATGGCCCGGGCCACCAGCTCCTTGCCGGTGCCACTCTCACCGTTGACCAGAACCGCCGCCTGGCTGCGGGCCACCTGGCGTATTTCCTGGCGCAGCCGGTCCATGGCCACACTTTCTCCCACCAGCCCCAGGTTGGCGGGCTGGCCCGAAGTGGAGCGATAACGGGCCAGTTCGTGGCTCAGGGCGGCATGGGCCAGCAGCCGCTTCACTTTCAGGCGCAGGTGTTCGGTGGACAGGGGTTTGGTGAGGAAATCGTCCGCCCCGGCCTGGAGGGCGTCCACCGCCTGGTCCACAGTGCCAAACGCGGTGATGATGACAAACGGCACCACCCGGCCTTCCGCCTGGAGCTTTCGTAACACATCCAGTCCGTCCCCGTCCGGCAGCCGGAGGTCGGATATCACCAGATCCGGCGACTGCGCCAGCACCATGGCCGTGCCCTCCGCGGAGGTGGAGGCGACCAGTACCCGATAGCCATCCAGCGCCAGTTCCTCCTGCAAAAGCGTTCTCAGGCTGGCATCGTCCTCGATTAACAGCAGTGTTTCCCGGGTTGTCATACCGTTTGCTCCTGTTCTTCAGCCGGTGGGGAGGCAACGGGCCAGAACAGGCCCATGCGGCAGCCGCCCAGGGGGCTGTCCGTCACCGTCAGGCGGCCCCGATGCTCCTTGATCACGCTCTTGACCATGGCCAGGCCAAGCCCTGTCCCCTCGCCGGCAGGCCGTGTGCTGAAAAAGGGCTCGAAGATCCGCTCCCGCTGGACTTCCGGAATGCCCGGTCCGTCGTCATCCACCCGGACCTGCCAGTAATCTCCGGAAGGTTCCACGGTCACCGTCACCCGGTCCTGGCCGGCCTCGCAGGCATTGCGTATGACGTTGACACAGGCCAGTTCCAGCCGTGTCGGCTCGGCCTCGACCCGGACCGGCCCATCCGGCATGGACAGTGTTATCGATTTGCCACTGGCCGCCGGCTCCTCACCCACCTGGGCCACCAGTTCACGCAGGAGCGGGGCCAGGTCCACCGGGCGACGGGCATCCGGCACATGCCGGAAACAGTCCAGCAATTGCTCGATAATCCGTGTCATGCGCTGCACCTGGTGACGGATGTCATCCAGTTGCCGGAGCTCCTCCGGACCCAGCTCCCCCCGGGCCAGGATCGATGCCCTGCCCTGGATAACGTTCAGGGGCGCCCCCAGTTCGTGGGCCACCCCGCCCGCCACGCGACCGATCATGGCCACTTTTTCCTGGTACTCAAGCTGTTCTCCCAGTTCCTGTTCCCGCTGGACCCGCTGGCGGATTTCCTCCTCCGCCTGGGCCATGCGGTCCCCCAGGTGACACAGGCCTTCATGCAACTGCCGTATCTCCCGGGGACCGGAGGCGCCGGAGCGGATCTGCCATCGCCCCGGAGCCATACCCCCCATGGCCTCCAGCAGCCGGTTGACGTATCGCCCCACCGCCCCGTAATGCCCCAGTACCACCACCAGGCTGACCACCACCAGGACCAGGCACCACAGAACCACCGCCCAGGTCCGGGCCGATGCCACCTGGCGATGGAAATCGCTGCGCTTGCGAGTGACCTGCAGCAACCCGATGATACGGCCATCCTCCGACACCAATGGGGTGAACTGGGAGAATACCGGCACGCCATCCACCCGGCGGAAGGTTCCGCCCCGCTCCCCGCTCTGGATCACCTCATTGGCACTGCGACTGGTGCGCACGCTGGTGTCCGCCACCCCCAGACTGGCGACCTGGGTGCCCTCGGCATCGAAGATCGACGCGCCATAGACACGACCGATGCGGAAGATGGACTTGAGGGCCTGGTCCAGCACGATCTCATTGCTGTCCTCCATGGCCCGGGCCAGCGGGCCGCTGGCGGCACGGGCCACCAGCTCCAGGTCTTCCCGGAGCCGCTGGTCGAGGTTGTCCTCAATCGCGTTGACCGCCAGCACGATACCGGCACCCACCACCAGCATCAGCGGTACCACGATACTGAGGAACAGGGTCAGCCTTACGGAATGGAAGACCTGGCCGGCGCTACCGAGAATACGGCTCATGGTTGATATCCTGGACAGGGTAAGTCATGGGTGGATGAAAAGTGTGTGGGGGCGTCGACCGACATAAATGCCACAGCAGGATGTCACATGTGGCATATTGCCTCAATCCAGATTACCGTTTCTTCACTACAGGATTCAATTAACGCATTGATTGCATTGGATTTTGCAAAAAACGCCGCATTGGCACGGCAATTGAAACACTGGCCAGCGAACCTTAAACCAGCATGAGGACTTCAATTATGAAACACCTTCTGACTTCCGCCGCCATTGCCATCACACTGGTTGCCGGTGCACCGGCTGTGTACGCGCAGTCCCAGACCCAGGAACCCACACAGACTGACCAGGGCAGCTACAGCAACCCGTCAGCCGCCGGTGAGGCAAAGACCGACTACAACGACGAGGAACTGCGCAAGTTTGTCCAGGCCCAGGACGGCATCAACGATATCCGCGACGAGTACATGGCCAAGATCGAGGAAGCCGGTTCCCAGGACGAAGCCCGTGAACTCCAGATGGAAGCCAACGACAAGATGGTAACCGTCATTGAGGATGCCGGACTGGACATCCCCACCTACAACGCCATTGCCACGGCCTACAACAGTGAGCCCAGCGTCCGGAACCGGGTCGATGCCCTGATGTAAACCGTTCATAGCTTCCTGCCTCAGCTTGCCCCGTCCCGTGACGGGGCTTTTTTTGTCCGGCGGTCCCCCGGGGCCGGTACCGCATCCGAGCCAACTCGGCTAGGATAGGGCTTTTGGGATACGATCCACCAAGGAGACATCACCACCCATGAAAGCCAGGCAAAACGGCGCCCTGGTACTGGCCATGGTTAGCTGCCTTTTCCTGTCCGCTTGCAGCGACAATGACGACGCGGTCACCGGACTGTTTCCGGACGAACCGGAGCCGGAAATCTGGCGATTTGCCCTGGAAGAAATCGGTGGCAGCGTTCAGGACGCCTGGGCCCAGGAGTTCCGCCGACGCATCAGCGAGCTTTCCGAGGGCCAGGTGCAGGTGGAAATCTACCCCTACGGTTCCATCGGCACCTCACCGCACCTTACCCAACTGGTGGAGGATGGCCGGGTACACCTGGCATTCGCCTCCCCCGGCCATGTCGCCGATGACATTCCGGAAGCCGGCATTTTCCTGCTGCCATTCCTGTTTCCCGAGTCCGACGAGGCCAATCGCCGGACACTGGCGGACAGCGAACTGCTGACACTGCTGCAATCGGGCTGGCAGGATGCGGGCCTGCAGCTGCTGGACCTGGTGCCCGAAGGCTGGATGATCTGGACTGCGGACAGACCCATCCAGTCCCCGGATGATTTTGACGGCCTGCGCATGCGCACCATGACCGCTCCCCTGCAGGCGGAGGTGTTCCGGACCTGGGGTGCCGAACCGGTCCCCATGCCCTACTCGGAGGTCTACGATGCCCTGCAACTGGGTCAGGTGGACGGCCAGAGCAACCCCGCCTTCGCCATTGCCGAGATGAATTTCCATGAGGTCCAGTCTGTCATGACGGTGCCGCGGGCCACACGCTTCGTGGCCAGCGTGGTCAGCAACCGGGACTGGTACCGGAACCTCGACGACAGGCATCGGCAGTGGCTGAATGCCGCCCGGGCGGGCATGCCGGAGTTTATCGATGAGGTACAGCGGAATTACAACCGTCGACGCCTGCAACAGATCCGGGAGTCGGGGCGTATTACCATGGAACGCCTGACGGACGAACAGCGTGAGCGGTTCCGTGAGGCCAGCCTGCCAGCCCGGGACAGTTTCCTGGAGCGGGCCGGGGAGCGCGGCGAGCGCATCCTGCAACGGGTGCAGTCCCTGTCCCGGGACGAGGGCGCTGACTGAGCCAATCCCGGCCTCCGTCCCGCTATCGACCAATCCATCAACCCCACCCAGCCAACCGGAGTCCCCCTTGCCAGAAAGCCGGAGCCTGAACGACACCGCCGAACACCTCTATGGCCTGATTGCCAATGAAGAAGATGCCCGGGTCTGCACCGATCTGCCGGATGAAGCCTGCCGGGAGGTGCCCCGCAACTTCTTCCTGATCCTGGCCAGTAACGTGCTCACCAAGCTTGGCGATCTGCTGATCAGCCCCAAGACGGTACTGGCCTGGCTGCTGAATGCGGTGGGGGCCCCCGCCCTTGTAGCCTGGCTGGTGCCGATCCGGGAGTCCGGCTCCATGCTGCCGCAGATGGTGATTGGTGCCTGGGTGCGGCGAAAGCCGGTACGCAAGTGGTTCTGGGCCCTGGGCGCACTGGGCCAGGCGGTCAGTGTGGCCGCCATGGCCGCCAGCGTGTGGTTCCTGGAGGGCTATGCCGCCGGTGGTGGGGTGGTGGCCGCGCTGGTGGTCTTTTCCCTGGCCCGGGGGTTCTGCTCCGTGTCCATGAAGGACGTACAGGGCAAATGCATCCCCAAGGGCCGCCGTGGCCGACTGTCGGGCCTTGCCACCACCCTGGGTGGCAGCGCCACGGCCGTCCTGACCGTGGTACTGTTCTGGGACCGGGGCGAGCCCTCGATGCTGTTCTACACCCTGCTGCTGTTACTGGCCGCCGGTTTCTGGGTGGTGGCCGGGGTGCTGTTCGCCAGTATTGACGAGTATGACGGGGAAACCAGCGGTGGCGGCAATGCCCTCAGGGACGCATTCAACAACCTGGGCCTGCTGCGGACGGATCCACTGTTCCGTCACTTCGTGATCACCCGCGCGCTGCTGCTGTGCTCTGCCCTGGCCTCCCCCTACTTCGTGCTGATGGCCCAGAAACAGGAAGATTCCGCCTGGCTGCTGGGCGTGTTCCTGCTGGCCAGCAGCCTGGCCAGTTCCGTCAGCGCCAGCGTCTGGGGCTGGATGGCGGACGCCAGCAGTCGGCGGGTGATGATCCGCGGCGCCACCATCGCCAGCGGCACTTGCCTGGTGGTGGGGGCCGCCGCTCTGTTCCTCGGGGAGCAGGTCGGGGGTCGCTGGTTCTACCCCCTGGCGTTCTTCATCCTCAGCATCGCCCACGCCGGGGTTCGCCTGGGCCGCAAGACCTACCTGGTGGATATGGCCGGTGGCAACAAGCGCACGGACTACACCTCGGTCAGCAACTCGGTGATCGGAATGCTCCTGCTGGTCACCGGGGGCCTGACCGCCCTGGTGTCCCTGATTTCCGATATCGCGGTCATCCTGTTCCTGGGATTCATGGGGCTGGCGGGCACCGTCAGTGCCCTGCGGCTGAAAGAGGTTTAATCGGGTGCCCCGTCAGGGCGCGCGGCCATCGTTGAGGGCCAGGGCGCCCCGGACCACCCGGTAGATGTACCAGATGGCCAGCCCCAGCAGGATGAACCAGCCGATCAGCAGGAAGGTGGTCACCGTGCCAATGACGCCCCAGAGCAACCCAATCCAGAAGGTGCGGATCTGCCAGCGGAAATGGGGCTCAAGCGGGCTGTTGCGGGCCTCGTCCTGCTTGAGGTAATTGATGATCACACCGGCGACGGCCATCAGGCCGCTGGTGGGGATCGCCAGGGCCTGCAACAGATAGACCGCCACCACCACCTTCCACAGCGGGTCTTCCGTGTACCGGTGGCCGGGGCGGCCTGTGGGAATCACTTCAGGATCGGTCAAGGCTGGATTCCTGTCTCTGGACATGTGGCTCCAGTATAGGACGGCAGGCGGGGTCCGGGCCATCCCGCCCCCATTCCGCCACGATCGATCAGCGCCGGTTATGCTCACCCGGCCGATAACCCAGCCGCAACCCGCCCCAGTGGCGACCATTCACGAGGATGGGCACTGACAGGTCGTGCATGATCTCGCCGGTGTCCCGGCGGTAGGTCTGCAGCAGCATGGCATCGGTATGGCTGCCGCAGCGGGCGCCGGTACGGTCGTTGAACAGTCGTTTACTGCGGCTGCGCACCAGGTCCTGCTCGGGGTTACCGGTGGGCTCGTGGGAAAAGGCCCGGTTATGGGTCGGCACATAGCCATCCGGCGCCGTGGCAATGGCAAATACTAGGGCGTCGTGGGACTGCACCACCGGCTCCTGTATGTCCGGCAACACCCGGTCGGTAAACTCGTCAAAACCGCTGTGGTACTTGGTGGGGGTGGTGTCCGGCACCGGCGTTCGCTGGTGATCGAACAGTTGTGACTCGGTGAGTTCCCCGCTTACCAGGGCCTGCTCGAAGCGTTTGCCGATGGCGTCGGCGGCCCGGGCGGCCTGTTCATAGAAGAAGCGGTGGTAACTCTCGCGGCTGCTGGCGGCGAACGCCGCATTGGCCTGTTCCGCGATGTCCATCAGGCGTGCCGCCTGGGTCGCCAGCTCCCCGACGCCCCGGTCACTGTCCGCCATCTGGTCACGAAGGGTTTCCACCCCCTGCAGGACCTGCGCCAGGTTGCGCTCGTTTTCCCGGTCGCTGTCGGCAATGGCGGACACCTCGCCGGCCAGCTGGTCGGCCTCATTGCCGATATGTTCCAGGTTGCCGGACACGGATTCCACGGACTCCAGCCCCCGTTCCACGGAACGGGACAGACTCTCCACGCCCTCCAGGATGCTGGCGGTGGCCTGGCGTATCCCCGCCAGCACCGAGGCCACTTCGGAGGTGGCCTCGGTGGTCCGGGAAGCCAGGCTGCGAACCTCGTCCGCCACCACCGCAAACCCGCGCCCCTGCTCGCCGGCCCGGGCCGCCTCGATCGCCGCGTTCAATGCCAGCAGGTTGGTCTGCTCGGCAATACCCTCGATAACCGAGGTCACCCCCTGGATCCGGTCCGACTTGTCATTCAGGTCGCGGATCAGCGACAGGTTCTGTTCCGACTGCTGGTGCACTTCCCGGATATCGCCAATGGCCGCGCCCAGGGCCTGACGCCCCTCACCGCTCAGATGGCTGGCGCCCCGGGCCCGTTCGGACGCCTCACCGGCCTGCCGGGCACTGTGCTGGACAGTCTCGGTCACCTGGCGGGCGTAGTCCGCCATCTGCCCGATTTCACTTACCTGCTGGTCCAGCCGCTGCTTGAGCTGGTCCGCGGCCCAGGACACTTCAGCCGCGGAGACCGCATTCTGGTCAGCAGAGGAAGACAGGGTTTCCACCAGCGCCCGTCCGGCGGCGGCCTGGTCCAGCAGGGGTTGCAGTCGGGAATACCAGGGGTGGCGCCGGTCCAGCTCGCCTCGGGCGAGCCTGTCGGCAGTGGCGACCAGGGGCGCCATTGCCAGTCGCCACCAGAGCACCACGAGCACCATGGCCGTTGCCACGGTGGCCACCGCCACCAGCAGGGGTTGCGAACCACTGGCAACGGCGGTCAGGCCGGCAACACAACCAACAATCAGGACTGCAATCAGCCCGGCAAACACGGCAAACCGGCTTGATGTCTCCATTGAGACCTCTCGTTATGCTTGTTTTGTTCATATTGTAGTCAAACAAGCATACGTGATCCGCCTACCGGGGAAACTCCGACTTTAGTGAGATGGAAGGAAGGGCAATAGGGCGACGGGAAGTCGGACGACAGACCAAAAAAAGCAGGCGCGGACGCCTGCCTTTTTACTCAGAAAACCAGGACCGGGTTACTGGGTCATCTCGTCCGCGGTCTCTTCCATTTCCTCACCGGCCTCACTGGCGGCGTCCTGAGCGTCATCACCGGCTGCTTCCATTTCATCGCCCATCTCTTCAGCCGCTTCGGAGGTGGATTCAGCGGCCTGCTCCATCGGGTCTTCCTGGGTGCCGGTGGCATCCTCAAAGGTTTCCTCGGTGGCGTCGGCTGCATCTTCCGTCATTTCCTCAACATTCTCTGCAGCCTGATCCATATCTGCGCCTTCTTCAGTGTCGTCGCTGCAGGCAGCGAGGCCCAGAACCAACATCAGTGTGAAGAAACTCAGCGTCAGTTTTTTCATCGGTCATCCCTTTTGGTTGGTGAGAACACGGCCAACCTCTTGCGAACCGAGATTTGGTGTCCCGCCTGGGTAATTCGTTAGCCAGACGGGACACTGGTTCACGTCGCCGTGTAGTCACCCCCGATACTAGGGCACGTCATGTAATGTTTGCATTGCCATGAGGTTACCGGATTTCAATAACCGTTCAGATTGTGACCGTCGATAATCAGGATATGATCCACCGCCAGCAGTACTCCCTTGTCCAGGGCGACGAAATCGCCCCCGGGGCGGGTAAACAGATCCCGTATACGTGAATGTACCACCTGCACCTGGCCCGAGGCATCGCGGTAGACCAGTTCAACGATCTGCTGCTGAAGAATGTAGTGGGTCAGCTTCGACCTCAGGGACGTTTCCAGTAAGCGCCTTGCGTTAGCCATATCCTTGCCTGTGAGAAGCGGAACCCCGATGGGGCACTGGATGGGTCCGCTGATTGATTATTGTCGGGCACCAGCAAAAGTCTGGATCACATTCCCGGCATTTTCCAGAAACCGTTGTCCGGCCCGGGTCTGTCGGGTCATCTCCCTGACCTGCCTGTTCCCTGCCCGGCCTTTTGTTTAGAATAGCCCCGCTTACCATACCTTCCACTTTATCAAAGACAGGATGCCCCATGGACTGGCTTCAGGTTGTGATCCTTGCCCTGGTACAGGGAATTACCGAATTCCTGCCGGTATCATCCTCCGCCCACCTGATCCTGGTGCCGGTGCTCACCAACTGGCAGGACCAGGGGCTGGCGTTTGATGTGGCGTTACACCTGGGCAGCCTGCTGGCGGTGGTACTGTATTTCCGCAGGGACCTGACGGCCATGACCATCAGTTGGGGCCGATCCCTGCAAACCCGCCAACCCGATGCCGACGCCAGGCTGGCCTGGGCGGTACTGCTGGGAACCATCCCGGTGGGGTTGGCCGGACTGGCCTTCAAGGACACTATAGAGACCGTGCTCCGGTCACCGCTGTACCTGGCAGCCGGCCTGATCGTGTTCGGTGTGGTGCTGGCCTGGGCGGACCTGCGTCACCGGGGCAGTCGCACCGAACACCAGATGACCTGGAAGGACGTGCTGGTGATCGGCTGCGCCCAGGCGTTGGCCCTGTTTCCAGGCACCTCCCGCTCGGGCATCACCATCACCGCCGCCCTGTTCATGGGCATGAACCGGGAGGCGGCGTCCCGCTTTTCGTTCCTGCTGTCGATCCCGGTTATCGTGCTGGCCTGCGGCCTGCTGATCAAGGACCTGATCGAGACCCCGGAACCCATCCAGTGGGGCTTCATGGCGGTGGGCGTCCTGCTGTCCGGGATTTCCGCCTACCTGTGCATCCACTATTTCCTGGCCTTTATCAAGCGCATCGGGATGATGCCTTTCGTGGCCTACCGCATCGTGCTGGGAATTATCCTGATCGGCATATTCGCCTGATCCACCGGACTCAGAACCAGCCGGCCCGCATATCCAGGCAGGTGGTGTCCTGGTTCTGCAGCAGGACCAGATCCTGGGCGACTTCCGGCAGGGTCCAGTGGAAGAAGTACCGTGCCGCCTGCAGTTTGCCCCGGTAGAACCCCTCATCGCCGGCTTCCGCGCTGGCCAGCCCCCCGGCCGCCGCGTTGGCCTGGCGCAGCCACATCCAGCCGGCGAGCATTTCGCCAAACAGATGGAGGTAGCGGGCGGCATTGGCCAGTACCCGGTCTCGGGAGCCGGCCTGCAACCCCTGTCCCAGGCCCTGGGTCACTTTCACCGCCCGTTGCAGGGTTTCACTCAGGGACAGGGCCCATTGCTGGGTATCCTGGGTGGTGGCGGCCTCCAGGTCCTTCTGCAGGACCTGCAGGAAAAGCTGTAGTCCGTGACTCTGGTGTTGCCACACGCGCTGCCCCAGGAAGTCCCTGGCGTAGTCACTGACGTCAGCCGGATCCGGCGCCGGGGCGTCGCTGTTCCCCAGACTCACCGACGTTTGCCACGCGGCATAATGGGGCCACCAGGCGATCAATGGCTGGAGGAAGGCCAGCAGGCGCTCGCAGGCCTCACGGCGTTCCAGGTCCGGATGGCTCTGGGTATCCTCCGCCAGCGATGCACCGTACAGACACATGGACAGGGCGGCCTCGCAGCGGCTCTTCGCGGCCAGCAGACGCCCCCTGAGATCTGCCGCATCTGGGCTGTCCAGGGCATCGGCGGACAGTGGCGCCAGGGCTTCCAGGTAACCCCGCCAGGCCGCCAGGGACGCCGTCATGGGGCCGGCCACCAGTTCCTCGGAGCGGGTGCGAAACAGTCGTGATGGCTGACCAGCGGCCTCGTAGAGGCCATTGCCAAGCGTCAGGACCACCTCCGGCACCACCCCCCCCGACCCTTCCGCCAGGTCTTGTGCATGGTCGTCACCAGCGCCGCTGCGCCCTGCGGACAGCCGGCTGAAGGTTTCCACCACGGTCCTCAGGGACGTATCCGAGTGCGCCTGGTAGCGGTCACGGGAGACCAGCGTGCCGGTATCAAGGATATCGAAAAGCTGAAACAGGAATTCCCGGGACTCCACCTGACTGGCAACCATGATCTCTCACTCTCATATAACAGGACACTGGGAGGCGATCGCTCGCGCCGGACTCACCGGCCGGGGCGGCACCGCGCAGAGGCAACAGCCTCGCACAGGGCGGGAATCAGTTCCATAGCGCAACACAAATCCCTGATATCCGGACTATCCTGAAAACGGGATCCACCCACGACTCGCCGGCCAGACCATTCCCCACGAAAGGGCCGTTGCTGTCTGGAGCACCCTCGCAAACCGTTCTCAAATCAGAGGACGAGCGGCTGGCCCGGGCAGGGTTTTATGCCATACCCGGGGAAGAAACGTCAGGTCACACGGGGATAGACATCCCGGGTGCCCCCCTTGGACAGCACCCACTGCCAGAGCTGGAGGTCCCGGGCACGGAAGGCCCCCGCACAGGACAACAGGTAGAACCGCCACATACGGAAGAAGCGTTCCCCGAGCTCATCGGAGAAGCGGGGCCAGGCCTCCTCGAAGTTACGGTACCAGGCCATCAGGGTCCGGTCGTAATCCGGACCGAAGTTGTGCAGGTCCTCCACCACGAACAGGTCGTCCACCGCATCACCAATCTGGCCCACGGAGGGCAGCTCGCCGTTGGGAAAGATATACTTGTCGATCCAGGGGTCGTTGCCATGGGAACGCTGGTTCTTGCCAATGGTGTGGAGCAGGAACAGCCCGCCGTCCTTCAGGCAGCGCTGGGCCACCTCCATATAGGTTCGGTAGTTCTTTTCGCCCACATGCTCGAACATACCGATGCTGACAACCCGATCGAAGGTTTCATCCACCTCCCGGTAATCCTGCAGCCGGAATTCCAGCGGCAGGTCCGGGTAGTGGCGCTGGGCGTAATCCACCTGTTCCCGGGAAATGGTGATACCCACACACTCAACACCATAATGCTCGGCGGCGTAGGCCATGAAGCTGCCCCAGCCGCAGCCGATATCCAGCACCCGCATGCCGGGTTCCAGTTGCAGCTTGCGGCAGATCAGGTCGAGCTTGGCTTCCTGGGCCTCGTCCAGGTTGCTGGCGTCCTTCCAGTAGCCGCAGGTATAGGTCATGCGGGCATCCAGCATGGCGCCATAGAACTCGTTGCCCAGGTCATAGTGCCTTTCGCCCACCTCACGGGCACGGGACACCGTCTGCCGGTTGAGCAGGCGGGCTTTCAGGTAGTGCAGCAGCACCCGGGTCGGGCGCACCTGACGGGCCAGCCGGGCGCGCAGCACCCGGTGAATGAATTCGTCCAGGGACTGGACCTCCCAGTCGCCATCCATATAACTCTCACCCAGCCCCAGACTGCCGGCCGTAAAGATCCGCTCCGCCACGCCGGGCGTATTCAGTTGCATATCCCAGGGCCGATCGCCCCCCAGGGTAATGTCGGCTCTCTCCAACAGTTCACGAAGATAATCCTGGAGGGACGATCGTCCCGAGAGTGATGTCTTTCCAGACTGTTTTGACAGCTCCATGAAAATTCCCCCTACCAAGACGCTTGGGCAGAAAACCGTGACATCCCTTTATAAAAATAGACCCGGTTTGCCCATTTTTTAAATTGGCGTGCTCAATAGGTTGGAAAGCCGGTTTCTATAACGCCGGCATCGACAGGGAAAATCCAGGCGCCCGGCCTTCCTGTCCGCCGGACGCCCGGATGCTGGCTACCGGTTCCAGATCAGGACACCCTGCCGGTCATCACCGATACCGATAACGATGCTTCTATCCTGGTGGTAGCGCCGATGGTTCCGGTCGCCATGCCTTTGTCTGTCCCTGTGGCCACCATGGTAACGGTGGTTACGTCTGTCATGGTCACGCCAATGGGGCCCATGGCGACCCGGGTGATGGTCGCGGTAACGACCATGGCCTCGATGGCCGTGGTCCTTGTGACGGTCCCTGACCCTCATCCTCAGACGGTCCTCATGCCGGTCATGCTCCTTGTGCCAGCCAGATCCCCGATCACGGTCCCGGTCCCAATCGCGATCCCGGTCCGCCATGGCAACCGGGGCGGAAGCCAGTATGGCCGCCCCTACTATGGCAATCAGTCGCTTCTTCATAGGGTCCTCCTTTGTGAAACCCTGCGCGGGAATACCGCGCACGCCGTTGAGTCTGTGGCTCCACCCTACCGTGCGGGATGTAAAGCCATGTTTGGGGTCGGGTAAAGATCCTGTAAAGCCCACGATCGAAACAGCCGGCCCGCTTCAACGGGTGAGTCATGCCATGGCATAACCCACCGTTTTGGAAGATAAAACGCAAACCAGGTCTCATTACTAAATATTTCGTGTAATACATGTCATATTTTTCGAGACATTTACTGGTTTTGTCTTAATTAACCATTAGCCTTGCTATACAGGTTCCGGTTAAAAACCGGCAACCCGATGTAGGAGGAACGGGAGTTTCTCCAATAAAAACAGGGCCCGGTGGCCGGCACAGCCACCTCCAGTGGGCCCGGGAAGTGATGAGAGGGAGGTGCCTGTGTCTGAAGACAAACCGACCAATGTCCCCATCAGCTCGGGGAGGCGTCAGTTGCTGATCGGCTCTGGCCTACTCGGCGCAGCAGCGGCGGTCAATCCCGGAATGGCTTTTGCCCACTGGGGCAGGGGCGGCTGGGGCTGGTGGAACCCGGAAGAAAACGTCGAGCCCGTCGACTGGACCGTCGATCAGTTGCGTACGGCGCTTACAGCACTCAGGGATGACACATTCTTTGCCATGATCGCCTTCGGTGTACCCGGTGACGATCCGTACTCCGAATACCAGGGTGTCAGCACCCCCTACCCCGGCGGCATCACCACCCGGGCCGACCTGTACCTGTTCGGCGGTACCGACCTGCTGGTACCCATGCCCCCGGAATTCATGGATCAGATGCTGGCCTCCATTGCCACCTATCTGAAACTGTCCCCCATGGACATTCCTGACATGGCCGCTGAAGACGTGGGCGAAAACGGCGAATACATCCTGGAGAACCTGGACAGCACCTTCACCGAGTTGCTGGAAGGCGAAGTCTCCAATTCAGTACTGGTGGCACTACTGCTGAACCTGGCCGCCACCCGTGTCTCCGGTTCCATTGACGGCCCCTTCCCGTCACCTTTTGCCAACCTGTCCTGGGAGCAGAAGGCCAAGGTTTTCGAGGAACTGGAGAACGAGCACTCCTGGCTCAAGCGGGCCATTACCTGGGCCATCCCCAACCGGGATTACCGGGAAGCCGCCCCGGGCGTCCTCAACCTGATGGTTTCGTTCATGCTGCGAATCTCGGGTTTTGGCAGCTACTGCGAGTTCGCCGTGTTCAACCCTGCCACCCGTGAAGTGGTCCAGCGTCCGCTGGGTTGGGTTCTGAGCCAATATGCGCCCGATGCGCCGCCCAGCGGTATCGGTAGCGACGACTTGATCGGCTATTTCCAGGGTCGGAGGAGTGTCTGATGCGTGATGTCATTATTATCGGTGCTGGCGGCGGTGGTCCTGTCGTAGCCAAAGAACTGGCCGAACGCGGCCTGGATGTGCTGGTTCTCGAGGCAGGCGCACGCCACGCCAACCCGGAACAGGAATGGTCCGCCCTTGAAAACCACATGAACAGTTCCCTGACCGGCAAGCTGCGCTTTGGTCCGTCGGACCCGGCCAAGCCGGCCTGGTTCCGGGAGAACGCCACACCCGGTACGTTTTCACAGGTCGCCGGGGTCGGAGGTACCACCCTGCACTACTATGGCAACAGCCCCCGGGCCATGCCGGGTGTCTTTGCCGGCTACCGGGGTCGTGACAGTCGCCTGTACGATCATCGTCACCGCTTCCCGTTCAGCTACGACGAGATGCGTCGCTACTATGAATGGACCGAGGCGACCCTGCCGGTCCAGACCGCGGCCATGGGTACCAAGGAAAAGGCGTTCTTCGACGCTGCCGCGGCCTCGGGCCTGCAGCCCATTACCGGCAAGGACGTCACCCATGCCGGGTTCCGGCCCCAGGAGAATGCCATCCTGCAACCCGGCGGTACCGCGGGCAAGACCAGCGATGCGTCACAGCTGAGCTATCCCAACGCTACCGGCTGTACCCTGTGTGGTCACTGTTTTCAGGGCTGCATGCTGCCCAAGGGCGCACCCCGTAACCTGAAGGCCCGTCGCTCCACGGACAACAGCTACACGCCCATGGCGCTGACGGCGGATCTGTGGAAATCCGGTGGCAAGGCCATCACCCTGATCAGCGATGCCTACGTGACCCGCATCCTGTCCGATCGTCGCTGGGGTCGTCGCATGCAGAAGGCCACCGGTGTCGAGTGGCGTGACGTCAACACCGGCGAGGTTCATAGCGAAGACGCCAAGGTTGTGGTCATGGCCGGCGGCTGTATCGAGAACCCGCGCTTGTGGATGAACAGTGACCTGCCCGATCCCAACGGCTGGGTTGGCCGTGGCCTGACCGATCACGCCCTGGACTGGGTAACCGGCATCTTCGATCACGACGTGGGTGGTGCCAGGGGGACCTCCTGCTCCTCCCGTGCCGACTTCCCCGGTTACGGCGCGATCCAGAATACGGCGAATACGCCTGGCGTCGCCGCCAACAACCTGGCCGCCAGCGATAGTGGCATCCGTGGTGCCTATACCAATGGCGCCGGCGGCCAGGGTGCCTGGGACGGCCAGCCGGGGCGCGTCTTCGGTACCGAGCTCAAGGAGATGATGTCCAACATCAATAACCAGATGAGCATCCTGGTACTGACCGACGACGACGTGGAACGCCATAACAAGGTGGATGTCTCCCGGGTATTCGAGGATGATCACGGCCCGGTGGCCAGGGTCAGCATCGACAAGCGTCGCCGTTCACGCCGTACCAAACGCAACCGTGACTTCCTGGCCAACAAGTGCGCGGAAATCCTGCGTGCCGCTGGCGCGAAGAAGATCGTACGCACCGACTGGACGCCGGTGCTGCTGCACCTGCAGTCCTCCATGCGTATGGGCGACCATCACCGCAACTCGGTGCTGGACGAGAACTGCGAAGCGCGGGCCGTGGAAGGGCTGTTCATTGCGGACAACTCGGCGCTGCCGAACTCCCTGGGCGGGCCCAACCCGACCCTGAGCACCCAGGCGTTGGCCACCCGTACTGCCGAGAAGATCTTCCAGCAGTACTTTGGCGGTGATGCCTGGGTCGGCAACGAAAGCCCGATCTGCTCCATTGATGACGTGGTCACACAGGCCGTTATCAACCGGGGGCTGTAAAAGGAAGCAACCGGGCCGGTCACTGACAGCTGGCCGGCCCAATAACACCAGTGCCGCCAGGGACCGGCGGTACAAGTCGGAAGGAATCCGGCGACCTTTGGGGGTAACACTCTGCTTGCAGAGTGTCGTTTGGCCCGGCAGTTTCTGCCGGGCCTTTTTTTTGCCTGATCGGCGGACATCAGCTCGAAAGTGCCTCCAGACAACCGGACAGGGTCTCGGTGATCCTGGCGTTGATGCGCAGATCCAGCATCCCGTCGGCCCGGGTGCGTCCCAGGTTGAGGGCGGCCATGGGCTTGCCCCACTCCCGGGCATAACGACAGAATCGCAGTCCCGAATACACCATCAGTGACGACCCCACCACCAGCAGGCCGTCCGCCTCCCGCAGGTAGTCCAGGCCCTGGTTGACCCGGTCCTTCGGCACGAAATCACCGAAGAACACCACGTCGGGCTTGAGTATCCCGCCACAATGCGGGCAGTCGGCCACCCGGAACCCACTGAAATCCACTTCCAGGTCGGCGTCGCCATCGGGGGCGACACCGGCGCTCAGGTCCAGGAAACCGGGATTCAGTTCGGCACAACGGGTATGGACCTGGTCCCGCTCACACCGGTACCCGCAGGCCATGCAGACCACCTGGTCGGCCCGGCCGTGCAGATCGATCACCGTGCGGCTGCCTGCCTTCTGGTGCAAACGGTCCACGTTCTGTGTCACCAGCAGGTCGGTGTATCCCCGGGCCTCCAGGGCCGCCAGGTGATGATGGGCCTGGTTGGGCATGGCATTACGGATCACGGGCCAGCCCAGCAGGCTCCGCCCCCAGTACCGCTGGCGCAATGACGCTTCTGACATGAAGGCCTGGTGCTGGACCGGCTGGCGACGCTTCCAGGCCCCGGCGGCATCCCGGTAGTCGGGAATACCGGAGTCAGTACTCACGCCCGCCCCGGTCAACACCAGCAGGCGGGGATGCCCATGGATAAACTCCGCCAGCCTGGGGGCCGCCTCCCCGGGGGCCAGCTCCTCGGGTTCCGGTCCGGAGCGGGGCATGGGCACTGAACGTGTGGTGGGACGCATGGACACCATCAGCTGTCTCCGGTGGTTACCTGACCCTCCAGCAGTGACTGCCGGGTCATCAGTCGTTCCGTCAGGAAATCCTGGGCCACCCGAACCCGGGCCATCCGGCGCTGATCCTGGTGGGCCAGCAGCCAGAGATCAATACTTTCCCCGTCAAGCGGGCCGGACAGCCGTTCCAGATCGTCGGCGCGATCCCCCAGGTAACAGGGTAATACACCCAGGCCACTGCTCGAACGAATCAGGCTGAACATGCCGTACAGACTGTTGCACCGCAGCGTGGCCCCGGCGCGACGCAGGTTTTTCCGGTACCACTTGCCCGTGGCCAGGTGCACGAAACTTTCGTCCGGTACTACCCATACGTGGTCGCCAGGCAACTCGGATTCATTAAACGGATGTTGCCCGAGGTAGGCATGGCTACCGTAGATGGCGGACTCAATACAGCCAATCCGGGCCCCCACCAGCGTCTGCTGGGGCTGGTTGGTGGGCCGCAGTACCAGGTCCGCGTCCCGCTGGGTCAGGCCGGCCACGTCGGTGCTGGAAATGACTTCCACCTCGATGCCCGGATGGGCCGCCACCAGCTCCGCCAGCAGGGGCGCCAGCAACCCGTTGAGCAGGCTGTCGGTGGTGGCCAGGCGGACCCGGCCCTCTGGCTGGGTTTCCTGACCCACCAGGCGGCGCTCCAGGTTTTCCATGTCCACCGACAGTCGGTCCGCTTCCTGGAAAACCAGCTCGCCGGCGGGGGTCAGGGCCAGCCCATCGCGGTTCCGGTCGAAGAGCTGGACGCCCAGTTCCTCTTCCATCTGGTCCAGCCGCCGGAGCACCGTGGTCTGGTGGACGCCAAGCAGCTCCCCGGCCCTGGCGAGGGTGCCCCCATTGGCGAGGGCGTGTACGTATCTCAGGTAATCCCAATCCATTCAGCTTTCCAATCGGTTGATAACTGCAAATCTGCAACGGAACTATGGAGTTTAACGTATTTAAACTGCAAAAAAGACCGGTCAGAATATGAGCATCCTGACGGACAGGATGCAACGGGCTACATCAGAGGCCCCATACCTTCCGTCGGGAGGGACCTGATCATGCAATTAACCAACCTGAGGAGGTAAGACGTATGCAAGATCGTGTAATGGTAACCCCCGTCCCCTCCACCGTGCTGCACAACGCCGTTGAGCTTCGCCGGGCCTATACCCGCCTAGCCGCACGGAAAGCTGTGAAGGCGGTGGCCCGCTGGACTCACTCTGTCCAGCACCGGATCGCCCTGTTCATCCGCCCGGCGGCGGGATAAGCGGCGCTACAGGGCCAACGGCAAGGTACCGGGCATAGCCAGGAACCGGCGGGCGCAAAAAGACTTGCCACGGGCAGATGCGGCAGGCAGCATTCCGGTTCCACACACAGAACAGGATACTGACCATGACACAGGCTACCGCCCGCCATATTCTTGTTGAAACCGAAGCCAAGTGCGACGAACTCAAGCAGGCCATCGAGAACGGACAGGATTTCGCCGAGGTTGCCCGCGAATACTCCCGTTGCCCCTCCGGTCGCAACGGTGGTGATCTCGGCTCCTTCGGCCCCGGGCAGATGGTGCCGGAATTCGACCAGGCCGTGTTCAACAGCGATCTGAACACGGTGATCGGACCGATCCGCACCCAGTTCGGCTACCACCTGCTGGAGGTCACCAGCCGCTCCTGACAGCGCCCGGCAACCGGACATCCGTCACCGGGATTACCGGGCCCGACGGAACGTCAGGTTGTAGCGCAGATGGCCGGTTGCCTCACACCGGTCATCGGGAACCGGCGCGATACCATGGTATCGGAGCCGGTCTTCCCCTCCCCATAACAGTACATCACCATGTTCCAGCCGCAACCTTGCCGGTGATCCGCCCCGTTTCAGGCCACCCCACAGGAACACTGCAGGCAGCCCCAGTGAAACCGACACCACCGGCCAGCGGAAATCCTCCTCGTCCCGATCCTGGTGGAGACCCATGCGGGCACCAGGCTCATAACGGTTGATCAGGCAGACATCCGGCTCGAACCCCGGAAAGCCGGCCCGGGCGGATACGTCCCGGGCCAGGCTGGCCATGACAGACGGCATGGACGGCCAGGCTTTGCCGGTTTCCGGATCCGTGTCAGCGTAGCGATAGCCGCGGCGGTCGGTCACCCAGCAGCGTTCGCCGCAACCGGTCATGGCCGCGGACATCCGGCGGCCTCCCGGCGTCATCATCCGGCGGAAAGGTGATACCGACGATACCACCCGGATGGCTTCCAGCAGATCCTCCACCACCGGTTGCGCATACTGGCGGAACAGGAAGGCACCGGGGCCGAGTTTCTCCGGTTCGCCGGGGGCATTGAGCACGTCCTGACCTGTAAATAAATCCGGCACCTGTGGCACCCCCTTGACACTTCCCATTGACGCTGAGCGTCACTATACAACGCTTTCCGGCGCTTTTCCGACCGGGTCGCGGCACCCGGCGCTACCTCTGTCACGGCAGGAACGCTCCAAGACCCATCCTGGCGCCCTTGGCCTGGATTATGCTGCATTCCCCATAGACGCCAGTTTACCGGCAGTTCGTAAAATAAGCTGACATCACTGGGGATTCGTCATGACCGTTGTTACTTCAAGCCAGCAGGCGGACCTTCTCCACCGGCTGTACGCAAACAAGCAGAAGCAACTGAACGCCGCCAGCAAACAGGGCAATTCGCTCCTCTACCGGGTCCTGGAAGCCGAGGCCCGAGCCATCAGCGACGCCCTGAATTCCGCGGACCGACGCTGAACGACGCCCGACCGGGGCCCGCCCTGTCGACGCGATCAGGAGTATGCTACAAAGGACTGTTGTCCACAGACCTGTCCTGATGCCCATGTCCAGACCCGTTAAATGGGGCCTTCGGGTCCTTGTTTTCCTCGCCATCCTGCTGTCCGGCCCCGTATTCATGGTCGCCTGCTCCAATATGGACACCAGCGCCAGTTGGCGGGACGCTGATCGCTCCAGTGCCGGGCTGGCTCCCCTGGCCGCCGAATCCCCCCAGGCCCTGGTACAGGTCTACGGAGCAAGGGCCTTCAGCTGGCGCGGTTACTTTGCCATCCACACCTGGATCGCCACCAAGCAGGAAGGCGCCGACAGCTACACCGTCCATGAGGTGACCGGCTGGGGCGCCAACAAGGTCCGGTCCTACCGGTCCCTGCCCGACCGCGCCTGGTACGGGGCTCCGCCGGCGCTGCTGGCCAACATATCCGGGGAGGCCGCTGCACGCCTGATCCCGGACATCGAGCAGGCCATTGCCGACTACCCCTACCCCCACACCTACGAGGCCTGGCCCGGCCCCAACAGCAATACCTTCGTGGCCTGGATTATCCGCCAGGTGTCGGGCCTGGAAGTCAACCTGCCCAATACCGCCATCGGTAAGGATTACCTGGGCAATGGCTATATTGCCGAAACGCCGTCAGGTGCCGGCTACCAGCTGTCCGCCGGCGGTTACATCGGCATATTGGCTGGTGTCCGGGAGGGTCTGGAACTGAATATCCTCGGGCTCTCCCTGGGCGTTGATCCCCGTCACCTGGCCGTCAAACTCCCCGGCGTCGGCTCCCTGGGCCTGCTGGATCCCTGGCCACAAACCCTGCCCTGAATTACCCGAGATTCACTTACCCCCTCAAATAGGTAGGTCGTTCATAAATTGCCGGACCGTTCGGTGAGACATTTAACACAATAGTCTCATATCAAAGGCATAATGAAAGGGACACTTGGTCCCCTGACATCGGTCAGATGCCTACGACATGGTACGCATCTGTCTGTTTTCAGGGGTTATTTATTTTAAGGACACATTAAATATACCCCTGGAAGCGGCACGTCACTACCGCCGACAGGGCCAAAAGAACAGGGGCCACTCCGGTCGTTCACACTGCACCTTGCCCGCTGTATCGCAATCCGATTGCAGGAGACAGGAAAGGCTCCGTACGAAGGTGGCATCCAAGCCACCCCAACTCGACGCATGCCAAGGAGGCAGTTGTGAAACGAGAGAGAGAAGCACCTCAACCCCTGCTCAACGCGGGCCGCCGCAGGCTATTGGTGGGTTCCGGCATACTGGGCGCCGCTGCGGCGGTAGCGCCGGGATTGCTGGTTCCCGGCAAGGCCTACGCCGATCTGGACAGCGGTGACGTCCAGTGGACCGCGGAGCAACTCCAGGCCGCGCTGGAGGCCCTGCGCAACGATACCTTCTTCGGGCTGATTGCCTTTGCCGTGCCCGGAGATGACCCCTACTCCCAGAACCAGGGCGTCAGCACACCGACGCCAGGCGGTATCGGAACACGGGCGGACCTGTACCTGACCGGCGGCATTGACCGCGTCGTGCCCCTGCCGCCGCAATTCATGAACCAACTGCTGGACGGCATCGGCGCTTACCTGAATGCCGCCCCGCTGTCCATTCCCGATGAGGCAGCCGCTTCCCTGGGGGACAATGGCGAGTGGATCCTGGAAAACCTGGATACCTCCCTGAGCCAGTACCTGGAAGGAGACGTGGCCAATTCCATCATGCTGGCGCTGTTGCTGAACCTGGTGGCCAACCAGGTGATCGACGAGCCCGGCACCGGACCGTTCGTGGCGCCGTTCTCCAACCTGACCTGGGAACAGAAAGGCCAGGTCATGGCGGCCCTGGACGGCGAGGATTCCTGGCTCAAGAACGCCCTGCGCTGGACCATCCCCGATGCCGCATTCCGGCAGGCGGCACCCGGTGTCCTGCAAACCTTCATATCCTTTGTCATCCGCATTGCCAGCTTTGCCAGCTACAACGAGTTTGCGGTATTCGACCCGGAGAACCTGACCGTGGCCCAGCGCCCCCTTGGCTGGGTACTCAGCGGCTATGAACCGGGTGCGCCCCCCATTCCGGATGGTGGCGATGATTTCATTGGTTATTACCAGGGACGGAGGAGTGTCGACAATGCGTGATGTCATTATTATCGGCGCCGGGGGCGGTGGCCCCGTGGTTGCAAAGGAACTGGCCGAGCGTGGCCTGGATGTGCTGGTACTGGAGGCTGGCGCCCGCCACGCCAACCCGGAACAGGAATGGTCCTACCTCGAAAATCACATGAACAGCACCCTGACCGGCAAGTTCCGCGTAGGACCGTCAGATCCCGCCAAGCCCGGCTGGTTCCGGGAACTGACCAATCCGGCCAGCATCTCCCAGGTGGCCGGCGTCGGCGGTACCACCCTGCATTATTACGGCAACAGCCCCCGGGCCATGCCGGGCGTGTTCGCCGGTTATAACGGCGCCGACCGGAACCTTTACGACAACGACTATCGCTTCCCCTTCACCTATGAGGAAATGCGACCGTACTATGAGTGGACCGAAGCCACCCTGCCGGTGCAGACCGCTGCCATGGGCAAGAAGGAAAAGGCCTTCTTTGACAGTGCCGAGGCCGCCGGCCTGACGCCCATCACCAGCAAGGATGTCACCCGGGCCGGTTTCCGCCCCCAGGAAAACGCCATCCTGCAACCGGGGGGCACCGCCGGCAAGACCCGGGACAGCTCACAACTGCAGTACCCGAACGCCACCGGCTGTACCTTCTGTGGCCACTGCTTCCAGGGCTGCCAGCTCCCCAAGGGCGCACCCCGCAACCTGAAGGCCCGCCGGTCCACGGATAACAGTTACATTCCCATGGCCCTCACCGCCGACCTTTACAAGCCCGGCGGCAAGGCCATCACTCTGATCTCCGATGCCTACGTTACCCGCATTATCAGCGAACGGCCCCGGTTCAGCCTGACCCGGGTGGCCCGGGGAGTGGAATGGCGCGATACCAATACCGGAGAGACCCGGAGCGAGGAGGCCCGGGTGGTGATCATGGCCGGTGGCTGTATCGAGAACCCACGCCTGTGGCAAAACAGCGAACTGCCAGACTTCAATGGCTGGGTGGGCCGTGGCCTGACCGACCACGCCCTGGACTGGGTGGTGGGTCAATTCCCCCATGACGTCGGCGGCACCGAAGGGCCGGCATCGTCCTCAAGGGCGGACTTCCCGGGCTATGGCTCCATCGAGAACACCTCCAACATGCCAGCTATCCATGCCAACAACCTGAGTGACAGTAACACCGGTATCCGCTCGCTGTACGACAATGGCCTGTCCAATACCGGCGCCTGGGATGGCAAGTCCGGTCGGGTCTACGGCACCGAACTGAAGGACATGATGTCCGATGTCAATCGCCTGATGGCGGTACTGATCCTCACGGATGACGATGTGGAGTACCAGAACCGGGTGGATGTGTCCCAGGCCTTCAGCGATGAGCATGGCCCGGTGGCCCGGGTGAGGATGGAAAAGCGCAACCGCTCGAACCGTACCATCCGTAACCGTAACCACCTGACCAACCGGGCGGCGGAAATCCTGCGGGCCGGCGGTGCCTCGAAGATCATCCGCCTGGACTGGAACCCGGTGCTGCTGCACATGCAGTCATCCATGCGCATGGGTGACAGCGTCCGTAATTCCGTCCTGGATGAGAACTGCGAGGCCCGTGCGGTGGAGGGTCTCTATATCGCGGACCATTCGGCCTTGCCCAACGCCATCGGTGGGCCCAACCCCACCCTGACGTCCCAGGCGCTGGCGACCCGCACCGCCGAAAAGATTTTCCAGAAGTACTTCGACGGCGATCCCTGGGTGGGTAAGGAGAACCCGATCTGTTCCATAGACGATGTGGTGACCCAGGCCGTCATCGACCGGGGAATCTGATGTTCCCCCTGTAGTAACAGCCCGGCATTGCCGGGTTGCCCTTCCTCCTCATTGCCGGCCCCTCGGACTCCGGGCCGGCCTTTTTCCGCCTTCCGACCTTCCACCGCTCACCAGATAAAATCTTTCCATTAAGAGAGTAAGCCAATTTTTTCAATGGGTTAACGAGTTACAAGTTGATTACCAAAGCGTACTTCGACTTTAACTTGGAACCTATCCATTTTGATTTACGCTGGAAATGCGTGATCGAGCGCACAGTCTCGAACCGTGACATTACTGATGACCCAGGAGGTCCGAATGATGCGACTCAAATCCGGTATTGCATGCGTCACTGTTTTTACGACTGCCGTTTTCACGGCACCCGCCGTCATGGCTCAGAGTACAGGCGAACGGGATGATTCCGGCTTCTTCGTCAGTGGCAGCTATGGTGGTTACAAATCCCACGGCGGTGAATTCGACGATGATCGCGATCTGTACGGTGTGTCCGCCGGTTACCAGTTCAACCCGTTCTTCGCCCTGGAAGCCGACTACGTCGACTTTGGCAAATTCGGCGAAGATGACGTCCGCTCGGACCTGAAGGGCCTGGCCCTGTCGGCCAAGGGCCGCTTTCCCCTCACTGAAGCCTTCGGCATCTATGGCAAGGTCGGTGCTTTCGCGTCCGACATGGAAGTGAGCGCTTTTGACGAGAAGGAGACCTACGACGAGGTAAGTCCCTTTGTGGGCGCCGGTGTCGACTTCATGGTCACCCCATCGCTGACTGCATTCGCCGAGTACAACCGCTACAACGTGGATGATGTTGACGAAGACGACTTCAACGGCCAGGTTACCAACGACGGGCCCGAGTTCGACACCGCCCGGGTTGGCCTGCAATACATGTTCTGACCCGATGCCCTGTCGCCGGCAGGCAGGCGACCGAACCCGCGTCTATCCTTGCAGGAGACCTGCAACTCAGGTTCCCGGGTCCGTAGCCCTGCTGCGGGCCCGCTTTTGTGTCCACCACGTTCTTGGGGAGACTGACGCCCATGAATCAATCCGAGCTACCGTTCCTCGATATGCTGATCCGCCTGTCCATTGCGACGGGATTCGGCTTCCTGCTTGGGCTTGAAAGGGAATTGCGCGGCAAGCCGGCGGGGCTACGCTCTCATATGCTGGTGTCGATGGGCGCCGCCACCTTCGTGATGGTCGGCATGCAGATCCTGTTTGACACCGCCACCGGGGATCCCTCCGCCCGGATAGATCCAACCCGCATTGTGGAAGGCGTGATCGGGGGCATTGGTTTTCTCGGTGCCGGTTCCATTATCCAGGCCAGGGGCAGTGTGCAGGGCATCACCACCGGTGCCTCCATCTGGATTGCCGGGGCCGTCGGTGTTGCCAGCGGCGTCGGTAACCTGCCCCTGGCGGGGCTGCTGTCGGCCTTTGCCCTGATCACCATGACGGTGCTGGGGCGTTTCGAGCGGGAAGTGCTCAGCGACTGAGCGGCGTCAGTAGAAATTCCCCACCAGAGCGGTACCTCCCAGCTGTGACATCTGCTGGCGAATCCAGGACACCCGCTCCCACACATAGGGCGTCGGTGCGCCGGCATCAAACATCCGGGGGTTGGGCAGCACCGCCGCCAGGCGGGCGGCCTGGGTGGCTGTCAATTGCGCCGCCGATACGCCGAAATGCACCTGGCTGGCCGCCTCGACCCCGTAGAGTCCCGGGCCGAATTCCGCCACATTGAGGTACACCTCCATGATCCGGCGCTTGGGCCAGAGGCCGTCCATGCCCACCGCCAGCGCCGCCTCCAACCCCTTGCGCACAAAGCTGCGCCCACCCCAGAGAAACAGGTTCTTGCTGGTCTGCTGGGTGATGGTACTGGCCCCCCGCAGGCCGTCACCGTCCTGGAAGGCATTGAGCGCGGTGGCGATGGCACCCAGGTCGACGCCCCAGTGGTTCAGGAAGCGCTGGTCCTCACTGGCGATCACCGCCAGCGGCATCCAGGGCGATATGTTCTCAAGGGGCACCCAGGTCTGGCGGACGCCGGAAAAGCTACCAGTCTCCGCCTGGTAGGCCATGATAAAGGCGGTGGTGGGTGGATTGACGAAACGGAAGAGCAATAGCAACAGGAGTGCCAGGGCAAGAACCGATAGTACCAGGAGGAAAAGCCACCGCAGGGTGATCCTCAACAGCTTCATCGGCCACCAGCCCCCAACAGCCGCACTAGTTGATTGCCAACACTGCTGACCGGTTCCATGATGGCATCATGGACCGCATCCGCGGCACTGGCGGTATACGCCTGCCCCGCCGGGGATTCCAGAAATGTCAGGTAGGTATCGAGATCCTTGTCCGGGAATCCCTCATACATGGACAGGAAGGCCAGGTACACCTGCTCGCCCACCCGGCGCTCAATCGCGGGGCGATTATCCTCGATCTGGGCCCGCACGGATTCCACGGTATCCCCCTCACTGAGCGACGCCAGCGAGTCCGCCAGTTCAAGCTGCACCGCCATGGCGGTTTCCACGGCGGTATCCGTAGCGCCTGTGGCTCGTTCATACCGGTCGAACAGCTCCTGGCGCGCCGTACCCTCGAACCGCTCCCTCAGGGCCGGCCCGGCCGCCTGGACGGCCTTCCAGCTTGAGGGCGCCGCCGCTTGCGACTCCGCCCGGGCCAACTGCCGGCCCAGGGGCGAGTCGTACCAGTCCTTCACCGCCTCCAACTGGGCGTTGTCCAGATCATCCGCCAGGGCCGTGGCCAGTTGCGAACGTACCCGTTGCGGGTTGAAGGCCCGGCTGCCGATACCGGCGATGGTTTCCGCCAGGAACGGGTCCACCTGTCCGGTGCCCACCAGTCCATCACGGATGCCCGTCCTCAGCATGGCCGGGGACTGGTCCGCAATGGCCCCTAGAGGGGACGCCTCAACCACCGATTCAGCCAGAGGAGAGGCATGAACCGCCTGGGACACCAGAAAGCCGATAATAAACAAGGGGGCCAACACCCCGGAAACTGTCTGACGCATGGAAATGCCCCACCAATGAATGTCAGGCCCGTTTATGCCATGGTCGACGGGGTCCGGCAAGGTAAAGTGATGGCCTTTCAATGACGGTTTGGTCAGGGTCCGGTAACAGGTCCTCAGGCCTGCCGGGCGCGCACCAGCAGGTTCTGCTGAGCGGTCCCGATACGGCCCTGTTCGTCATAGATTTCCGAACGGACCAGGCCGATACCATTGGGTTCGATAACCGTTCGGCTATCCAGGGCAACCCACTCGGTCCTCGGATGGCGATGCAGGTACACGGTCAGGTCCGTATTCACAAAGGTGTACTCGTCAAAGGGAAGAATCCAGCTAAGGCCGTTGCCAAAATCCGACGCGGCTACCGCACGCATGGCGGCGGAGACACTCTCCCCTGCAACCAGCGGGTACTGCATGCGGAACCAGCCGGCAGCCGGGCCAGGACCAACAGTCTGGCCATGGGCCACGCGGATATCCATGGCGGTGTAGTGGAACGAGGTCACCTGCTCCATGCCCGGAATCACGAAGGGTTCATGGCACCGGTCGGGGCCCGGCAGCGGATGGCCTCCCAGACGCGGCTCGATGCCCAGTGGCTCGGCCCTCAGGAACAGGGCCACGGCACGGGCGACCACGGTATCACCGCTGGTCAGGGTCATTTCCACTCGCCGGACCGAGCGCCCCTTCCCCATGCTGGCCTGGATGGCCAGCGGCGCCATGGGAACCGGGCGTACCAGCTCCATGGTCAGCCGCGACAACAGCATGTCCGGGTCTCCCACCTGCTCCTCGGCATAGCCCGCCAACAGTGCCGCCGGCGCGCCCCCGTGGAGTGCGTCCGGACTCCAGGGGCCGCGCCCCAGTTCCGTGGGCACAAAAACGTCGCCCTCGCGGAAAAACACAGCTTCGTGACCGGTCTCTGACATATCCTGAATTCCAAGTGTCCTCGGGATAAAAAGGTTTGAACTTGATCCCGAGAATACCGTACCTGTACAGGAAATCCACTGCCTGTGTTAATTACGGCGACTAGCCGTGCCGAATCATGACATGGCGGACAGTGGTGTAATCTTCAAGAGAGTACGACGACATGTCTTTTCCGTATCCTGACTGCTTCATGCCACCGTGGGGCATTTCGTTTACCAGCATGAAGTGGCAGTTCACCCAGGTGCAGCCATACTGCAAGCGTGACGAGACATCCATGGCCCTGGAAATGTCCCTGGTCCACACCGATGACGACAGGCCATATTCTGACTGGTTGGCCCAGGTGACAACATCGTCATCATCCGTGAACCGGGTAACGGACACCACCGGACCAAACACTTCCCGACGGACAATCTCATCATCCTGTCGCGCCCCGGTGATCAGTGTGGGCTCGTAGTAAAAGCCGTTTCCATCAGGCATACGACCGCCTACGGCCACTTCCATGTGAGACTGTTCCGCCGCCCTTTCAACAAAACTGGCTACCCGGTCCCGCTGCCGCTCGGAAATCAGGGGAGGAATTTCGTTGTCATCGTCATTGCCCTGATTGTAGCGGATGGTGGAAACCGCATCGGTCAGCTTCTCCACCAGTTGGTCGTGGATCCCCGCTCCGGCGTATATCCGACAAGCCGCCGTGCAGTCCTGCCCGGCGTTGAAGTAACCGAACGTGCGGATGCCTTCGACTACTTCGTCCAGGTCGGCGTCATCAAATACGAGTACCGGGGCCTTGCCACCCAGTTCGAGGTGGGTCCGTTTCACGCCCTTGGCGGCATTGGTGAGTATCTTCTTGCCGGTGGCGATATCCCCTGTCAGCGAGATCATGTCCACATCCGGATGACAGACCAGGGATGTACCCACGCTTTCCCCCCGACCGGTGATCACATTGAGCACGCCGGCAGGCAGTACTTCGGCGGCGATCCGTGCCAGCAACAGGCTGGTCAGGGGCGTCTGCTCCGACGGCTTGATCACAACGGTATTGCCCGCCGCCAGGGCCGGGCTGATCTTCCAGGCCGCCATCATCAGCGGGTAGTTCCAGGGTGCAATGGAACCGACCACACCCACCGGGTCACGGCGGATCATCGAGGTGTGACCCGTCATATACTCTCCTGCCGCGCTTCCCTGCATGCACCGGGCCGCACCGGCAAAGTATCTCAGGCAGTCCACGACCGCCGGGATCTCCTCCGCCAGCACGATATGGAACGGTTTTCCGCAGTTCAATGCCTCCAGCCGGGCGAAGGTTTCGCCGTGCTGCTCAATCCGGTCCGCCAGCCGCAGCAACAGCAGCGAACGCTCCCCCGGCGTGGTTCTCGACCAGCCCTGGAAGGCCTTGCGGGCCGCGGCAACTGCCTGGTTGACCTGATCATCGGAGGCCTCGGGCAGATCAATGATCTTCCCGGCGGTACGCGGATTGAGTATGGATTCCTCCGGCCCGTTTCCGGCCACCAGGTCTCCACCAATCAATAAACGGGTATCCAGGGCCTGGGCACCACTTGCATTACCTGTCTGGGACATGGGGAAATCTCCTTGTTAGCCTGAATTGCCTGTCACTTACCCTGCCCGGCGGTCGCTTCGCCGCCGCGGGTGAAGTAATAAGCCATGAGAATGGGCAGGAAAGTGATAATCACCACGAACACCGCCACCACGTTGGTCACCGGTCGCTGCCTGGGACGTACCAATTCGCTGAGCATCCAGATGGGCAGGGTCGTTTGTTGTCCTGCGGTGAAGGTAGTCACAATGACCTCGTCAAAGGACAGGGCAAAGGCCAGCATGCCGCCCGCCAGCAGTGCGGTGGCAAGATTGGGCAGCAGCACATGCCGGAAGGTCTGAAAGCCATTCGCCCCCAGATCCAGCGAGGCCTCCAGCAGGGAGGGCGATGTACGCCGGAGCCTTGCCACCGCGTTGTTGTAGACCACCACCACACAGAAGGTCGCGTGACCGAGCACAATGGTCCAGAAGGAAAATGGAATATCGGCGATATCGAAGGCCGAGCGCAACGCAATACCGGTTACCACCCCGGGAAGCGCGATGGGCAGGATAATCAGCAGTGACACGGTTTCACGGCCAAAGAACCGGGTGCGGGCAACGGCCCCCGCCGCCAGGGTACCCAGCACGATGGCCGCGCCGGTGGCGATCAACGCGATTTTCAGGGACAGGCCGAACGCATCCCAGATATCCTGCCGATCCCAGACCACCGCAAACCATTTCAACGTATAGTCCGGGGGCGGAAACTGGTAGCTCTTTTCCTCGGTGGTGAAGGCATACAGAAAGATCAGCAACAGGGGCAGGTGCAGGAACAGTAAACCTGCCACCGCCCCGATTTTCAGCTTCAGCGGCGCACCCGAACGGCTCTTCCTAAAGCGCATTGAAGGCCCCCATCTTTTTCGCAATCCAGAGGTAAATGGCCATGACCACGATGGGCACCATGGAAAAGGCTGCTGCCATCGGCAGATTGCCGGCGGTGCCCTGGTGCATGTAAACCGCCTGGCCAATGAACAGTCGCGAGGAACCCACGATCTGGGGCGCGATATAGTCCCCCAGGGTCAACGAGAAAGTGAAAATGGAGCCGGCCACGATACCGGGCAGGGCCAGCGGGAAGATCACTTTGCGGAAGGTTTGCCCGGGCCGGGCCCCCAGGTCGTCCGAGGCCTCCAGCATGGACCCTGGCACCCGCTCCAGCGCCGCCTGGATCGGCAGGATCATGAACGGCAGCCACAGGTAGACGAACACCAGGAAGGTGCCGATATAACTGAACGACAACGAGGGCCCGCCAATCACCGGCATGGATAGCAACGCATCCACCAGCGGGGTGAGCCCCACCCTCTCGACGCTCCAGTTGAGCACGCCCTCATTGGCAAGGATCAGTTTCCAGGCATAGACCCTTACCAGGTAACTGGACCAGAGCGGCAGCATGACGGCAATGAAGAACAGCCCCTTGATCCACCCACGGGCGAAACGGGCGGCATAGAACGCGATGGGAAACGCTATGAGCGCGGATGCCAGGGTCACCGACGCGGCCATCAGCACCGTGCGCAACACGATATCGAGGTTGGAGGGACGCAGCAGCTCTGCGTAGGTCTTGAGCGTAAACTCCCGGACGATGCGACCTGAGAACTCGTCAATCGAATAGAAGCTCTGCACCAGCAGTGCCACCAGCGACCCGACATAGACCACGCCAATCCAGATCAGCGGCGGCCCCAGCAGGATGGCCAGCAACAGTCCCGGTCGCCGGAACAGCAGGTCGGATACCCGGCCCAGTACACCGTCGGCCGGCTGGTTGATTGCCATGCCATCGTCAGCCATCACGGCACCATCCTGTGCATGTCGTCCAGATTCCAGCGGGCATAGACCGACTGCCCGGTAGCCAGTCCACCCACCGCCGAGGGAACCGACAGGGACAGCGAGTGCCCCGCCACGGACAGCACACACCGCCGCACCGAGCCCTGGTACTGCACGTGACTGATGGTGGCGGATACGGTGACTACACCATCCTCCCGGGACACCGACTGGTCGGCCAGGTGGATTTTCTCCGGGCGCAGACTCCACACCCCCTCGGGAGCACCGATACGCTGGCAGAGCTCCGGCTCCAGTATGTTGGAGGAACCGACGAAATCCGCCACGAAACGATGCTCGGGCCTCTCGTAGATGTCTTCCGGGGTACCCACCTGAACCACCTGCCCCTGATTGAAGACCGCCACCCTGTCACTCATGGACAGGGCCTCGCCCTGGTCATGGGTGACGAACACAAAGGTGATGCCCAGTTCCCGCTGCAGGGACTTGAGTTCCACCTGCATCTGCTCCCTCAGTTTCAGGTCCAGGGCCCCCAGGGGCTCGTCCAGCAGCAACACCTTGGGTTTTCCTATCAGGGCCCGGGCCAGGGCAACCCGCTGGCGTTGCCCGCCGGACAACTGCGCGGGCTGGCGTTTCGCAAACCCGCCCAGGCGTACCAGTTCAAGCATCTCCATGGCCTGACGATGCCGTTGATGGCGCCCTACCCCGCGTACCGTCAGCGCGTAGGCCACGTTATCGATGACATTCATATGGGGGAACAGGGCATAGTCCTGGAAAACCGTGTTAACGGCGCGGCGATAGGGCGGAAGGCCGTCCACCATGTCGCCAAAGATCTTCAGGTGACCGGCCGTGGGCTGCTCGAACCCCGCGATCAGCCTCAGGCAGGTTGTCTTGCCGGATCCGGACGGCCCCAGCATTCCAAAGAACTCCCCCTCGGGTATGTCGAGGTTCACCTGGTCCACCGCCTTAACGGTGCCAAAATGCCGGCTGACCCCCGACAGCTCCACCGCACTGACCTGTTCAGCCGGGTCGGGGCTCACCTCGTCTTTTTCCGTGTCGTACATGGGTTTCCGGACCGTGGTTGGCATGAAACTCTCCTGATGCGTATCGCCCCACCCAGCAGGGTGGGACGATGGAACTCTCAACTGGCTTACCGGCCACCCAGGATGGCGATGTAGTCGGTTACCCAGCGGTAGTAGGGCACGCATTGTTTGCCTTCCCCACAGGATGAAACCGGGGTACGCCAGAAACTGATACGCTCGAAATTCTCCATGCCATTGGTCTCGCAGCCTTTCTCACCCAGCAGTTCGTTGCCTTCACAGGCGGCCGGCACCACCGGCACTGAACCAAACCAGGAAGCAAGGTCCCCCTGCAGCCGGGTGTTAAGCGAGTGCTCCATCCACTTATAGGCGCAGTTGGGGTGGGGAGCATCCACATGCATCATGGTGGTATCCGCCCAGCCGGTGGCACCCTCGTCCGGTATGACCGTGGCGACAGGTTGCCCCTGAGCTTTCAGGATGTTGGCCTGGAACGGCCAGGCGGAGGATGCGACAACACCCTCGTTGGTGAAATCATCAATCTGTACAAAGGCATCATGCCAGTACCGCCCCACGATCTTCCGTTGCTCCCGCAACAGGTCCAGAGCCACCTGGTATTGCTCCTGGGTCAGTTCGTACGGATCCTCGATACCCAGTTCCGGCTGATGTTTTTTTAGATACAGCGCGGCATCGGCAATGTAGATTGGCCCATCAAACGCCTGGACCCGCCCCTTGTTGGACTTGCCGTCCGGAAGGGTCATTTCCTCGAACACCACTTGCCAACTCTTGGGCGGCTGGTCCCCGAACACCTCGGTGTTGTACATCAGCACATTCGCTCCCCACTGATAGGGAACGCCATAGTGAACGCCATCCACGGTGTGCCAGGGTGCATCCTTGAGTCGGTCATCAATGGTGTTCCAGCTGGGGATCAGGTCCGTGTTCACCGGCTGTACCCGGTCGCCGTATATAATCCGCAGGGAGGCATCACCGGAGGCCGTCACCAGGTCAAAGCCACCCTCGTTCATCAGGGCGACCATCTCGTCCGAGGTGTTGGCCGTCTTCACCCTTACCTCACATCCGGTTTCTTCCTCGAATCCGGTCACCCAGTCATAGTTCTCGTCGGTTTCACCACGCTCGATGTAGCCGGGCCAGGCCACGATATCCACCGCACCCTCGCCTGCGCCGACAGATTTTTTCATATCCGCTGCCGAGGCAAGCGTGGCAACACAGAATGTGGTGGTCAGCATCGACACCATTATCTTTTTCATGATTCCTCTCCCGAGCTGTGTGGGCTCACCATGTCTTTCATGGCGACATGAATACGGATGGTCATTTCGAGTATAGAAATCACCTCAGCTATCGCCATAAATAAAATCAGAAAACATATATCGGTTATTCCGATATTTATAGGTAAAATCACGTAGTGGGATGCAACGCAAAACAGGAGGGTATTGAGTGATCGGGTTTTCCGAAAGGACGCTTGGGTGGTCAGCGATGGCGGAGGGCCGGTTCCTCCAGGGCCAGATCAATAAACGCTCGGGCGGCATCAGAAGGCTTGGCACCACGGCGCCAGGCCAGCCCAACCTCCACCGGTGGTAGCGGAGACGCCACGTTGACGCCGGCAATGCGGTCTCCTTCCAGGGACCAGGGGCGGTAGACAAGGTCCGGCAGCACGGAGACACCGGCTCCGGTCGCTACCAGGCTTCTCACTGCTTCCACCGACGACGTTCGCATGGCCATGCGGGGATTTCGGCTCGCCCGCTGCCACAAGTCTGCAGTTGCCAGTCGGATCTCGTCAGTGTTGAGCAGGATGAAGCGGTCTTCCAGCAGAACGTCGCGGTCAATTTCCGGCGCGTTGGCCAGGCGATGCCCCATGGGTAACCAGGCCCGGAAGGGTGATGTTTCCATCACCGCCGTGTTGAGGGCAGAGCGTTCCTGAAGGGCAGAGAGGATCAGTATGGCGACATCCAGTTCGCCATTGAGCAGGTAGTGTTCAAGGTATTCCGGGGCGTCTTCCACCACCTGGACGCCGGTTCCACTAAAAGCCCGCCGGTAGCGTGCCAGGAGATCCGGCAGGGCGTAGCCCGCCACGATCGACGTGACACCGACATGCAGGGTTCCGGTGACCTGCTCCTGTTCCGAAAACACTCCCCTGGCGTAACTGATTTCCGCCAGAATCCGGTTGGCATGGCGCAGAAACGCATGCCCCTTGTGGGTCAGCCCCATACCCCGGGCATGCCGTTCCAGCAGGACCACCCCGAGATCGCTTTCCAGCTCCTTGATGGCTTCCGTAACAGTGGATTGGGATACGGCGAGATCCCGTGCGGCACCGGAAACCGAACCGATCTCCGATACCGCAACGAAATACCGCAACTGTCTGAAGGAAAAGCTCACTGGCAGGGGCCTGACCGTCGTCCGGGATCAGTCGGTGGATGCCAACGCGTCCTCAACAATCTGCAAACCTTCCTCCAGCACCTCATCCTCGATGGTCACCGGCATCAGGAAGCGGATGGTGTTGCCGTACATGCCGCAACTGAGCAGGATCAGGCCGTGCTCCTTGGCATAGCCGGTCACCTTGGCGGCCAGGTCGGCCCGGGGCTCACAGTCATGCTTGTCGGTGACCAGTTCGATGGCGGCCATGGGGCCGAGGTTGCGCACGTTGTCCACATGGTCAAACTTCTCCTGCCACTGAGCAAAGCGCTTGGCGAGCTTGTTGCCAAGGACCTGGCTCTTACCGAGGATGTCTTCTTCCTCGAACACCTCCATCACCGCCAGGGCCGCAGCACAGGCGGTGGGGCTGCCGGTGTAGGTGCCGCCCAGGGAGTTGGGGCCGGAAGCGTCCATCACTTTGTCGGTGCCGACAATGGCGGAAATGGGCATGCCGTCGGCCATGCTCTTGGCCATGGTCATGATGTCCGGCTCGACACCACTGTGCTCGATGGCAAACAGCTTGCCAGTCCGGCCAAAGCCACTCTGCACTTCGTCCACGATCATCAGCATGCCGTGTTCGTCGCAGATCTCGCGGATCTTCTTCAGGAAGCTCGGCGGCGCCGGGTAGAAGCCGCCCTCCCCCAGGACCGGCTCAATCACGATGGCTGCGGTATCCCTGGGGTTGGCATCGGTCTTGAGGACCATCTTCAATCCACGGAGCGCCTCATCCTCGGATACCCCGTGGTAGGGCACCGGATAGGGGGCGCGGAACACCGTACCGGGCATGGGGCCGAAATCGGACGCATAGGGGGCCACCTTGCCGTTCATGGCCATGGTCATGAAGGTCCGGCCATGGTAGCCGCCATCAAAACAGATCACGTTGGTCTTGCCGGTCGCCGCGCGGGCTATCTTGAGCGCATTCTCCAGGGCCTCGGCACCGGAATTGGCGAGCATCACCTTGGCATGGCCGCGGACCGGCGCCACCTGGCTGAGCTTTTCCGCCACCTTCACGTACCCTTCATAGGGCATGACGGTCTGGCAGGTATGCATCAGCTTGTCCAACTGGGCCTTGACCGCTTCCACCACCTTCGGATGACGATGGCCGATATTGAGCACACCGATACCGCCGGCAAAGTCGATCATGCGCTTGCCGTCGGCGTCCCACAGTTCAGCGTTACGGGCGTGGTCCGCAAACTGCTCGTTGGGGCTGGCTGCACCGGCCGCCACATACCGCTCTTTCAGCTGCTGCAATTCTTTGTTGGTCATGCGTCGCCTCTGATCTGTTCAGGATAGGTTGGATGTTGTCTCAGTATGGTCGAAGGAAGCCCCCCCTTGCCACCCCGGCGGACGGAATTGCCATGCGGCAACCTTATTAATAAACAAAACTTATACTGATCAATCAGAATAATTCAGTTGATTCATCCAGCAGCCAGTTTCATAGTGATCCCACTGAACAGACGCCGAACAGCTTCCGCTGCTCAGGCCCACCAATCACTGCCAGATACCCGGGAGGCAAATCATGGATTTCCAGTATTCCGACAAGGTCAAGGAACTGCGCCAGCAACTGCTGACGTTCATGGATGACTATATCTACCCCAACGAAGAAACCTACAAGCAGCAGAAGGCCGCCAACAAGGAACGTGGCCGCGCGTATGCCAAGGTCCCCATCGTTGACGAGCTGAAGGAAAAGGCCAGGGCCCAGGGCCTGTGGAACCTGTTCCTGCCAGAGGAAGAATATGGCCCTGGTCTGACTAACCTGGAATACGCTCCCCTGGCCGAGATCATGGGGCGGGTCCTGTGGAGCTCCGAGGTTTTCAACTGCGCCGCCCCGGACACCGGCAATATGGAGGTACTGGCCCGCTACGGCAGCGAGGAGCAGAAGGAGACCTGGCTGACCCCCCTGCTGAACGGCGAGATCCGCTCCTCCTTTGCCATGACCGAGCCGGCCGTGGCCTCCAGTGATGCCACCAACATCGAGACCCGCATCCAGCGGGATGGCGACGACTATGTCGTCAACGGTCGCAAGTGGTTTATCACCGGCGGCTGTGGCGAGGAAACAAAGTTCTTCATCGTGATGGGCAAGTCCGACCCGGACAATGCCGACCGCCACAAGCAGCAGTCCATGATCATCGTGCCCAAGGACACCCCTGGGGTCACCATTGTCCGGGACATGCCGGTCTATGGTTACTACCACGCCCCCAAGGGTCATCCGGAGATCCAGTTCGACAATGTCCGCGTGCCTGCCAGCAACCTGATCCTCGGTGAGGGCCGGGGCTTCGAGATTGCCCAGGGGCGTCTGGGACCGGGTCGTATCCATCACTGCATGCGGGTGATTGGCCAGGCCGAACGGGCCTTCGACATCATGTGCCAGCGCCTGACCTCACGGGTCGCCTTCCACAAGACCCTGGCCGACCAGGGCGTGTGGCGCGAACGCATCGCCGACTGCCGTATTGCGATTGACCAGACCCGCCTGATGGTCCTGCAGACCGCCCAGATGATGGACCTGGTGGGTAACAAGGTCGCCAAGCAGCAGATCGCCATGATCAAGGTGGCCGCCCCTGACATGGCCCTGAAGGTGATCGACTGGGCCATCCAGGCCCATGGCGCCGGTGGCTACACCGAGGACTTCCCGCTGGCCGACATGTGGGTCTATGCCCGCCACCTGCGCACTGCGGACGGCCCCGACGAGGTGCACCGCAACGCCATCGCCAAGGAAGTGCTCAAGAACTACCGATAAACGGACACAAAGCCCGACCGTTCCGCGGTCGGGCCATCATCCTCCTTTCATCCCACCACACTCAAAACATCCATCGCCAAACGCTCCGTATTTGCAAGATAGCCGCATTTCCTGACCTTATCTCGGCACTTCCCTACACACGACATGCATTCCGGGACACAAAGCGTTACTCGCTGTTACGGCATAGCCACTGAGGATTAACTACACTTCACTATAATTCCGTGTAATCCCACAAGACGGAGGACGACGCCCATGCTGACCGGCGCCGACCCCATTCCCTGTAATAACCTGCAGGCGCTGTTCGACCTGTGCAACGATCGTTACTTCAACGGCACCCTCCGGTCCGGTGAGGACTTCACCGTTCGCTACAGTACCGCCGAACGGCAGTTGGGACGCTTCCGCTATTGCCCGGAATCCTGCCGGCCACTGGCCATCGAACTATCGTCCCGGCTTCGAGACCACCCGAGGGCCCTGCGCAGCGCCATGGTACGGGAGATGATCCCGATGCTGGCTCTGCAGAGCTATCGCGATACCGGTGACGGGATATTCCTGGACCGGGTCCCCCTCCACGGGCACCTGTTTATCGAACCGGGTATCGGCGCCTTCTTCCTGGCCCAGCTTGAACACCTGAACCTGCAGTTTCCGGAGCTTTGCCTGACCATCAAGCCACGCTTCGGCAGTGGTTCCCTGTTCGATCAGAGCCGGATTCCCACCGCCCGGCTGGTGGTTATCCCGGCGGATCCGGCCAACAATGCCGGCGTTATCTACCGCCTGCACGACAAGGCCCCGATCCAGTGGAAGCAGCTCCGGGAGATGGCATGGCTCAATCACGGAGCACCCACGATCAGCCTGCTGCGGGTCTGCGGTGCGCTGGCGGAGGAATTCCCGGTGTTACGCAAGGACAACCAGCCCCGCGCCAATACCCGAGTCCGCATGGAACCGGATTTTGACCTGGTGGTACAGGAGATCCGGGATCACCGCCTGACCGCCGAACTGGCCGCGCCGGAGGCCCAGCCGGAACCGGAAACCATGGGCGAGACGTTTGCCGGCTGGCACCCCGAGGCCTATTCGGGGTACTGACACCCGGGCCTCACACCTGCCCCGCCGGCCTTCTGATCACCTGCAGCTCCCCGGGACGACAGGTCATTTCCAGGGGGGTATGGCCCACCACATCTCCGTCCACGGTCACCGTCTTGGACCGGCGGCTGGTTACCCGGCACCAGGGGCAGCTCATCTCCACCACCGTTTTCGTATCTTTCGGCATTCGCCCCAGCAGACGCGTCGTGATGAAGGCACCGGCCAGGCTGACCAGGGAAGCCGGTCGTACCGCGATCACCACCAGGCGACCATTATCCAGTGCCGCGCCAGGGACCTCGGTACCACCGCCGAACCAGGCTCCGTTGGCGATGGCAATGGATAACCAGCGGCCCGCCACCGTGGCCGTATCCGTCGCGATGGTGGCGCGAAAGCCACGCCGGGTGAACAGACGCCTGAACAGTGAGGCCAGGTAACTGAACTGGCCCAGAAACTTCTTGGCATCGCCATTGGAGTTGGCGTCCCGGGCCGGCAGGGTGCCCAGGCCTATATGGGCCACATTCAGGCACAGGCCATGGTCATGGTGGCTTACATCCACCGGCTGCGGGCCATAGTCCACCAGCGCCCGGCAGATGGCCTCCGGATCGGGGTCGATGCCCAGGTTGCGAAAGAAGTCATTGGCGGTACCGGAGGGGAGGACAGCCAGGGAGGCCCCGGTATCCAGACAGATGCCCGCGGCCCGGTTAACCGACCCATCCCCACCGGCCGCCAGTATGCGGTCACCGCTGCGCACCTCCCGGACCCAGTCGAGATTGTCCAGGTCGCAGGTCCTGCCCAGTGCCACGCCGGCCTGTTCAAGGTAGCCTCGCCAGAAATCAGCATTGCGTTCACCCGCCCCAGCATGGGGATTGGCCAGCAACCAGTCTGTCATCACCCCTCCGGAAGTCCCCCACCGGGACCTGTGGATTTTGCGGCTCGTGCCCGTCCGGTTCAGCGTCGGACAATGACATGCCCCGTACAGGTTACCCGATCTTCAGGCATCGGAGGTGACAGTTGGTTAACGGGCCGTATCGCTATGGACGACTGTCAATCAATGCTTTCTGATTCGTCCTTGCGGCCAGGTAGGCGGGCCGGGGCGAGGTGCCGGCAAAGGGCTGGGCCAGACGGTTATCCACACTGTTATAGACGAAGAAGAGGTTGGCCCTGGGCCATGGCGACATGTTCCGGTTGGACGCGTGCAGGGTATTGCACTCGAACAGCAGCAGTGACCCTGCCGGTCCGGTGGGCGCATGGATACCCCGGCCGTCTGTCAGCGCCTCGACGTCCGATCTGGAGGGCAGACCGACGCGCTGGTGTTTCAGCGAGCCGTTCCAGTTTCTTTCCGGCGTCTGCCCCACGCAGGGCACGAACTGATGATGGGAGCCCGGAATCAACATCAGCGGCCCGTTGAACGGGTTGTTCTCCGTCAGCATGATGGACACACTCACCGCCCGCATCCCGGGCATACCATCCTCGCTGTGCCAGGTCTCGAAATCGGAATGCCACTCGAAGCCGTTGCCGCAGAAACCTGATTTGCTGTTGATCCGGGACTGATGGATATAAACCTCCGACCCCAGGATCTGCCGGACCATGTCCAGCAGTCTGGGGTCCCGGGTCATGCGGTCAAAGGCGGCCGACAGCTCGTGCATGGCAAAGACGGAACGAATCGATTGCCGCTCCTCATCCATGACGACCTGCTCCAGGTCGGTCACATCCTGTCGTCTCGCCATGGTTCTGAGCTCCTCCAGGAAAGGCGTGACCGCTTGCTCTGGAAAGAAACCCTCGAACCAGAGGAAGCCGTCCTGCTCGAACGCTTCCAGTTGACGCCTGTCCAGCGGGCCACATTCCCGGCCCGGGCCCGAGCGGTGAACAACCGGCTCGCGGCGGGGAAACATGTCGGGGACAAAATCGTCCCGGGTTGGGTAGAAATCGGTTCTTTGTAGCATGGTGACCACTCCACATTCCCTGATGAATAAATCCGGCGCCCGAAGTCGGGGTCGGGCCCGGAAGAATGTAAGGGAACGTAACACCGACGGAATCAAGGTATTCATAACACAGGTTATGACGCCCCTGATTCACCAATAAAAAACGTCGATATTTCAAAAGATTAATGAGGCGGCAGACGCCCGGTAAATGTCAGTAGGGTTAACGGGAGGAAGTACGCCGGACCCTGGATGACCCGGCTCAGGATGCCGACTGGGCGGAAGGGGCGAACGTTCGATCGAGGATATTGCCGGGCTCTTCCGCCACCCGTTGCCGGATGTAGAAGTCCACCAGTTTTTCGATAACAAATCGGCGCACCGGCTTGTGATAGCAGGCCTGCATTCCGGCCCGCAGACACTGTTCCCGGAATTCCGGCGTATCATTGGTGGTAATGCCGATAATCGGAACATCCGCCGGCAACAGCTCCCTCAGACGAATTTCCAGGGCCGTCTCGGGGCCATCCAGCCGGGGCATCTGGCCATCCATCAGGATCATGTCCCAATGCCCCCGCTGAACGGTATCCAGGGCCTCCATGCCATCAGCGGCGCTCACCGGCTCCACGTTGAGCCTTAGCAGTTGCTTGCGCAGAATCATGCGATTGATGGGGTCGTCATCAACCACCAGCACACGTGGCATGCCGCCATCGGCAGGCTCCTGCTCGGCAGGATCCGGCAGGTCGTGGCCATGGGGGGAGACAGGAGCGGGAGATGGGAACGGACTCGATGGGTCGCCGGCTTTACGGCGCCGCCATACCCGCTCGTTGCCGAATTGCAGCATCTTGACCCAGAAGATCAGCGCCGTCTCCAGTACCAGGATACCACCAATCAACACCACGGGGCCGTGGAACGGCAGCGCTGGCTCATTCCAGGTATCACCGGGCACGCTAAGGCTGTTCCAGACCAGCGCCGGCATCACGGCCGCCAATACCACAACCGAGTAACTGACCAGCCGAAATCCCCGCGCGCCCCTGACCCAGGGGAGTCGGCGAAACAGACGCCAGAGATGCTCCGGCGCGAACGACTCGCGAGGGGTGCCGAGCTCGGATTTTCTGCGTGCCATACCCATCACTGTCCTCCGGGTCGGTCAGGGAGTGCGTCAAACCGCAGCATCCCTGACCACTCTCGACAATGGAGGAGCTATCTGTCTGAACCGGAGACTATCGGTGGGAATCCCACTCTTCCTGGGGCAGATAACATGTCCAAACCATGAAAAATGTTCCACACAAACTAACACCCCCACTCAAGGTGCGACATAACATAGGTTATGGTGACGGCTTTTCGTGGTTCTCCTTCCGGGATTATGGACCGTTTGTAATAGAGTGTGGAAGAGGAACTCTACAGAATTATGAAATCGGTGGACCATTCAACAACCAGAACGGGGTTACCATGACAACAAGCTGCATAATCCGCCACTTCCAGCATTACGCCGAGCTATCCCCGGAAGACCAGGAACTACTGAACTCACTCGAGAAAAGCCCCCGTGACTACGCCAGGAATACCGTGCTGTGGCAGCAGGGCGAGGTGACCGACCACTTTTACACCGTGCGCCACGGCTGGGCCTGCACATACCGTAACATGGCCGACGGCTCCAGACAGGTGCTTGATGTATACGTACCGGGGGATGTGATCGGCCTGCGGGAGTTTGCCTTCCGCAGACGGGTATCCAATCTGCTGGTTATCACCGATGCCAGTCTGTGTCCCTTTCCGAAGTCACGACTGGCGGAGGTCTTCGAGAGCTCGAAATTGCTGTGCAACCTGTTTTTCATGATCTCCGCCCGTGACCAGGCCATCCTGGTGGAACGGCTCATCAACCTCGGCCGCCGGACAGCAAGGGAGAAAGTTGCCCACTTCCTGCTGGAAATGGCACACCGGCTGGACAAGGCCTGTATCGATGTTCATGACTGCAACCACCTCCCACTGACCCAGGTATTGCTGGCCGACGCCCTCGGCCTGAGTAGCGTTCACATCAACCGGACCCTGAGCGAGCTCAAGCAGGAGCAAAGGGTGTCCATGGGTCCCGGTGGGGTTACCCTGCTTGATCGCGACAGCCTGGTGGAGGTAGCCGGGTTCGATCCCGAGTACCTGGAGGAAGACGTGGACGGCATGCTCAGGATGCTGGACACGGCGGATCCGACACAACTCGCCTGAGCCGATTTTATGAATTTATACATCAAGTGCCTTAATCAGACGGTAATGGCTTTTAAAGTCACACCCCTGTATACAAACTGTTACCTGGTCATTACTTTTATCAAACAGACGCGAGACGAGACTGCGTCTAGATTTTACCCATATACAACAACAATAGGCCGGAAATAACCACCATCCGGCACGGGAGCAGTTACACATGTCAGCACCTGTCGATCATCTTCAGGAGCGTGTTGTCGATGCCAGCGAACACCTGGCCGACATCATGCCTTCAGCCATCACCCTCGCAATGATGCTGCGCCACCGGAACATCGCCACCTGGCTCCGGGCGGAATTCGAAGGATACGACACAACGGCGGAATTGCCCGCCTACCGCCACGACGTCAACGGCCATATCGTCGCCAGGTCGCCCCAGTATGGCTGGATACCGGCACCCATCGACCAGCAGCAGGTGCGTCAGTTCGGCCACCTGGACCTGCGGGATGACATCACCAACCTGGAGCAGACCTGCCTGAACTGCAAGAAGGGCAACGGCCACCGCATTGCCCTGCCGGGTGACCAGTTACTGGACCTGCAACAGAAGATCAACCTGTCGGCGGAACTTGCCATCAACATCAGCCGCAGCACCTATTGCGAGGTGCTGAAAACCATCCGTGGCAGCCTGTACCTGTGGACCCGGGCGATCCTGGACGCCGGCCTGACCGGTGACCACAACACCTTTACCCGGGAAGAGAAGGAAAAGGTCGCCTGCCTGGACAATCCGGTCCGGTTCTGGCGCGAGGCCATGGACTCCCTGGAGTCCCTGCCCGTTCCCAATGTCCGTGAGGCCGGGTTCCTGGAGAGGATGTTCGGTCGGGCGGGTTAGCCAGGTTCGTGTCGCCACGGCGGGAACGGCCTCATATGAAATGTGATAAAGGTGTCAAAAGCCTTACCAAAAGGCTGCGGTTTTGCATTTCATGACGATTTGCGGGCATTCGCCACCTATACTGGGGACATATTTGATCGTATAGGTGGCCGCATAATGCGCCTGCAAGGGAAGATGTCACCAACGGTTGCCGGATCCCGTTCGGTACCCACAACACGAAAAGTGGATATCCCCGCCGTCCGGGCGACTGTCGGTATGCATGTGGTAGGACTCGACAGGCCCTGGGAGGAAGTGCCGCTCCTGTTCCAGAACTTTGTGATCGAAAGCGAGGAACAGGTGGATATCCTGTGTGACCACTGCGAGTGGATCACCATTGAGGAAACCGGTTGCGTGGACATGCCCTGGGAGCCGGCACCAACGCCCCGGTCCGCCAGTCCGGCACCGGGTTTCCGCGTCAGGCGCCCGCTGTCGGAAGAACTGCCCCAGGCATCCCGGCGTTACCACCAGGCCCGGGACTACGTGGATACCCTCCTCCACGATGTCGCCAACAACCGTGACACCTCCCTCGGGGAAGTCCGCGAGATCGTTCGCAACTGCGTCAGCAGCATCGCCAACAACGCCAACGCCATGTTCTGGCTGACCCGCATCCGTGACCAGCATTCCTATACTGCCGAACACTGCGTGCGGGTGGGGCTACTGGCCATTACCTTCGGGCGTTACCTCGGGCTACCCGGTAAAGATCTGGAAATCCTCGGGTTGAGCGGCATGCTGCACGATGTGGGCAAGATGCGCATTGCCCCGGAAATCCTCAACAAACCCGGGGCCCTGACGCGGTATGAATGGGCGCGGATGCGACGTCATGCGGAGTATGGCTTCCAGTTGCTCGGCTCGGACCATGAGCTGGAACCGGAAGTTCGTGAGGCAGCCCTGTCCCACCACGAACGACTGGACGGCCGTGGCTACCCCCGCGCCCTGCCGGCGGCGGACATCGGCAGGACTACCCGCATTATCACCATTGTCGACGCCTACGACGCCATGACCAGTGACCGGGCCTACCGCAAGGGAATACCCGCGTCCGATGCCCTGCGGGTGCTCTACCGCTACCGGGACATCCAGTTCGACAAGGCGCTGGTGGCGGATTTCATTCGCATGATCGGCATCTATCCGCCCGGCAGCCTGGTGGAACTGGACACCGGCGAAGTGGCCGTGGTGCTGGCCACCAGCCCGCAGCACAAGCTGCACCCATTGGTGGAGGTGGTACTCGACCGCGACGGCCAGTTGTGTGAACCACGCCCCATTGACCTGAGTGAACAGCCCACCGACGGCAGCCAGGGTGCCTGCGCCATCAATCGCGCCTTACCGGACGGCAGCGCCGGTTTCAGTCTGGCGGAGCACATCCGCCGCCTGAGCACCGCGAACAGCAGCGCTACACCAGTGCCCCGTTGACCATCGCCCGCAGCTCCTCCCGTATCGGATAGGAGGATGAGGGTATCAGTTGGGTCATGAATACCATGACCATCTCCTCCACCGGATCCACAAAGAAATTGGTGCTGGCCAGACCGCCCCAGCCGTATTCCCCGGCGGACCCGTTGGTGCGGGACTTGGCCACATCCGTCTTCACCGAGAAGCCAAGGCCGAAACCGTTCCCCTCATAGGGTGTCTCACTGAAGGCGCCAATGGACAGGCCGGGCAGGTCCTGGTTTCCGGGCAGGTGGTTGGTGCGCATGAACTCCAGGGTCTTGCGACCGATGATCCGCTGCCCGTCGAGGGCCCCGCCCTGGCACAGGGCCTGGGCAAACCGGAAATAGTCATCCACGGTGGACACCAGCCCCGCCCCACCGGACAGGAAGCTGGCCTGTTGCCGGTAGCGGGAGGTTTCCGGGTCATCCTGCAGTTTCATGGTATCACCGGGCTGGTACAGGTAGCAGGCCGCGAAACGGTCGATCTGGTCATCCCGTACCCGGAAACCGGTATCCGACATCCCCAGCGGCTCGAAGATATGCTCCCGGAAATAATCGTCCAGGGGCTGTCCCGACAGTTTCTGGACCAGGTAGCCCAGCACATCGGTGGCCACGGAATAGTTCCAGGCGGTACCCGGGTCGAACTCCAGGGGCATCTCCGCCAGGTGTTCCACCAGTTTGTCCAGGGTCAGGTCCTTGCCGCCATCCAGCTTCAGGGCCCGGTAGGCCGCGTCCACATTACTGCGGAACAGGAACCCATAGGTCAGCCCGGACATGTGGGTGAACAGGTCCCGGATGGTCATGGTGGTGGCCGCCGGGCGGGTGACGAAGTTCGGGTGGATGCCACTGTCGTAGACACCCAGGTGTTTCCAGGAGGGAATATACTTGTGTACCGGGTCATCCAGCAGAAACCGCCCCTGTTCGTAGAGCTGCATCATGGCGATGGAGGTCACCGGCTTGGTCATGGAGTAGATCCGGAACAGGGTGTCCCGCCGGGCGGGTTTGTTCCGTTCCACATCCATCATTCCCTGGGCATTGACCCAGGCCACCTCGCCCTTGCGGGCAACCAGCGTCACCGCCCCGGGAAGCTTGCCGGGGCGGATGTAGTTCTCGTCCAGGTGGTGACTGATATTTTCCAGGCGGTCCAGCGAAAGGCCTGCTACAACATTGGATTCTGCCATGAACGGTTCCTGTTGTTGTTGAGATGACGTTGAGGGATAGGCGGCGTTGAACCGACCCGGATCCGCCACCATAGTCCAGACTAAAGGCAGCTTATTCCATACCACCTGACAGGAGAAGCCCTTGCGCGTTGTTCTTACCCTCCTTTTGCTGGTCGTCACCCTGGGTGCCGCCGGCTACGCCCACAGGCAACTGTCCCGCCAGGTGCCCTCTCCCCGGCGATGGGTCGGCCATGGGCTGCTGGTCCTGGTGGCGGTGGCCTTTGGCTGGGTGGTATCCGGGGTCTACATGGGAGCCGAGGAAGGCGGTGGCCTGGCGGCCTTCCTGACCGCCTTTGGCGTGGCCCATATGCCGCCGGCGATCGTGCTGTTCCTGAAACAGAAGCAAAACGAATAACGCCGGCATTGCGGGGAAACGGACCTGCGCGTACCATCGAACACTGTATATATAGACAGTATCAGGTACCCCCATGAAAACCCGTGGCACGGCACTCAACCCCCACAACCGTTTCCAGCCCCTGGCCTCCGACAGGACCCGTGACGACGACTGGTACCGGGACCCGGAGGACGACCTGAACCCGGACTCCCTGGCCACCGAGGTGAGGGACGAGCAGGTCCGAACCATCATCAGCCGCAACCAGTCGCCGGATATCCCGTTTGACCGTTCCATCAACCCCTACCGGGGCTGTGAACATGCCTGTATCTACTGCTTTGCCCGGCCCACCCATGCCTACTGGGACATGTCACCGGGGCTGGATTTCGAGACCCGGCTGATCGCCAAGCCCAACGCCGCCCGGCAGTTACGTCGCGAACTGGATAAGCCAGGCTACACGCCTTCGCCGATCGCCCTGGGCATTAACACCGATGCCTATCAACCGGTGGAACGGGAGCGGCGGATTACCCGTGAGCTGCTGGAAGTCCTGCTGGAATACCGGCACCCGGTATCCATCATCACCAAGGGGGCGCTGATCCTGAGGGACCTGGACCTGCTCACCGAACTGGCAAGACTGGGGCTGTGCTCCGTCCGGGTGAGCCTGACCACCCTGGATAACCAGCTCAAACGGGTCATGGAACCCCGCACCGCCGCGCCCGCCACCCGGCTGAAGATGCTGCGGGAACTGTCCGCGGTCGGAGTTCCCACCGGGATCATCATGGGCCCGGTGATTCCCTTCATCAACGATCACGAGCTGGAACACATTCTGGCATCGGCCGCGGACGCCGGGGCAACGAGGGCAAGTTGGGTCATGCTGCGATTACCCCTGGAGCTGGACGGACTGTTCCAAGACTGGCTGCAACGGCATTTCCCACAACGGGCGGAGCACGTCATGAATCGCATCCGCGACCTGCGGGAAGGCAAGGTGTACCAGAGCGAGTTTGGCAAGCGCATGACCGGAACCGGGCCCTACGCGGACCTGATCCGCCAGCGGTTCAATCGACAGGCGCGGGCCGTCGGGCTTAACCGGGAAGCGGAACCCGCCCTGAGGACCGATCGGTTCCGTCGGCCATCGGGGGAGCAGATGGGATTGTTTTGAAACGCCTCCCGGCGCGGGGTGCGCCGAGAGGCCTGTCGGCGGGTTACCAGCGGTAGCTCAGGCTACCGATAACGCTGCGGGATTCGCCGTAGTAGCAGTAGTAATCACAACTGGCGACATACTCCTTGTCGGTTATGTTGTTAACGTTAAGCTGCGCACGCCAGTTGCGAGCAAAATCATAGCGGGCCATCAGATCAGCAACGGTGAATGAGTCAACCTCAAGGGTATCGCCCGCAAACGAATGGCCAACCGACTCACCGTTGTACCGTACGCCACCACCGACTTTGAGCCCCGGAACCCAGGAGCTCAGGTCATAGTCTGTCCAGAAAGCCGCCCGGTGTCGGGGAATCAGAGGCAATTGGTTCAGGGTATCGTCTTCCTTGTCCTCGGCATCAGTGTAAGTATAGGCCAAGGTCACTTGCCAATCGTCGGTGAGGTAGGCGTTACCCTCCAGTTCGAAGCCCTGACTCTCCTTTTCACCAGTCTGAACCGTCTGCGGACCGTCCTGGACAAGGCTGTTCTTCTCTTTCAGATCGAAAGCGGCGGCTGAAAGGTAACCATCGAACCAGTTCGGAGCGTATTTAACGCCCACTTCCCATTGCTTGCCTTCCAAGGGCTCGTACAGTTCACTATCAGTATCAGTTGCAAGCAGAGGTTGGAACGACTCGCTGTAGCTAACATATGGGGCCAAGCCGTTGTCCGCCAGGTACATCAGGCCACCGGACAGTGACCACTGATTGTCGTCTGACTTCTCGACTGTAGTGCCACCAGCGGCGGCAGTCGTCTTGGCCTCGGTCTCTGCCCAGTCGTGACGAGCGCTGGCAAGGATTACCCAGCGATCAACAATTCGCAGTTGGTTCTGGACATACAGGCCGACCTGTTCCTTGTCGGTTTCGATATCGTCAAGTTGAGCATCCGTCACAGGCGTGTAATTCCCGTACACGGGATCGAACATATCGACCATACCGAAGTCCAGGAAGTTATCGTATTGATCGCCCTCCCCCGAGAGGTTCTGGTAGTCAAGGCCCACCAATACCGTATTCTCCGTATGCTCGGTGAAAAAGTGGCCGGTAAAACGGTTGTCTACCGTCAGCCCGTCAGTTGTCCCCTCTCGATATACAAGTCCCTGGACCGCAATCCGAGGGTCGGCAGGGTCCTGATAGGACACGTAGGAGCTGCGTAGCTCAAGATCCAGACGGTTGTATCGAAGATTCTGGAGGAAAGACCAGTTCTCGTTCACGTCGTGTTCGAGCTCATAGCCAATGGCAGCTTGAGTACGTTCGTTCTTATCGTAATCGGGCTGTCCCAGATTGGTTGACGTATCAACCTTGCCATAGGGAGTGTCATCGAGCGTTCCATAGGGGAGTTTGAACGGATTGACCGGAATGGCATCATCCCTTTGGAAACTCGACAGCACGGTCAGGCGGGTCTGGTCACTCAGGTCGATGGCGACACTCGGGGCGATGTAATAGCGCTCATTCTCGGTATGGTCCAGATCCCCCTCCCGGTCCTTGTAGACCGCCACCAGGCGATAACTGGCGTTGTCGGTCAGGGCGCCGGTGGTGTCCAGATCCAACTGGCGATGCTCGCGGTTACCCAGCTGAAGCTCGATGATCCCGGATTTCTCGTCGGAGGGGCGCTTGCTGACCGCGTTGATGATACCGCCGGGAGGCGCCTCGCCGTACAGGATGGATGCCGGTCCCTTGAGCACTTCCACCCGTTCCAGGCCGAAGGGTTCGGGCAGCCACTGGAAATAACCCTCACGGTAGATCCGCAGACTGTCCTGGTAGGTGGACTGGTCAAAACCGCGGACCTTGAACCAGTCGGTATCGTTGTCGGCACCATAGTGCCCGGACACCACACCGGCGCGGTAACGGAAGCTCTCATCCAGGGACTGGACATTGCGGTCATCCAGTTCCTCCCGGTCCACCACGGAGGCAGGGCGCGGCGATTCCGCCAGGGGCACATCCACCTTCAGTACACTGCCGGTGACCTCAAGGGCCTGCAGCTCGCCGGGCTCCTGTTCCCCGTCGGTTGATTGCGCCATGGCCACGGGCGCCAGGCCCGCAAACATCATTCCCAATCCCGTGAGACGAACAATCCCCTTCAGCCGAAAACGGCCGCCAGCCTGATCAGGCAGCATATGACTTCTCCAGATGGTGAACTACCGGGACGGAATCCGTCCGTACTGAAAATCGTGAACAGATATTAATGAGAATTACTCTCTTCTGCAATGGTGACGGATTACAGGAACGCCTGGACCAGGCCCACCAGACTGACCACCAGCAGCACCGTACCCAGTACCCGGAAGAACACCGGGGTTTCCGCCTGCAGCATCCGCTGATGCATCCACAACCCGATGACATGGCCCACGGCCGCACAGGGCAGCAACCACAGATGATGGATGAGCTGCAGGTCGACATCGGCCAGGATAAAGGCCACCAGTTTGATGAGAACGAGGATGAACCAGAGGGCGAACAGCGTATCCCGCAGCTTGGCCTTGGGCAGGTGCTGGGCGGCAACGGCAATGATCAGCGGCGCCCCGATCAGCGACGTGCCGCTGATATAGCCCCCCACCATCAGGAACGCCATATCCACCACACGACTGCCGCTGCGGAAAGGCCGGTTGAAGATATAGGACAACGAGTAGACCGACACAATCACGAAGATAATGGCGCTGAGCACCTGTGACGGCAGTGTGATCAGCCCGAACACCCCGATCAGCTTGGGCACGATCATCACTGCCAGCAGGTACCCCAGGTAGCGCCAGTCCACGGTGCTCTCCGCCGGGACGCCCCCGCCTTTGCCCCCACGGTTGTTCATCCAGATGGTCAGGGACGAGAACACCAGCAGGTGAACCGCGATGATGGGCAGGAACACCAGCGGCTCGTTGTGTACCAGCAACAGGAACGGCAGTGACAGGACCGCGCCGCCAAACCCAAGTCCCGAGCGGACAAAGCCGCTCCAGACAAAGATCAGGGCAATCAGCACATACTGGTAGACTTCAAGGGACAACATCGGTCACGGCTTCCTGGACGCTGATAAGTCAGACTCTGGTAAAATGGCCCGCAATCATACCGATAATCCGTCCCCCTTTCAGGCTGCTCCACGGTCCGGTCCGGGTTTGACAGACTGACCGCTCCTCTGGAAGCGGTCACCAGTGGGCGGAAACCGACAACCATAATCACCCATACAGGATCCTGGGAGGCTCCATGAGCGAAGGCAAACCAGCCGGTCCCCGGCAACCGGAAAACGAGCAGGACGAGGACGCCATTGCCTTTGCCCAGGGCGTCTTCGATCTTGCCAGGAATGGCGGCACGAACATGCTGTCCCCGCTACTGGATGCCGGTGTTCCGGTCAATATGCGAACTAGCGAGGGCGACACCCTGTTGATGCTGGCCACCCGCAACGGCCACCTGGATACGGCCCGCCTGTTACTGGTCAAGGGCGCCGACCCGGACCGGCCCGACAACCACCAGCGGACGCCGCTGATGCAGGCAGCGATGGACAACCAGGCAGACATCACCGACCTTCTCCTGGGCTGCGGCGCCAACCCGGCGTTGACCGACGCCGAAGGCAACACCGCCCTGGACCTGGCCAGGACCCATAACGCCAGCGAGACCATCCGTATCCTCGAACCCCTGTCCTGAGCGCACGTGAGGACATCATGGTAATCTTTCTGTCATTTAAATTGTGCACAATATAGTTGCCAGCAATCAATTTTCGACGTATGGTGACCTTGTCATTTACACGGGCCGGTCATCCCGGCCCTGGCAATCACGGTTCCCATCAGATCGGCCCGGGAGCCACCCGACAATCCTCAACAGGAGAAACACCGTGTCCCTGGAAAAAGTACTCTATACCGCATCCGCAGAAGCCACCGGTGGCCGTGACGGCCGTGCCATTTCGTCCGATGGCGTGCTGGATGTCGCCCTGGCCACGCCCAAGGCACTCGGCGGTGCCGGTGGCGAAGGCACCAACCCCGAACAACTGTTTGCCGCTGGCTATTCCGCCTGTTTCATCGGTGCGATGAAAGCAGTAGCCGGCAAGGCCAAGCTGCCCATGCCGGAAGACGCTTCCATCGAAGGCATGGTGGGTATCGGTCCGGTTGGCAACGCCTTTGGCATCCAGGTGGAACTGCGCATCTCCCTGCCCGGCATGGATGACGAGCAGGCGCAACAACTGATCGATCTGGCCCACCAGGTGTGCCCCTACTCCAACGCCACCCGCGGCAACATTGATGTGACCCTGACCCGGGTGGACTAACAGTCGTTGCCGTACCCTTGAAATAACCCTGGCCAGCCAGGGTTATTCCTCCCGCCTTACCCCATTGCCTGCAAACCGCTACACTCAACGAATCCCGTCAATAGTCCGCTTGGAGGCACATACGTCATGTCATGGATCAAGGCATTTATCAGCGGTTTCCTGGCCACACTGATCTTTCACCAGGGCCTCTTCGGCCTGTTCTACCTCGCGGGAGTGGTCCCGAGCGGGCCATTCAACCTGAGCCCGGTACCACCGCTGGGAGTGCCTGCCGTGGTATCATTGGCCTTTTTCGGCGGGCTCTGGGGCATCCTGCTCTGGGCCCTTCTGGGGCGGCTGAAAACCCTGGCATTCTGGAGTCTGATGATCATCCTGGGAGCCATCGGCCCCACGGTTGTCGCCATGCTGGTAGTCTTTCCCCTCAAGGGGATGGAGGTGTCAGCGCAAAGCTGGTTTGGCGGCCTGATACTGAACGGCTTCTGGGGACTGGGCGTAGCCGTATTCCTGACCCTGCTGGGAGCCCGTCGAACGAGGACGACTAACGGAAACCTGCTATGACCCTGACCACCTGGCTCACTGTTGTCACCATCTGCGCCCTCGGGGCCATGTCCCCCGGCCCCTCACTGGCGCTGGTTCTCAGGCAGACCGTGTCCGGTGGCAGACGCAACGGCATGACCGCCGCAGTGACCCATGGCCTGGGCATCGGCCTGTATGCGTTCCTGAGCATTATGGGCCTGGCGGCAATCATCATCGCCTCGCCGCTCCTGTTTACCGGCCTGCAGTGGCTCGGGGCCGCCTACCTGGCATGGCTCGGCGTTAAGGGACTGATGGCAAAGCGGTCACAGCATGACGAGCTGCCGGAGGTTCCGACCACCACCAGCGCGGCGCGGGATGGATTCATGCTGGCCTTCCTCAACCCCAAGGTGGCGGTATTCTTCATCGCCCTGTTCAGCCAGGTGGTGGGGCCGGAAACCCCGACACTGGCGAAACTGGGTTATGCGGCGACCGCCATGGTGATCGATACCGTCTGGTATCTCACGGTGGCCTGGCTGTTCTCCAATCGCCGGATGCTGGGCGGACTCCAGCGTAATGTGGTGTGGCTGGAACGGTTCTTCGGCGCCCTGCTCGTCGCCCTCGCCGGTCGGCTGGCCGTCGGAATCCTCAAGACCTGAGTCCCCAGATCACCCCAACATGGCCAGGTACTGGCGCAATACCACGGCGTTGTTGCGTTCCCGATCCTTGGCGCTGAACAAGAGGGTGACCGTTTCCCTGGATGCCCGCTCGGCCAGCGGTCTCAGTCTGTCCCGCTGTTGCTTCAGCTCGCCGAGGTAACCACGTCGGAACTCGCCCCAGGATAGCCGGCCCTTGTGAAAGTCCTTACGGAGATCGTCGGACGGGGCGACCTCCCGCAGCCACTCATCCGCCTGCAGTTCCTCCTTCGGGATACCCCTGGGCCAAAGCCGGTCCACCAGTACCCGATAGCCATCGTTACCCAACGGGTCATAGGCACGCTTCAACTGGACAGACATAACGTCGCTCCTTTCACAGTCCTTCTCTGACCTTCGCCATCATCCTGGGCCAGGCAATGGGCAGTGTCTTTTCCAGGCTCCTGAGTGATGGCTCCGTACCGGGCAGCAGCGGGACCCGCTGCCTCGACGCCAGCAACACCGTGTTGTTGGATTTGCTGGTGTAACTGAACAGGCTGGCGAACTGCTGCCGCAACTGACGGAAAAGACGTCCCTCCGGATCCGGCGGACGATGGTAGTTCACCGCCAGCCAGCCGCGATCCGACAGGACCCGATGGCACAGCTCGATAAAATGCCGGCGGGACTGGGCGGGGCTCATGCGATCCGCCCCATAGAGATCCGCCAGGATCAGATCGGTGCTGCCCTCGGGCATATCCTCCAGGGCCTGGCGCGCTTCCGCAATGGTGACCCGCACCCGCTCGGTCTGTGGCAGACTGAAGAAATCCCGGGCCACCTGGACGACCTCAGGGCGAAGGTCCACCCCATGGATATGACAGTCAGGCAGCAGGTGATGTAACGCCCCCACCAGCGTTCCACCACCAACACCAAGCACCACGGCCCTGGCCGGACGCCGCCAGGCCACGGGCAACAGCATGGCCCGGTTGTACTCGTGCACGGGCAGCCAGGGCCGGCGGCGGTCGATCTTGCTCTGTTCGAACACGGAATCGAACGTCAGTACCCGGTGGCGGCGGTAGTCGAGTACCATAATCGGCCCCATACGATCCCGGGTATGGTGAACCAGCTCGCCCGACAGCGACGGTCTCAGCATATCCGGTCACGCCCATCATGGCGGTTGGAGCAGCCGGTTTCAGCGTCAGTATTGCCCAACTTTAATTCGTCCTCCGGGTTTTATTGCTAATCTTCATCACAAGATTGGGTAGCAAGCTGGATGTCCTGAAACCCTGGCAGCAAACCAAGGCACCGGCCCACCCAACCATCCGACATAAGCTGTTAAAGGAGTTGTCCATGGACCTGATCCGAATCCTCATCGCTATCATCCTGCCACCGCTTGGTGTTTTCCTCCAGGTCGGTATCGGCAAGCATTTCTGGATCAATATCCTGCTGACCCTGCTGGGATACATTCCCGGCATCGTCCATGCGGTGTGGGTGATCGCCAAAAAGTAGCCCGCCCCCAAAGACGATTCAATAAAGGCGGGGCGCCCTGCGCGGCCCTGCCCTTTCCCCTGCCATCCCGCAGGCATCGGCAATCGCCGCGCTCTCGTATACAGTGACGTCATAGCATCCCGTCCGGGACCATCCATTAACGTCAACGAGAGCCCCATGACCAACCTCCAGATCAATATCGTCTCCGACATCGCCTGCCCCTGGTGCGCCATTGGCTACGCCCGGTTGCAGCAGGCCATGGACAGGCTGGCCGACGACGTCAGCTTCCAGATCCAGTGGCAGGCCTTTGAACTGAACCCGGATGCCTCCGGCGACGGCGAGCCCATCCTCCAGGCCCTGTCGAGGAAATATGGCCGCAGTCCCCAGGAAATGGAAGCCGCCCAGGCCGACATGATGCGCATTGCCGAAGGACTGGGCCTGAACTTCTCCCGCATGCAGGAACGCTATACCCGGAATACCTTCGACGGCCACCGGCTGGTGAAGTGGGCGGCTGAGTCCGGCCTGCAGACCGAGATGAAAATGGCCCTGTTCGATGCCTACTTCGGACACGCCGCCAACATTGCCGACCACGACGTACTCCGGGCACAGGCCGAAAGCATCGGGCTGGACGGCGACCAGGCCCGGGAACTGCTCGCCTCCGATCGCTACGCCGACCAGGTGCGCCAGGAGGAGTCCTACTGGCAACAGGCCGGCGTTACCGGCGTCCCGGCCTTTATCGTCAACCAGCGATACATGATTTCCGGCGCCCAGGAGCCGGATACCCTGGTGGCCGCCCTGCGCAAGGTTGCCGCAGAAGCCACCGACAGCCAGTGACGGCGTAACGGTCATGAAACCAGTTGCACAAAAAACCAGCCACTGGTAATTTTATGCAACTGGTTGCACCAAGTAGAGCCAACCGACTCCTGGTGGAACTGTCAGACTATGTGCCAAACCCTCCATCGCCAGCACCCGTGACCTGGCGGTGGCCTGACTCAGGAGCTGTCATGTCGTTACCCGATAACCTCAAGGGCCTGTCGCTGCCGGCGGTGGCCTCCCCGCTGTTCATCATCTCCAATCCGGACCTGGTCATCGCCCAGTGCAAGGCCGGTATCGTGGGATCCTTCCCGGCCCTGAATGCCCGCCCGGCCCACGTGCTGGAGGAATGGCTGGACCGGATCACCACCGAACTGGCGGAGTACAACGCGCAGAACCCGGACAGGCCGGCGGCACCCTTTGCCGTCAACCAGATCGTGCACCGTTCCAACGACCGCCTGGAGCACGACCTGGACCTGTGCGCCAAGTATAAGGTACCCATCATCATCACCTCCCTGGGCGCCCGGGAAGACCTGAACCAGAAGGTCCATGAATGGGGCGGCATCACCCTCCACGACGTCATTAACAACCGCTTTGCGAAAAAGGCCATCGAGAAAGGCGCGGACGGCCTGATCGCCGTGGCGGCCGGTGCCGGCGGCCATGCCGGTACCCAGTCACCGTTTGCCCTGGTCCAGGAAATCCGCGAGTGGTTCGACGGCCCGCTGCTGCTGTCCGGCTCCATCGCCAATGGCAACGCGGTACTGGCGGCCCAGGCCGCTGGCGCCGACCTGGCCTACATCGGCTCCGCCTTCATTGCCACCCGGGAAGCCAACGCCGACGATGCCTACAAGCAGATGATCGTCGACAGCGGCGCCGAGGATATTGTCTACTCCAACCTGTTCACCGGCGTGCATGGCAACTACCTGAAGAAGAGCATCGAGAACGCCGGCATGGACCCCAATGCGCTGCCGGAATCCGACCCGTCGAAGATGAATTTCGGTTCAGGCGGTGAATCCAAGAGCAAGGCCTGGAAGGATATCTGGGGCGCTGGCCAGGGCGTGGGCGCGGTCAAGGACGTGGGCGACGTGAACACCCTGGTGACCCGTCTGATCCGCGAGTATGGCCAGGCCCGCCAACGCCTGGGTCTGACGGAAACTAACACGGCTCCCGTTGCCGAACCTGCCTGATTGATTCCACCGGGGGCATCCCAGGCCCCCGGTTCAGGCCCTTCAGGCTCTGTACAGCGACAGCCATCGCAAAACCGGCTTAACAGAGCCTGAATTTTTCGTCACTGAATTCCTCCCCCAACCTCACCCTTTTTGCGAACCACCCCGCGTTTTTTCGCCAGATCGTGAAAGCCGGGACACCGCTCTTTGGTTACCTTTGCCGCCGGATCCTCCGATCAACACCGGATCCTCAGGGTAGGCGCTACCCCGAAACAACAAACCAAGAGAACGTCTCAGGGAAAATTCATGATGAAAACAGGCATCAAATCGGCATTATCCATCTTCGCGGCAGGATCCCTGCTGTTTTCCGTCTCAGCCATGGCCGTCGGGACCGGGGGCGGGGGTAATGGTACCCCTCCCGATAGCTGCCAGACTGACTGTGGCTACGAGCGGGGCCCCGACCCCACCGAGTCCTTCCTGGAAGGGCGCGAAGGCCACCTGTCGGTTCGTAGCGATCGGGTCTCCGGGCTGGCGGCAAGCGGCTTTGGCGGTGGCACCATCCACTACCCCACCGGCACCAGCGGCACCATGGGCGCTGTGGTGGTTATCCCGGGGTTTGTCTCCGCCGAATCCTCCATTGACTGGTGGGGCCCGAAACTGGCGTCCTATGGTTTTGTGGTCATGACCATCGACACCAACACCGGCTTCGACCAGCCACCAAGTCGGGCCCGTCAGATCAATGCCGCACTGGATCATCTGGTGGATGAAAGCGGCTCTACCACCAGCCCCATCAGCGGCATGGTCGACACCGACCGTCTTGGCGTGATCGGCTGGTCCATGGGCGGCGGCGGCACCCTGCGCGTGGCCACCGAAGGTCGGCTGAGCGCTGCCATTCCCCTGGCACCCTGGGATACCTCCAGCATCCGGTTCCGGGATGTTACGACACCGACCATGATCTTCGCCTGTGAGGCCGATCTGATCGCGCCCGTGGGCCTTCACGCCGCCCCCTTCTACGACGCCATCCCGGATTCCACACCCAAGGCGTTCGTGGAGATCAACAACGGCTCTCACTACTGCGGCAATGGGGGTGGTTTCAATAACGACGTCCTCGGTCGACTGGGCGTTTCCTGGATGAAAGTCCACATGGACAAGGATGCCCGGTACAGTCAATTCATCTGTGGTCCGCGCCACGAGTCCGACCGGGACATTTCCGAGTACCGCGGTAACTGCAACTAGCTTACAACAACAAAACGCCGACACGCCGGGCCCCACGTATATGGGGTCCGGCGAGCGGGTATTCAGAGCAGACAGGGATCGAAGAACCCCGGACCGAGGATGGCCACCAGACACAATAAATCCAGCCCACACCCCCGACCGGTACCACGATTTTACGTATGGCACCGGGAACTCCTCTACCTGGCGACCACCCCTTCCCAACCGACACCGCATCGTTTAGCCCATGACAGGTTGATGGTCAGCCTGTGCGGCGATTTCGGCATCACCCTCGACGGGCGATCCATACGCACCAGGAGTTGCCTGCTGACAACCGGGCAATGGCATGATCCGGCTACCATAGACACCAGCGACGCGGTCACCGCCACCTGGTTGCTTGCCCCCTTCTCCCAGGATGCCCCCGCCCTGGCCCGGGTGATGCAACGCGCCGGGTCAGGACTCTACTATGACCATCCACAGGAAGACGCGCTGATAAACGCCCTGCTGGAGGCTCGCAGGACCAGCAATACTGAGGGAGAAAGTGTCCGTCCGGAATTGCGACAACTGCTGTTACCATCGGAAGTGAGAGCCCAGGTCTTCCGGGTTTTCGACCCCAGGGTCATTGAAGTGGGACGCCGGGTCCGGCAGACCATCAACCTCAACCTGCCCATCGACCACTATGCATCCGGGGTTGATCTCTCGGGTTCCTACCTGGAAAAGCTGTTCAAGGAACATACCGGGGTGCCCATTACCCAGTTCCGGCTTGGCTACCGGACCTACGTGTCGGCCATCCTGCTGGGCATGGGGTACTCCATCACTGATGCGGCCCTGAAGGCGGGATTTTCCAGCTCATCCCACTTTTCACGGACTCACCGCGCGCTGACCGGGGAGACAGCTTCAAAGCTGTTTATCCGGTCCGGCACGGAAACCATCATTGAGCGAAAGGCTCTCCGATCGGCACTTCAGGTCGTCCGGGCGGGAAAAACAACCGGAGCGCCTCCCGAACCGGAGCCGTCCTGACACCCCTCAGGCCGGCGCCAGTTCCGACAACAGTGGCAGGGTGCCCCGGGCCCACTGCAGCCAGTCCTCCTCGGCGGAAATGCCCTTGAGCAAGACCCGATGCTGGAGACGCTGACCCCGGGTCAGGTCCGGCCCCGAAAAATCCCGGGCCTCGATGTCCCGGTAGTTGGCCAGCCGTTCCTCATGCCAGCCGATCAGTCGCTCAAGCTCCTGCCGCACCCCAATGGGCCCCAGTACCGCCTCTGCCCGGATCTTCACCATCAGGGCCTCGTTGCTCTCACCGGAGCTGCCGGGCTCCGACGCCCAGCGCACCAGCTCGTCCCGGCCATCGGGAAGCACATGGTAGACCTTGCGCTTGCGACCGCCATCATCCCCCTTTGCTTCCACCTCGACCCAGCCCGACGACGCCATACGGCGCAGCTCCCGGTAGATCTGCTGATGGGTGGCCTGCCAGAAATGACCGATGGAGCGGTCAAAGCGCCGGGCGAGCTGGAAGCCGGTGGACGGTTTCTCGAGGAGTGAGGTCAAAAGGGCATGTTGGATCGACATGAGGGTGATTCTATCCACTACCGACCGGCTCGCCAATCCGGAAATCATCCGTTGCCCTGGTGTTGCCGTTTCCAGTAACGCCCCGTAACCCCAGTGTCGAAATATCGATTACAACGGTACCTGACTCCCCTTTGACCACACCATTTCTGTGATGCAGGCCCAAATGAGTGCCAATTCGTGAAAGCCGGCTTCCCGTTGCTGAACTACAGCTTGCGCCTACATCAGAACCACAAGACCAATAAAAACAAAAAGTTATAATAAAGCCTCCAGTAGCGGTGACGAGCCATACAGGAAACCCGTGGGCCATGCCTCCAAAGAAATGCCTCCGGCACGGGAAGCTTCAGGAATTGTGAACTGCATTACTCAATCGGAGGCACCATCACCGCAAGCTACTGCTATTACTGATAACAGGGTGGCGCGGTTGGGCGCAGAACATTTGGCTCCACAACGGGCACCAACCATGGCAGCCGCTGATGACATAGAGGGTTTCCCGCTGGTCGGCATTCAGCAGGGTAAAAACATGACCAACAAGAACAATCACATTCCATGCACAACGCCAAGGTTACTGGTATGGAGTCACGACGTGCTGTTCCTGGGCACCTGTCCCAGCCGTCAGGAACCCTATCGGACCACCCAGGAACTGATGGTGGTCTGCCTCGAGGGCAGCCTGACCATCAGGCCCGGGAGGGACGCCCCGGTATCCACCCGTAGCTGCCTGATACCACCAGGCGCCTGGCTGGACAGGACGCTTATAGAAGGACACAAGCCAGTGCTGGGCATCTATTTCCTGGCACCGTTCTCCCAGGACTACCCGGCCCTCGCCAGCCGGATGACCCATCTGGGTAACGGCCTGTACTGCCACCACCAGGAGGAAACCGCCGTTATCCGGGCCATGACCGAGGCCAGGAACCAGCCAGTCATCACACCGGGTGAAGCCCGGACGCTGGTTCGGGACATACTGATTCCCCCAGCCCTTCAGGGCCTGACGTTCCGGGAATACGACCCCCGCGCCCTTACCGTTGCCAGGCGCATTCGGGAAGACCTGCACGACACGCCCAGTCTCAACACACTGGCGAACGAGGTAAACCTGTCCGAATCGCGCCTGGAAAAGCTGTTCAAGGAACAGGCGGGCCTGCCCATTACCCAGTACCGGGTTCGCTATCGGGTCTTTATCAGTACCATCATCATGGCGCTGGGCTATTCCATCACCGAGGCGGCCCTGCTTGCCGGGTTCTCCAATTCCGCGCATCTTTCCCGCTGTTATCGCCAGGTCAACGGCGTCACTCCGTCGTCCACCTTCCTGAACCGACCCTATCTGGACTCGGTGCTCGACAAGTCGGCCACGGCATTGGTCACCCCGCTCCTTGAAGGTCAGCCCGCCGTCTGAGCCCTCGCTTTGAGGTCATGTTTACGACATGCCGTACTTCCATGAAATAAAGGCGTTTTTCTGACTTTCAGGACCTGCATCACAGTACAGTCAGCCAACGGCATTACCGCCCTCAAATGGGTGGACCACTGCACATAAAACCCGTGGCAAATAGCGGTCACTCGATTACTGAACAATCCATTAAACCCGAGACAGAAATGCCGTCATCCGCGCCGGTTTTGTGACCCTCGCAACACTCCTGGATTACCTCAACCCGCGGCTATCATCGGTTGCAAGCCGCACGGCATCCAGCGCTATACCGTTTCCCCCGTTCTCCGGCGTTACGTCCATACGCCCGGCAGCCGCCCGGTACCGTCTGTATCACCTCCGGGCATATACATATTCAGGATGAAGTGTTCGACACGCGAGTGTCCCGTCTGGTGGATTCGCCGACCTGCTGCGAATCAACCAGACGGGACACTGATGCTGTCCGCGTCGACATCAAGAGCGAGGAAAGGAAAATGACCGAACAATCCCCCAGATCCCGCCGTCTCACCGCCCGGTTCGCCCCGTTGCACCGCATCCATATCCGTCAGGTCAAGGAGATGTACGCCATCTTCAACGCCCATTACGAGCACACCGACCTGGAGACCTTCATGGCCGACCTGAGCAGGAAGGACGGCGCCATCCTGCTGCGGGAGCCCGACAACGGCCGCATCGTGGGTTTCTCCTCCATCGTGACCATGCCCATGGGCGACAATGGCGACAAGGGGTCCGGTGTGTTCAGCGGCGACACCATCGTCATGCCGGAATACTGGGGCTCACGGGCCCTGCACTTCGCCTTCATGCGCTACATTATCCGCCAGAAGCTGCGCCGGCCCGCCACGCCGCTGTTCTGGCTGCTGATCAGCAAGGGTTACAAGACCTACCTGCTGATGGCCAACAACTTTGATCAGTACTACCCCCACCCGGACGACCGCCATCCGGAACTGGAGCCGCTGGTACAGTCCTATTGTGAGCGCCTGTTCCCCGGCTACTACGACCCGGAAAACAGGGTGCTGGACTTTGGTGAATCCGCCCAGCACCTGCGCCAGGGGGTGGCGGGCATTACCGAGGACCTGGCCCGGGAAGTGCCCAAGATCGGCTTCTTTCGGGACCGCAACCCCACCTGGGACCGCGGTACGGAGCTGCCCTGCATTGCCCGGCTGACCTACCCGTCCATCATGCGGGCCCTTTCCAAGTGGTGGCTGCAGTCCACCGCCAAATCCCTGGGCAAGATGGGTGGTCGCCTCAAGGCGCTGGGGGCAAGATGATCAGTACACGCCTCGGCCACGGCGTCCTGCGGCAGATCCTGCGCCCGGGAGAGCGGCGCTTTCGCGCCCGGCAACACAACCTGGAGACCGCCCAGCGGGATCGGCTGGCCCGGATCCTGCGCCAGGTCAGTGCCGTGAGGGACCAGCAGGCCCTCTGGCACGGCGGCTGGCGTTGGGAAGACTTCGCCAGCACCGAGCCGGTGACCAGCTACGCCCACTGGCGGGATCCGGTGTCGGATCAGATCAGCACCGGGCGCCAGCGTCTGACCAGCTCGCCGACACGGCGCTACCAACCCACCAGCGGCTCCAGCTCGGCCATCAAGTGGATCCCCTACACCCGCCAGTTCCTGCAGGAGCTCGACGGCGCCATTGCCCCCTGGATGTCAGACCTGTATCGACAGTTTCCCGGTATTGCCCGGGGCAAACAGTACTGGTCCCTGTCCTGGCTGCCATCCTCCATGCGACAGCAGGGCAGCGATCACCTCAATGACGATATGAAGCTGCTCAGTACTGGCAAACGCCTGCTGATGGGCCAGACCCAGGCGGTGCCGGAAGGGGTGGCCCTGGCGCCCACCTCCGACGACGCCATGTTCGCCACCGTCGCCTGTCTCGCGGCCACCCCGGACTTGGCCGTCATTTCCGTGTGGAGCCCCACCTTTGCCCTCGGCCTGCTGAGCAACCTCGGTCGCTGGCGGGAGGAACTTGCCGAGGTGCTACGTACCGGCTCCTGGGGCCGCCGGCGGCATGCGCTTAACCATCTGGAAACCCCACAGAACCCGCACGCAGCGGCACAACTGACGGCCTGGGACGGGCACTCGGATCCTGCCTTCTTCCGTGAGCTGTGGCCGGAGCTGGCGTTAGTCAGCGCCTGGAGCACGGCATCCGCCGGTCCCTGGGCCAACGAACTGCGCCGGAAGCTGCCCCAGGCGGGGTTCCAGGGCAAGGCCCTATGGGCCACCGAGGGCGTGGTCACCATTCCCTATGGCGACCAGCATGTGCTGGCGGCCAACTCCCATTTCTATGAGTTCGAGGATGCGGCCACCGGCAGGATCCACCCGTCCTGGGACCTGCGGGACGGTCAGCAGGTATCACCCCTGATCACCACCGGATCGGGCCTGTTGCGTTACCGGCTGGGGGACCTGGTGGAGGTGACCGGCCACATGGGCCAGTTGCCGTGCCTCAGTTTCCTGGGCCGCAGCAACACCGTTGACCTGGTGGGCGAGAAGATAGACGCCGTCACCGTCCAGCAGTGGCTGGATGACACCCGCTGGCCCGGGGCACTGCAACCGGTGACCGTACTGGGAGCCGCCAGGGGTGGCTACGGGAATCGTCCGGCCTACGTCCTGATCGTCAACCTGCCGGACAAGGAAGAGCCGGCAAGCTGGTTCGACCAGGCCCGGGAGTGGGCCCGTTCCCTGGACGCCTGGCTGTGCGAGAGTTTCCACTACCGGCTGGCCCGGGACCTGGACCAGCTTGAGCCGGCCCGCTGTGTCTGCATCCACAGCGCCCACGACCGTTACCTGGAAGCCTGCAAGGAGCGGGGCATGATTGAGGGCGATATCAAGGTGGAGTCCCTGAAGCACTGGCCCGGGGCACTCCCCACCGCCTTTACCGCTTCCCCTGTCACCCGGAAGGAGGAGGTTGCCCATGAAGCTTGAAGTCAGCCGCGCCCGGCCCGACGACAACGGCGATATCCTGTCGTTACTGTCCAGCAACCCGCAGCCCGGGGCCATCAGCCTCAGTTTCGAGCGATCCCCCAACTATTTTCACGGGGCGGCCATCAGTGCCGAGGACCCGGATGTCTATATCCTGCGCACGCCGGAAACGGACGCACGATCGACCCTGGGCATCTTCAACATTGGCACCCGACGCCTGTTCATCAATGGCGAACTCCGGCGGGTGCGCTACCTGCACGACCTGAGGCTGGACCCCAGGGTACGGGGCACCCGGGCCCTGGGCATGGCCTTCCAGACCACCCGCGAGCTGATGACCGAGGATGAACTGTTCCAGGCGGTGGTGCTGGAGGAAAACCACAGTTTCCTGGCCACCATGATGCGCCCCCGCCGGATGATGCCGGACCTCACCGCCCGGGGCAGCATCGAGACCAGCCTCATCCATGGCCGCGCCTCCCGGAAGTTCCGGTCGCCGTCGGTGGAGATCCGGCCCGCGACCCTGGACGACCTGCCCGCCATGCAGGCGCTACTGGACGAGGAGGGCCCCAGGCGACAGTTCTTCCACTACCATGACCTGGACGAACTCAGGGATCCTTCCCCATGGTATCGGGCACTGTCCGTCAGCGACTACTACCTGATCTTCGAGGATGGCGCGCTGGCGGGGCTTGCCGGCACCTGGGACCAGAAGCCCTTCAAGCAGACCCGGGTTGCCGGGTACAGCAAACCGGTCAGACTGAGCCGCCCCCTCTACAACGTCTGGGCCAGGGTCACCCGGGGCATGCCACTCCCTCGGGTGGGTGGCTGCCTGAGCTACCTGACCCTGCACACGGTGGTGATTCGCGACCACAACCGGGCACTGCTGCAAATGCTGATCAATGCCCTGCTCCAGGGTCCGGGGCGACACTACGATGCCCTGGCCTGCGGCTTCTTTACTGCCGACCCCCTGAGCCACGGCCCCCGGGCCTTCCCCCGCCGGACACTGCTGAGTCATCACTTCATCGGCACCTGGAGCCGGGATCACCGGCCCTGGATCGATCCCGCACGGGTACCCCATGCCGATATCGCCCGGCTATAGCAGCGCGGGCGGCATGGACTTCGTTGCCTGCACCGATAGTCTCCTTCGCTGCCCAAGATGATCCGAACGACTACGGGACGGCTGCAAGGCCATCACTGACTCCGGCTTCCCAGCTCGCCCGCAGGACATCGTTGTGGTATGGATTGGTGCCGGGATCGCTGTCGGCGGCCTGCAGTCCGACCTGGTAGGCCTCCTCCACGGAATCCCGCTCCGATACCTGGTGGCGCCTGGCCCGCAGGCGGCGCATCAGCCGGACCGCATCCTCCGCCGTCATGATCATGGCCGGTACCATGAAGATGGTGGTCAGGCTCGCGAACAGCACCCCGAACCCCAGGGATATGGCCATGGGTACCAGGAAGGCCGCCTGGGGACTGGTCTCGAAGGCCAGGGGCGCTACCGCCAGCGAGGTGGTCAGGGTGGTCAGCATGATCGGCCGGATGCGACCGGCGAGGGCTTCCAGCAACGCCTCCCGCTGGCTGTCGAAACGGGCCCTCAGGTAGTTGGCGTGGTCGATCAGTACCAGGTTGTCGTTAATCACCACGCCACTGACCGCCACCACGCCGATAATGGACCACAGGGTCAGCTCGAAACCCAGCAGCCTATGGCCCAGGAAGGCGCCCACCATGCCGAAGGGCACCGCCATCAGGATCAACAGCGGTTGCCAGTAGCGACCGAACATCATGGTCAGCACGAAGAACATGGCCAGCAACGCGGCCCCGTAGCCGACGGTCAGGTGATTGACGAACTTGCCAATGCTGATGGGCTTACCGGCCACCGACCAGCGTGCGCCGGGCCAACGATTGGCCAGCTCCGCGAGGAACCCGTCCTGCAGGAAGCCCATGACTCGCCCGGGCGAGGTCAGGCGGGTGTTCACGTAGGCCGTGACCGACACACTCCGGTTGCGATCGTAATGCTGGATCACCGCCGGGCGTTCGCGCCGCTGGGGAGACGCCAGGGCCGCCAGTGGCGCCACGGAGCCCTCGGACAGGCGGATCGGCAACTGCTCCAGGTGCCCCAGGCTGTCGCTCTCCTCTTCCGGCAGGCGCAGCACCACCGGCACGTCGTGATCCCCCTGGGGCAACTGGTCAACAACGATGCCCTGAAACGCCGACTGCACCTGGTCCCCCAGTTCCGCCTCCGTCAGGCCGCCCAGACGGGCGCCGGGGCGCACCTGCAGGTTGATTTCCGAGAACCGGGAGCTCATGCCATTGGCCACCTCGAACACCCCGGTGATTTCCCGGAGTTCCTGCTCCAGGGCCCGGGCCATGGCCTCCAGACGATCCAGGTCCGGGTGGTAGAGGTTGATATGCAGGTCCGGCAACACCCGGTTGATGGTGGAGTGGAAGCGCATGGAGACAGCCCCGGCCATCTCCGGCTGCAGCCGGCGCCACTGCTCCCTCACCTGGTCCGGCGTAACCGGCAGTTCGCCCGGGGCCATGGCCACGGTGACCCGGGCCCGCAGGTAGGCGCCGGGGTCGTGGGCGGTGGAGTGGTTATTGCGACGCCCCTGTTCCACATAGATATCGTCGATGATGGCCTGGCCATGGGCGTCACCCAGATTGCGCCGCAGCGTCTGCGCCGAGGCCTGCAGGGTTTCGGTGGCCCGCAGTACCCGCTGGCTGCTGGTACCCGGGGGAAACTCCACGTCCACCATTACCTTGTTGCCGGTGACCTGGGACTGGAAGGTCACGCTCAGCCAGCCGCTGTGGAGCAGCGCCACGCAGAGCACGAACATCGACAGGAACAGCAGCAGCACCAGGGGCCTGGCGTTAAGGGCTGCGCCCATGAACGGCAGTATCCGCCGCCGGACCTGACCGTCGAACCAGCGATTCACCCGTTTGCTGAAGGTCCCGGAAACCGCCGGGGCCCGGGACATGGAGTGGGCCAGGTGGGACGGCAGTATCCACAGGGACTCCACCAGTGACAGGGCCAGCACGGTAATGGCCACCACCGGCACCACCCGCATCAGGTCCCCCTCCGGCCCGGGCAGGAACATCATCGGCAGGAAACCGATGGCGGTGGTCACCACGGCCACGGTGATGGGCAACGCCACCCGTCTTACCCCCTCCAGCACCGCATCGATACCGGGCCCCATTCGCCGGGCCTGGTCGTCAACGCTCTCACCGACAATGACCGCGTCGTCCACCACAATGCCCAGCACCAGGATGAAGGCAAACAGGGAAATGGTGTTAAAGGAAAAGTCCGTCAACGGCAGGATGATACAGGCGCCGACCATGGCTACCGGTATGCCCAGGCCCACCCAGGCCGACAGGCGCAGCCCGAAGAACAACGCCAGCAGCAGGATCAGCATGATCAGCCCCTGCAGGGCATTCTTCCAGAGCAGGTCGGAGCGGTCCCGGTACTGGCGGGAATCGTCCCGCCACAGGATCAGTTCCATGTCCCGGGGCAGGGTCGCGTCCCGGACAAAGCGATGGACAGCTTCGGCGGTTTCCACCACGTCCTGGTCGCCGATGCGGTAGACATCCAGGGCCACGGCGGGGCGGCCATTGAACCAGGCCGCCATGGCGTCGCGGCTGAAGCCGTCCCGTACAAAGGCGAAATCCCCCAGGGTGAGCCGCTCCCCCTCCTCGGTCCGGCGGACAGTCACGTCCCGGTAGTGTTCCGGATCGGTCACGGTCTCGCCGGACAGGATCAGCGAATTGGCACTGCTGCCCCGGAGCATGCCCCCCGAGGCACGCCCCAGGTTGCGGGACAGGGCGTCGGCCACGCCGGCAAAGGTGAGGTCATAGCGGTAAAGGTCCTCCCGTGTCACCTCCAGGGCCACCTCCCGCTCCGGCAGGCCCTCCAGCCCCACATCCACAATGGCGGGATAGTCCAGCAACTGGTCCCGCAACTGCCACGCCACCTGGTGCAGCGCCCGGGGCTCGGCGTCCGCCACCACCAGCAGCCGCGCGACCCGGTTGCGGTAGACCGCCTCCTCCACCACCGGCTCCTCGGCATCCGGAGGAAGGGTGTCGAGGGTTTCCACCCGGGCCGCCATCCGGTTACGTACCTCACCGGACTCATAGCCCTCCACCACGTCCACGGTGATGGAACAGAGGCCCTCCCGGGACTCACTGCGGACATTGTCGATGCCCTCGATGGTGTAGAGGGCGGTTTCCAGCGGCGAGCACAGGGTCTGTTCAATCACCTCGGGGGCGGCGCCCTGCAGCTTGGCCACCACACCGATCCGGTCCAGCGGGAGATTGGGGAGGGTTTCCTGACGGGTCTGGGGAATGGCCAGGAAGCCGCCCACCAGCAGGAGCAGGGCCAGCAGGTTGGCAACCGCCGGGTTGCGGGTGAACCATTCGATGCTCCGGAACATCACACGTCCCTGACGATGCGGCCGGAGCGGGGACCACCCCGGGCGGGTTGCGGCTCACCCCTGACCCGGATTTCCGCCCCCTCCAGCAGGTGATCCGATCCCTGCTCCAGCACCCGCTGACCGGATTCCAGGCCCTCGGTGACATAGACCGACTCGTCGTCACGGTAGACCCAGCCCACTTCCTGACGACGGATATGGTTGGCCTCATCCACCACCCAGACCTCGTTGTTGGTGATCAGGGCGGAGCGGGGAACGGCCGCCACCTCCGGCAGACGCCGCCCCTGGATCTCCGCCTCCACATATACCCGTGGCTCCAGAGGTACCGAGCCGGACTCCGGATCCACCTCCGCGATCAGCCAGCTCATCTGGTTGCTGCTCACGCCGCTCTCCCGTCGGGTGATCATCCCGTCCCAATGGCGCTCCCGGCCTCCGAAGCTGCCCCTGAGCCGGACCGGGATATCCAGGGCCTGTTCCGGCTCCTGTGGAAACACCGCCATCAGGTCAAGCCATTCGTTACGCACCGGCAGCCGAACCTCCATGCGACGGGAACTGAACAGCTCGCCCACGGATTCCCCCCCGCCCACGGTCTGCCCCTCCGACACCCGAACCTGCTCCAGGCGACCACTGAACGGCGCCTTCATGGTGGCCCGTTCCAGGTCGCCAATCGCCTGGTTGAGGGCGGCCCGGGCCATCTGGACCCGGGCCCGGGCTTCCCGCAACTGGGGTACATTCAGGGCAAAATCGGTGGCATTCCTGCTGGGGCTGCGCCGGGCAATGGTGGCCTTGGCCTGGGCCTGTTCCAGGTGCAGCTTGGCCGATTCCACGTCATGGCGTCGCTGGGCCACCTCCAGCTCGAACGGCTCAGGGTCCAGCCTGACCAGCAACTCGCCCTTCTCCACCCAGTTGCCGCTGGCCATGCTCTCCGATACCTCCACAACCTCGCCGCCGGCGCGAAAGGTCAGCGCCAGGCGGTCCCTGGCCCGGGCGGTGCCCTGACTGTGGAGCGTCAGGGTGACGGGAGTCCGTTCAACGGTGTGGACGCGGAATTCCGGCGATTCCAACCTGGGTGTGTGGGTGACGGTGTCCGGAGCCCCCCGGTAGATAAACACCAGCGCCAGCACCAACAGCGCCAGCACCCAGGCGGATGCATAGCGGGGGTCACTGACCCAGCGGCTGAAAAAGGATCTTCCCTGGCTCATTGCCGTGCAGACTCCTCCATGACACGCCAGGAGCCTGCCCGGGCATTATCGGTCCCGGGATGTCGGCGCCTGGCTGGTTTCGATCATCCGTTGAATCCCCCAGGGGCACCGGACAACTCCGGAAATGCAGGGGGCCGAACGGGCCTCCGGAGTCAGGGCGGGTGCGCCGTCAACAGGTTGCCGGGCCGCCTGGGAGTGAGGCGATAACATAGCAGGACAGCCACGGGAACAGCATCCCCCGACCGCCGGAAGTGCGGACCGGTTCCACATCCTTCACCTCCCATCCACCTTGACTGGCCAGGGGGCATGTGGCGCATTTCACAACAGTCGAGAATACTGACGGGCATTTTGCGATCCACTTCACCAAACGGACTACCCATAGCTAACGGGCCCGTGACCATCTGGTAACCCCCGGTCTGTTAACCAAACGCTGCGATGGATGCCACAAATCCGGTTGGCCCCTCCATGATACAACCTGCCGCGATCATCGTTTCCAGGGACAAACGCCAACCAGGAGCCTCCGAAGTGTCCTGATGCATTGCTCGGAGGTCACCAAACCCAAAGGAGGTGGGTCATGCCCCAGGTATTAAGAACCCTCGTGTCGCGAGGCTATCTCTACGTTTTCCTGCTACTGGCCATCGTGGCCATTGCGGCGTTCGATTATGACAGTGGCCAGTTGTTCCTGTGGTTCCTGCTGCCCTACTACACCATCGGACTGTTGCTGCAGTTCGTCATGCCCAGGCACCGCAAGCCCCTGGAAAAGGGTGAGTTGTTCACCGATGTGGTGTCCAACGGCTTCATGTTCCTGTTGAGCAGTGTGCAGAACCTGATGGTCACCCTGTTCTTCGGACTTGCCTCGTCCAGCCTGCTGATTCACTTCGGCCTGCTGAGCCCGTCCTTCGGCCTGTCCAGCCTGCCCATGTGGGCCCAGGTGATCGGCGGGTTGCTGATCTTCGACTTCATGTTCTACACCACCCACCGCCTGGCCCATACGGTACCGGCCCTGTGGAAGCTCCACTCGGTCCACCACAGCGCCCACCGGGTCACGCTGATGAATGCCTACCGGGTGCATCCGCTGGATGTGCTGGTGCGTCGGTTCATCCCGGTATTCGTGCTGCTGCAGTCCGGCATCAGCCAGGAAGGTTTCGTGGCCGTGGCGGTGATCGGCAGCGTACTGGCCACCATCACCCACCTGAACATTGACCTGAAGCACGGCTACCTCAACTACCTGATCGGCACCAACGAAATCCACCGCTGGCACCATTCCACCAAAATGCGGGAAGCGAAGAACTTCGGGGGCATCATGATCTGGGACCACCTGTTCGGTACCTTCTACTACCCGAAGGACCGGGACATGCCTGAAAAGCTCGGCCTTTCCCATGAGGAGGGCTACCCGCTAAACAACTACTGGCAGCAGTTGCTGTACCCGTTCCGCCGGTCCAGGCGCAAGCCGGAAGCGGCTGGCAACACAGCTTCCGCCAGCCACACCCGGAAGGTGACAGCCACGGACGAATCGCGCCAGGCGGCCTGACAGCCCGTTAAAAAACGGAGCCCCGGCACCAGGCCGGGGCTTTGTGCATACAACAGGGGTGACGATCAAAGACGGGCAAACAGCTTGCGGAACGCCCGCAACTCCCTGCGACCGAGGATCAGGTGAAGGTCCACGGTGTTGTCATCACCGGCCGTGGGCACGATCTTGACCATCCGGAAGGGTGCGGCGGTCGGTGTGTACCACGTGGGCGGCCCCGTGCCCAGGTCGGCATCGTATACCGGCATGGCGCAATAGTTGTTCTGCATGAAGCCGCCTTCCAGCCCCCTCAACACCGAGCGGGGAATCACGCTGCCCAGCTTTTTCTCCTGGCGTTGACGCTCCATGAACCCCAGGTAGCCGCGCCAGTCATCGGTGCCGGGCCGCTCCTCCGGCTGCCGCAGTTTCAGGGTCAGGGCGGGCACCGAGCACTCCTGCAGGTCCCTGGCGGAAAATGCCCGCTCCTCCTGGCCAATGGCCACGCCGAACAGGCGACGGGGAATCTCCAGTGCGCGCTTGAACCGGAAATCCACCACCATCCCCACATGCAGGTCACGGCGATAGCCCTGCACCCGGGCAATCTCCTTCAGGCAGCGGGCGGTGAGCAGGTCCACGTCACTGACCCGGGGGCCATTGGGACAGACCTTGTCGTAGTCTGCCCGGAGCCGGTCCAGGTAGCGACCGGGTATCCGGTGAACCTCCAGCCGGTTGCCAATTACCTGTAGCGCCAGCCGGGCATAGAGCCCAAGCCGCTGCCACAGGCCGAACACCTGCACATCCCGGCGGGCGTAGAGGCGGTCGGTGTATTTCTGGCTGCGCTCAAGCAGGAAATCCCGCTCCACGATGGCCTCCGGCTCGCCCAGCCCCCGGGCCACCCGGGACCAGTCCTGCACGAACATCCACACGCTGCTGCCGTCGATCAGGCAGTGCACCGGCGCCATGGTGCAGATGGCGCCACCGTCGGCAAAACGGAACACCTTGACCCCGAACAGTGGCGTGTCCGGTCGGTAGATGGTCCAGGGGAAGACCTTGTCATAGTACTGGCCAATGAACGACTGGTGGGGGTAATCCGGGCCATAGTCCGGCGTCGGCCCGTCCACCTCATAGACGGCAAAGGGGACCCCGGCGTCGTTGGCGTCAATATACGGATAGCCTTCGGCGTCCTTCTTCAGGCGGCCGGCCACCAACGGGTACTTGCGGAGGGTGATGGCCAGGGAGCGCTCCATGGCATCCGTGTCCAGACCCTGGGGATACACGTAGAACAACGGCACGGTCACCATGCCGCCGAAGATATCCGGGCCGGTCAGGTACTGGCGTCCGGCGGTGGTGCCGGCACGGACCTGTGTCTGTGATACCAGACGCTTCCTGATCTTCTCCATGTCTGATCCTGCACCTCGTCCTGGGTCGATGGGCCGTAGCGGAAGGCGGAATATCGTCGGGTAAATCCGGGAGTGCCTTCCGTCAGTGGGCCAGTAGATTAACGAATTCTCGTGGCCACTGCCGGTTCACGAACAATTGGTAATGGGGACTCTGGGACCTGGCGCACTGATACCCGCGCCGTCTGTTGTTGGAATGCGCGTTCACACCCAAGGACCGGACGGGACGCTCGCCAATGGATTCCATGACAGCGGTAAAACTCATCTCCCCCACCCTGCTGTTCCTGATGACCCTGGGCATGGGCATGACCATGACCTGGCAGGATGTGCAACGGATCGTCCGCTACCCGAAGGCCATCGGGGTAGGCGTCGTCAACCAGGCGGTGGTGCTGCCACTGGTGGGCTTCGCGATGGTACAGGCCTTCGACGTGAGCCCGGAGATTGCCGTGGGCGTGATGCTGCTGACCTTCTGCCCCGGGGGTGTCGGCTCCAACATCTCCACCCTGCTGGCACGGGGGGATATCGCCCTGTCGGTCAGCCTGACCCTGGTAAGCGGTTGCCTGATCGTTGTTACCCTGCCGGTGCTGACCAATGCCGCCATGGGGTATTTCCTGGGGGAAGCGCTGCCCCGGACCCTGCCGGTGGGGGAAACCGCCCTGCGGCTTGTGCTGATGGTGCTGTTGCCGGTGGCCCTGGGCATGCTGATCAACCACCGCTGGCCCGACTTTACCGCCAGGGCCGAACGCTACGTCAAGGCCAGCGGTTTCGTGCTGCTGTCGCTGATGATTGTCGCGGTGCTGGCCAAGGAATACCAGACCTTCGTGGCCTACAGCCAGCAGGCCGGCGCCGTGGTCACCGCCCTGTGCGCCAGCACCATGGCCATCGGATTTGTCAGTGCCCGGCTGTTCCGCCTCAACCGGGCCCAGAGCACCAGTATCTGCATTGAGGTGGGCATCCAGAACACCCTGCTGGCCCTGGTCATTGCCGGGCTGCTGGAACGGGCCTACCTCTCCATTCCCGCCGTGATCTACGTGGTGGTGAGTTCCGCAATGCTGCTGGTGGTGATCGTCTGGGCCAACCTGCCCACCCGGCGACCGGCACCGGCATCCCGGTCGGCCCGGGAGCATTGACCGTTACCAGGGCAGCTCATCACCGTTGCTGTGCCAGAAGCCGCCGGTGTTCTCCAGGTTCAGGGCGTCGATACGATCCGCCAGGCCACGGGCAGCTTCCTCCGGGGAGATCAGGCCGCCGAAGTTGACCATTCGGGTTTTCACATAACCCGGGTGGAGCTGGGCCACGGCGATGCCCCGGGGCTTCAGGTCCACCGACAGCGACTTGCCAAAGGCATTGAGGGCCGCCTTGGACGCCCGGTAGCCATAGCGACCGCCGGAGTCGTTATCGGCAATGGACCCCATGCGGCTGGTGATATTGGCAATCTTGCCGCCCTCCGGGATCAGGTCCACCAGGGCCTCCACCACCCGTAGCGGGCCGTAGGCGTTGACTTCCATCTGGGTGCGGATGGAGTCAAAGTCGATGGTTCCCAGTTGCTCATCCTGCAGCAGCCCGGCATTGTTGATCAGCAGGTGGATCTGCTCGCCGGCCAGGGCCTGTTTCAGCTCCAGCACGTCCGCCTCCCGGGTTATGTCGATGCGGTCAATGACACGGGCTGCTGTCTCCTCCAGCTCGGTGGAAGATTGCCGGCAGACGCCAATGACCTGCCAGCCATTGGCCGCGTACAACCGGGCCAGCTCGAGCCCGATGCCCCGGTTGGCGCCGGTGATCAGTACCTGATTCATGATGTCGCCTCCTGTGTGATGTATCGTTGAGTGTCTACCGCGCAGGATAAGGAACCCCAATGCACGATCCAACCGCTGAATGGAAGGACCTGACGCCACAGCAGGCCATCAGACTCCAGCAACAGGCCGCCGGCGAGGTGATTACCCGGGACGATCTGCCCATGGTCACTACCGTGGCCGGCGTGGACGTGGGTTTCGAGGGCCCGGACATTGCCCGGGCAGCCATCGTGGTCCTGCGGCTGTCGGACCTGAAACCCGTGGACCATGCCATCGCCCGCCAGCCGGTACCCATGCCCTACATTCCCGGCCTGCTGTCGTTCCGGGAGTGCCCGGTGATCCTGGAAGCCCTTGGCAAACTCAGCCGCAAACCGGACCTCCTGCTCTGTGACGGCCAGGGCACCGCCCACCCCCGGCGGCTGGGCGTGGCGTCCCACACCGGCATCCTCAGCGGCCTGCCCACCATCGGCGTGGGCAAGAGCCGGCTGACCGGTCGCCATGGCCCGGTGCCGGAGGAGAAAGGGGGCTGGACCGCACTCGAGGATCGGGGCGACACCATCGGTGCGGTCCTGCGCACCCGCGAGGGTGTGAAACCGCTCTACATATCACCGGGACACCGGATCAGCCTGCCCACGGCCATCCATTATGTAATGGCCTGCGTCACCCGCTACCGGTTGCCGGAAACCACCCGCTGGGCCGATGGTATCGCCTCCCGTCGTGGCCAGCGCTGGCTGGACCAGTTGCCGGCAAGACCGCAGTGGACGGAGTGATCGTTACCGGGACAGCCGCTCCCGGGTGGCCAGCCGCCCTTCCCGGCGGATTTCGGCGTTGTCGTAACGACGCTTCTGGTGGTCGGTTTCCGGAATGACCGCCGGTACATCCACCGGCTTGCCGTCATCATCCAGGGCGACAAAGGTAAAGAAGGCGGAGAGGATATGCCGGACGTCACCGGTGTAGCTGTTCTCCGCCTCGACCCTCGCGCCGATTTCCATGGACGACCCCCAGCTCCGGTTCAGTGACAGGCTGAACAGCAGGGTATCGTTGCCCTTGGCCGGGGCCCGGAAATGGATCGAGTCCACTGCGGCCGTGACACAGACCCGCGCCGAATGCCGCTCGGCCACCACCAGCGCCAGGCGGTCGCACTTGGCCATGATCATGCCGCCAAACACCGTGTCCTGGGCATTCATGTCGTTGGGAAAGACCTTGTAGACGTGCTTGTCGATGGCGGACGCCGCCACCGTCTTGCGGGTTGTCTGGGGCATTGTGGCTCCTGCTCGGGCTATTGGGATTCGTTAATTCCTGCACCTACTATAACCCAGTGCGCCCACTCCCTGTCCTCAACCACGACGTCATTACCGTTTTGACATGCCCCATCCGGAAAGTAACCCCACAAGCTCACTTCAACGCCTTCAGGCTTTTCGGGTACCCCGCCCTTACTTATCCGTGATCGATGCACGTTCGGGTGCCAGTTTGTGAAAGCCCATTCCGTAACCACGGGGATACGGTTTGCCTCGGGGAATGCGGTTCCCCGACAACAAATCCAATAAAGTACTGCAAACAGGAACAACAATATGTTTAAGCATCTTGCCAACAACCCGCTGCGGTCGCTGATCGCAGCCGGCTCCCTCCTGCTATCCGCGTCTGCCTTCGCCGCCGGTGGTGGCGGTGACGATGGTGGTGACGGCTGCACCAGCGACTGCGGTTACCAGCGCGGCCCGGATCCCACGGTGTCCTTCCTGGAGGCCTCCAGTGGCCCCTATTCCGTGCAGACCGACAACGTGTCCAGTTTTGTGGGCGGCTTCGGTGGTGGCACCGTGCACTATCCCACGGGTACCAGCGGCACCATGGCCGCCGTGGTGGTGATACCGGGTTTTGTCTCCGCCGAATCCTCCATCGAGTGGTGGGGCCCGAAACTGGCCTCCTACGGTTTCGTGGTCATGACCATCGATACCAACAGTGGCTTTGACCAGCCACCCAGTCGTGCCACCCAGATCAACAACGCACTGGACTATCTGATTGAGGAAAACGGCAGCAGCACCAGCCCCTACAGCGGCATGATCGACACCAGCCGCCTGGGCGTCATTGGTTGGTCCATGGGCGGTGGCGGCACCCTGCGGGTGGCGTCCGAGGGCCGTATCCAGGCGGCCATTCCACTGGCCCCCTGGGACACTTCCAGCTTCCGCTTCCGGGATATCGAGACGCCAACGCTGATCTTCGCCTGTGAGTCCGACATTATCGCACCGGTGGGTAGCCATTCTGACCCGTTCTACGAGGCGATCCCGGATTCCACCGACAAGGCCTTCTTCGAGCTCAACAATGGCAGCCACTACTGCGGTAATGGTGACAACAGTTACAACGACGAACTCGGCCGGCTCGGTGTGTCCTGGATGAAGCTGCATCTGGACCAGGATCAGCGTTACAACCAGTTCCTCTGCGGGCCTGACCACGAGTCCGAATACCGGATTTCCGAGTATCGCGGCACCTGCCCCTACTGAGCAGGGACGTACCGAAAACCTAGTCATATAGGACTGATCGTATCCGGCTGGTTTTCCCTGTCAGCCTCAACGGGTCATGGTTCACCATGGCCCGTTTCTCTGTTGCCCCCCGATCAACGCCACCGACAATCAGCGGACATCAGTCCGCCAAGAGTCCGACCGGAATATCTCCGAGTACCGGGGCATCTGTGCCTCCCAGGCGTCAGTTCCTGAAAACCGCAGTACTGTCACTTGCGGACTCCGTAGTCTGAGGGTCCGAACCGGGCTACGGTCTATCCGTCGCCCGGTTTTTGGTTCCGGGACAGCAACCTTACAACCGCCACCGCTGCGGATGTTGCTGCCTCAACATTCCCTGCTCATCCCAGTCATCCCAACCGGTAAAGGGGATGGCACTTTCCCCGTCCAACCCGGCCAGGCGGGCACCCCAGTCACTCTTGGCCTGTTCCAGGTGGTCAAGGAACACGGACTCATCCTGATAACGGATACCACCACCCTGGACCCCGTAGGTGACCTGGGGCGGTAACACGTCATACCCCACGTAATACAGTGACGAGTGAACCGGCCAGAGCCACTCCACCATGTTGCCCGCGCGGCCGTATGGCATGAACGCCTGCTCAGGTGAGGCGGCGGTCACGGAGCAGATCGCCCTTTTGCCCCGGAAATGCCCCCGGTCGTATCGACGTTGGCCGGAATAGAGCCCGCCATAGACCAGCACCCGGTCGAACCAGCCCTTCAGGATGGCGGGCTGGGCGTGCCACCAGAGCGGAAACTGCAGGATCAGCAGGTCCGCCCACTCCAGCCGACGGATCTCCCGTTGGATATCCTCGGGCAGGGCCTCCTGTTCATAGTGACGGCGCTGTTCGGTGAGGGGGGCGAAGTAGTCCGCATCACGCCGGGGGTAGAAATCCGGACGCTCCACCGGGTCGAAACCTTCACCGTAAAGATCGTCCAGCAGGACCTCATGCCCCTGCTCCTGCAGGGTCGCTGCGGCCACATCCGCCAGACCACCGTTAAAAGACTGTCGTTCCGGATGGGCCAGTACGATCAGTATGTTCATGCCGCTGTCTCCTGTCCTGTATCTATTGAAGAACAGACTAGACTTCCCAGGAACGGGCAACCATTCCAAAAAACTGACAGCAAAGCTTGCAGAAACGAACAGAAGATACGAAGGGAGGTAACCGACAACAAAAAAGGCGCACGGGGGAGGCCATCCCCCATGCGCCTTATCCGTGGTCAAATAACCTGAAGCCTATCGACGCTCCCGGTTTGTGACGTCAGAACGCTGAAAGGCCGGCTGGCCACAACTACCGCTGAAACAGTCGTCGGTGGTGCCAAAACCGATGGCGCCGTTACAGTGCAGCCACTCGGAATAGGAACCCCCGCCACAGGAACCACGATAGGCGCCGGTGTTGTATTCCATGTTCTCGGCCTGGCGGGTTTCGTTGTTGACGTTAATGTAATCAACCTGAACGTCGCGGCCGCTGGCGTCGTTGTCGAACCGGACCTGGATATCACCGGACGCACTCCCCCGGTAGACATAGTCCGCAGGACTGGTACCAATGGTCCAATCCGCGACAACTTCACCACCGATCACCAGATTGATGTGTTCGTCACCCTGGGTGCCCCTGGCCCGGACAACCACCCCACCATTACCGTCGCCCGGTGGTGTGGGATCGGCAGACTGGCGGACGTACTGTTTGAGCCAGGACAACGCCGGACGCTCAACACCGTTACCGTACATCAGGCCAGAGTTGTCCATCCAGGTCTCACCCGCGATGTAGCCCCAGAGCGTGACACCCACAACCGACGGGTGCTCCCAGAAAATCGGGAACTTCTGCTGATACTGACGCAATTGCTCCTGGTCGCTGGCAGCGTCTACGTCCCATTCCGAGATGTACACCGGAACACCGGCTTCCGCGATATAGTCCAGATTGCTGCGCAAGGTGCTGGCGGGATAGTCCACGATACTGAAGGAGTGCGACTGCAGACCAACGCCATCGATCAACCCGCGATCACGAAGCAGTTCCACCATCTGGCGGTATTCGGTCGCCTTGCGACGATCATTGATAATGCCGTACTCGTTCAGCAGCAATTTGGAGTTCGGGCAGTACTGACGAGCCAGCTCGAAGGACCGGATGACCCAGTCCCAGCCGGTGGCACCACTGCCACCCAGGCCCCAGCGGGCGTTGGATGGGGCACTGATCGGCTCGTTCACCACGTCGATCATTTCCATGTCGGGATACCGGCGGCAGGTGTCGCGAATCAGCTCTTCCACCTCCTGGGCGCGTTGATCGTTGGGGATTGAGCCAAGCCAGGCCGGCTCCTGATTGCCCCATACAAAGGTGTGGGCCTTGTATGGATAACCGTTCGCCCTGGCAAAATTATAGCCCTGATCCATCCCGCTCCAGTTGTAGCGGTCACGGCTGGGCTCCACCGATTGCCACTTGCCTGAATTCTCCGGCGTCACCTGGTTCCAGAGCTCCGTGAAGCGCGTCCGGCTGTTGTCGACAATGTTACCGAGGAACTTGCCCCGGGGCTGATCCGGTTCGATGACCGGACCCTCGACTCCGGCAAACTGGAACCAGTCCAGGTTGTGATAGGCGGTGGAACGCAGGTACACGTCATGAACGCCAGTAACGGTGTCGAAAGAGGCGGACTGGGTCTGCCAGGTTTGCCATCCTCCGGTCGCGTCAAGTTGCATGGATACCAAAGGCTGGCTGTTTACGTCGTCCAGCACGACCTCCATGGAGGATCCGCCTTCTGTCGCAACCCGGGCCCTGATCTCATTGGCACCATCGCCAAAATCCACATTCGAGATTTTCACCCAGTCGCCATAGCTCATCATCAGGTTCTGGGAACCCTCTTTCGCGGGCTCGGTTTTTATGCCGCTTTGCTGGTCGAAGGTTTCCGCCTGGTTGACGGCGAATGCGTCCACGTTCCTGACCGGCGGCACGCCAGCAGGACCGGCATTCACACGACGAATGGAACCATCGCTATTGTAGGAAAGACGATCAACATTGATCGAGCGCTGATAGGTACTCGCACCCCGGGCATTAGCCACGGCCCGGTTGTGGTAGAAGATGTACCACTGGTCCTTGAACTCGACAATCGATTGATGGTTATTGTTGTTATTGTTTTCCCATGGGTTGTCCAGCACCGTGCCACGGTAGGTGAAGCCGCGCATCGGATCATTGCTGGTCATGTAGTCGATACTCATGCCCCCGGTCGAATTGGTGGAATACGACAGATAGTAAGTACCGTTGTGCTTGTGCATGTGCAACGCTTCGAAAAAATTCGGAGCATTGATGTTCACGGCTGCACCCTCGGTGCTGATCATGTCGTCGCTGAGGCGAATGACCCGCGCATTGCCGGGACCGCCTCCACCGAAATACAGGTAGGCCTGGCCGTTATCATCAATGAAAACACCAGGATCAAAGATCCATTCAACGTTGCCGTTGGGTGTGCTCCTGTCCACCAGCGGGCGACCGATGGGATCGCGGTAGGGCCCCTCCGGATTGTCCGCCACGGCAACGCCAATGCTACCGCCACCATCCGGGAAATACAGATAGAATTTTCCATTGCGCTCTATCAGATCCGGTGCATAGGCGAGATTGGCCCAGGAAGAGTCCTCACGGGAATTCCAGATGATCCCGTGGTCCTGCCAGTTGACCATGTCATCCGATGAAAACAGGTAATAGTCAACCAACTGGCTGTAATCAGTCTGGCCTTCCTGGTCGTGGGTGACCACAACATAGACCCTGCCATCGATAACCGTTGCCGCCGGATCAGCGGTGTACACATGTGACACCAGCGGGTTGTCGGCAAAGACCGGGGCGGCCCCCAGAACAGCCAGTCCACCGAGCACAAAAGCGCTGCCCAGGTTCCTTATTCGTTTCCTTCCAATGATATCCATAACGTTTCCCCGACGCTTCATGCGAAGTTTCCTTAAAAGCTTTCATTAATATCCGTTGGGACATCGGGCATTACGCCCGGCGCCTGTATAAATGCTGACAGAGGGGGGAAATGCAAATTAATGGACACAAATACGACACATTAGTCGCCACATCGGACCAGAGGAAACAGGAAAACCGAAATCCAGTAACAGCCGAAACCTCAGGTCATAAATGAGCAGGAATGTGTGATTTCCGGCACATAGAGAATGAACCCAAAATATGAAGCCATCATCATTTCATCCAATATTATGAAGCGGAATTAAATAAAGTGAATGTTCATTCCTGAATGAGGCTTTCACTAATACCAGTCTGACTTTGGTAGCTCAGAGACTACCCAGTACTGAAAGAAGGCACCATGACCGGCTACCCGACCGCCTGATTCCGGCCTTCACTCTTGGCCTGATACAGGCGTTCGTCGACCCGCTTGAGGAAATCGGTCAGGTTGTCGTCACGCCCCGGAATGATGGTGCCCAGGCCGATGCTGACCGTGACCAGTTGCCCCGCCCCGGATGCGCCGTGGAGAATCTGTTCCTTCAACAACAGGGTACGGCAGCGTTCGGCCACCTTGGTTGCAGCACTCCTGTCGGTTTCCGGCATCACCACAACGAACTCTTCTCCGCCAAAACGGGCCACGAAATCCCTGGAGCGTCGCGCTGCGGACTGCAGGACCCGACCGACACGGCGGAGGCACTCATCCCCTGCCAGGTGCCCATGAAGGTCGTTGTACTGCTTGAAAAAATCAATATCCAGCAGCAGCATCGACAGTGACTGCCGGCGACGCAGGGCATCGTTCCAGCTTTCCTCCATCACCCTGTCGAACATTCGCCGATTGGCGACTCCAGTCAGACCATCCTTGAAGGAGTACTCCTCCAACTGCTGCTGGAGCGCCGCCAGTTCCTGCTCGGTCTTCTTCCGTTCGCTGATGTCGAACATGAAGCCGACCAGGGCTTCCACCTCACCATCGTCATTTCTCAATACATGGACGACGTCCCGGATCCACACATAGCCGCCATCACGGGTCAGGGCACGATAATCGGCTTCATGATCAATGCCGGATTCAGACTGGGACACACAGAAATTCACCACCCACTCACGGTCATCCGGGTGCATGCGCTCAGCCCAGTCCTCCACACTCACCCAGCTGTCCGGCGCCCATCCCAGAAGCGGCTCAATCTGGGGGCCGATATAGGCAAATTGCATGGTTTTCCAGTCGATCTTCCAGGGAATTGCCTTGGTGGACTCGAGGAGGGTCCTGTAGACAGAGTTGGGGACTTCAGGGTTGTTTACGGTTCCGGTCATACATCCACCCCGGTATCAGACTTGGTAAAGCCACCGGCGCTGGACGCTGCGACTGTCGCTGACCGGTTCCCTGAATCAACCATAATCGATTGCCGATGCCATGGGAACGGTTTCCCGGGTTCCGGTACGGGCAGGGGCCAGATAATCGATTCCCAGATCACCTGGTGGCACCAAAATCAAGCATCCGTCCTCAAAACAAACAAGAATTTAAATAATACATGTCGATGAGCTTTCCAAGCATTGGCAATATGCACCTGCCACTAACAAAGCCATTAAATGTTTGTTTTTTATTTTATTTTAATAACATCAATATTTCACCATTCCATAACCCCCCTATAGTGGTGACGCTTTATGGCCTACTTCTGGGCCTTAACTGTCGAAGTGCTTTGCGCCGCCTTCAGCTCCATAGACCCACAATTCATTGTTTATTAATGATTTTTAGCATAGGCACGATTATCGCTTAACAGAATGACAAATGGCCTGAACATCCTCTGGCCATTACATCCAGCCCACCTCATCGGGTTGCCAGACAAAGCCAAGGATCTCTGAAGTACGGAAGTGGAGACAGCCTGGTTGTGAAATCAAGCTAATGGATACGGTGCTTAACAACTGGAGAATTGCCATGAAAACGAAACTGATCGCCGCGGCAGTTGCGCTGTCTGCCTGGACGGGCGCCGCTAGCGCCGTCGTTGTTGAATCCACGGGGAACGATCTTAATGTACGTCTGAACCTTCTTGGTGCATCGGTTGACGCCAATGCGGACCAGCTGGACGACGCCTTTGACAGCTACTGGAACATTGTCGGGGGCGGATCCACGACCACCCTGATCCTGGAACTGGCCGGCAGGAGCGGCTCCAATACCTTTGGCATCTATGACCGGGATAATCCGGCCAGCTATGTGGAACTCTTCGCGGGTTCGGACTCACCGTCGGATCAGGTCGACCTGACCATTGCCGGCGACGGCTCCGTGTTTACCGGCGGCGTTGACACCCTGATCGACTTTACCGGCGACCAGTTCGGGTTGTACCTGGGCAGCGGAGGAACCATGTTCTACTCGGACAGCGCCCTCAATCCCGCCGGTTCCGACCAGATGGCCGCCTTCAAGGGCAATGGTACGGATGTACTGAATCTGCCGGGGCTTGGTGCCACCCCCTGGGCGGAGGATGACTACATTGTCTCCTGGGAAGACCTTCACTACCCCGGCTCCGACAAGGATGTGAACGATCTGGCCGTCTACATCCAGTCCGTCGCCCACGTGCCGGAACCGGGCACCCTGGCCCTGCTGGGACTCGGCCTGGCGGGCCTGGGGGCGGCCCGTCGCCGGAAGCTCTGAAACGTTATCGGAATGCCCCCGGTACACACCAAAGCCATAGGGCAGCCGCCCTATGGCTTTTCTGTATCGCGATAGCAAGGAACACAGAGAGAATCACACCCCCTACCCCAACTACGGGCTGGTCGGTAGTATCCAGCAAACCCTGCGGGAATATGGTCGTTACCATGGGGCGAGGTCGACAACAGCACCTTCTACCTGCGATTCCGCCAGGCCTTCAGTCACAGGATGCCAAAACCATTAAATAACGATCATCTTACTGACGACCACATCGACTACATTGAGTTTGTAAGGGGTCGAAGAAACCGGTTCCGACAAACACCCTTGGCATACTTCCCCAAGTTTCTATAGACTTTAAATGCTATTGATTCACATTTGCTTTTAAGTGTATTTAACTTATTACCCAGCAAAACAGAAGGAGCGCCTCATGATACGCAAGCTACTGGCATGGTATGACCGTAAGGTTGGCGTGGAAACCGTCGCCGCCCACTGCGATATCCCCTGCAAGATCTACGATCCCATCGGCGCCCAGATCGCGGCACTCAGCGTTATCCGCTTCATGGACCTGATCGCCGACCTGGACGCCAAGGATTCGCTGACGGTGGCCGACCAGGCCCAGCTCAGCCGCCTGGTGCGGGAAAAGGAGGATCACGCCGAAAAGGCCAAGCATGAGGTACGGGTGATCTGGGGTGACTACTTCAAACAACCCCAGTTCGACAAGTACCCGGATGCCAGCGAGCTGGTCCACAACATCATGCTTGCCGGTTCCGCCTGCAAGCAGGGCATCGAACGGGACAAGGGCGAAAAGCTGCTGGCCCTGGTCAATGAATTCGCCGAGGCTTTCTGGACCACCAAGGATGTGGGCACCTTTCGGGCCACCTGTCCATATCCGCCCCAGGAAACTGTGGTCTACCCGAAACTGGACTGATGCGACTGAAACTCTACCGGGTAACCGGTGACAGCATGCTGCCGGACCTCACAGCGGGTTCCTTCGTCGTGACCCTGAGGCATCGCGCTCAGACCCTGCGGGTAAACGATGTCGTCGTTGTGGAGCACGCCATTCACGGGCGCATTATCAAGCGCGTGATAGGCATTGGACAGGACGGAGCCCTGTCGCTGGCGGGTGATAATGCCGCCAGTAGTACCAGTACCGAGGCCCTGGGGGCCATCCGCCGGGAACAGGTGCTGGGAAGGGTGATCTGGCGTATCCCCGGCATCACCGGGAGCACGCCTCGCACCCCGTCCTCCCTGCCCTGACCAGGGCTATTGGCGACACGCGGCATTAACGGAGTTCAACAGATCCAAACAGGTTGGAGACACACTATGAAACCAAGTCAGAAAATCCTGATCACTATCGCACTGATGCTGACCGCCACCACCGCAATGGCCCATCCCGGGCATGCCGAAGGCGGCTTTCTCAGTGGTCTGCTGCACCCACTGATGGGCCTGGACCACCTGCTGGCCATGGCGGCCATCGGCTTCTGGAGCATACGCCAGTCCACCGTCATGAAACGCGGTACGCCGCTGTTCGTCATCGGCGGCATGCTGCTGGGTGCAGTGCTGGCCTTCAGCGGCCTGGGTCTGCCCTTCGCGGAAATGGGCATTACCCTGTCCGTGCTGGTAGCGGGCATCCTCATTGCCACCCTGGCAAAGCTGCCTGCGGTGGTCGGCGCCACGCTGGTGGGGGCCTTCATGATCTGCCACGGCTTCGCCCATGGCGCTGAGATGCCGGCGGGTGCCACCCTGGCTGCCTACATGGCCGGTTTCTCCATTGCCACGCTGGGCATCACCCTGGCGGGAAGTGGCCTGGGCGCCCTGCTGATGAAGGCCGACAACCGCATCACCCGCGGCATTGGCGCTGCCCTGGCGGTCACCGGCGCCGTACTGGCCTCCTGAAACCGGACCCAAACGGTACAACGTGCCCAATCAGCCCTTCAGAGCCCCGGCCCGCCCGGGGCTCCGTTATTAAAGACGTCACAAAAGCCCGATTTATTGCACCTTGGCAACATCAGACCTGTCCACCTTGAAATCACACCTTCCCGGCATAAGCTCAATAGGTACACGCAACATCTTTCCACCATGAATTCACCGCGTATTCGTTACGGAGAGCAACATGGCAGGTGCAAGCGACAGTTATCATGAGCCCATTGAGCAACTGACCGACCGGACCCGGGACATGCATCGCGCCCTGGTTTCCGTACAGGAAGAGCTGGAGGCAGTCGACTGGTACCAGCAACGGGCGGACGCCACCACCGACGAGGAACTCAAGGGCCTGCTGCTCCACAACATGCGGGAGGAGATCGAACACGCCTGCATGGTGCTTGAGTGGCTGCGACGCAACCATCCGGATTTCTCCGCCCAGATGGACATCTACCTCTATAGCACCAAGCCGATCCTCGAGGCGGAGGAAGAGGATGCCAACCTCAGCGGCGCAAGCCAGGACACCTCCTCCACCAGGTCGCTGAACAAATTCACCATCGGTTCCATGAAGGGTGAGTAAACGCCATGAACTATCTCAACCGGGGAAATGCCTGCTTTTCAAAAGAGATCTGGGAACGGATTGACGAAGCCGCCGTTAGCGCAGCCCGGGAGGTTCTTACCGGGCGCCGCTTCCTGGAAGTGGACGGTCCCTACGGCGTGGGTCTGACCGCCATTGAGGTGGGAGAAGAGGACTACTGCCGCCAGCCCGCGCCGGAAGAAGCCGGTGCCGTGCTCAGTCGCGCCAGCGCCATTCCCATGTTGCGCAAGAGCTTTGGCCTGAGCGTCCGCCGGATCGAGGGTCACGAGTCCATGGGTCAGCCCCTGGACCTCCGCTCCGTGGAGGACGCCGCCGAGGCAGTAGCCCGCCGGGAAGAGGAATTCATCTACTACGGCCAGCCGGATTTCGGGCTGGAAGGCCTGCTCACCGCCAAGGGCCGCAACGAGGTCAAGTGCGACGACTGGAGCAAGGTGGAACAGGCCCTCAACAATGTGCTCGCTGCGGTTAACCACCTGGATGAGAATGGCTTCCACGGCCCCTATGCGCTGGCCCTGTCCCCGTCCTGGTACAACCTGCTGTTCCGCCGGTACGAGGGCACCGACATGTTGCAGCTCGAACACCTGAAGCGGCTGTGTGAGGTGGGCGTCTTCAAGGCGGAAATCGAAGGTGGGGTACTGCTGGATCCCCGGGTTGGCCGCATCATTATCGGTCAGGACCTGATGACCGGCTATTCCTCCAACGATGGTATCCATCACCAGATGTTTGCCAGCGAAAGCCTGGTCATGCGGGTGGAGGAACCCGGTGCCATCTGCACCCTGACCCGCAAGAAATAACCGCCATGACCACGGAGTCGGACCTCTCCCGGGCACGCCAGGCTACCCGACAGGCGCTGACGGAGGTGGAGAGACTGAACCAGCGCCAGTCCCGATGCAGTGACGACGCCCTGCGTTCGACCCTGCACGACATTGGCCGGCGCAGGTCGGAACAGACCTGGCGAATGCTGGCCTGGTTGCAACACCATGAGCAGCGCACCATTGCGACATCGACTCCGGAACCAGGCCCGCCCGACCTGCCAGGGCAGTCAGCGGATGCCGTACAGCCGGACGCCCGGGATTCCGTCCAAGGCGATGTGCCGCCGGCCAACACCAGCGATGCTGTACCGGTGATCGAACGACGGGAGGTCACCCCGGACCTGATCGTGTTCAGGGCCTCCCGACCGGCGGGGTTCGGGTTTTCGCCAGGCCAGTCGGTCAAGGTGGGGCTGGGCGACCTGCGACGGTCCTACTCCATCGTGTCCGCTCCCCATGAGCCGTTCCTGGAATTCTTCGTGGAACTCACCCCCGGTGGCCGGATGTCCGAGCGGTTGCAAGGCCTTCAGGTGGGAGACTCGCTGACCCTGGGCACCCCCAAAGGGGGATTGCGATTCGAGGACGGGGTGCAGAACCACCTGATGATTGCCACGGTCACCGGCATCAACCCGTTTATCAGCATGGTGCGGGACTACCTGCATCGCGGGCTGCGGGGCCACCGCCTCCTGCTGATGCACGGCGCCAGCTACCAGGATGAGTTCGGTTACCGGGAGGAACTGGCGGCACTGGCAAAGGCCCACCCCAACCTGCTGACCTACCTGCCCACCGTCAGCCGGCCGGACGAGGCCCGGAACCAGGGGTGGACAGGACACACCGGTCGTGTCGACACGCTGGTGGAGGACGTTCTGGAGCACCACGGACTGAGCCCCCGGGATACACTGGTTTACGCCTGCGGTCATTCGGGCATGCTGGACGCGGTCGCCGGCCAGGTCCAGCCTCTGGGTTTCCGCCTGGAAACCGAGAGTTACGACTGAGGGATTCCCAAACGCTACAGGGGTTCCATCACGGACAGGGTCCGGAATTCATCCAGCGCAAACTGGTCCGTCATGCCGCTGACCATGTCCTGCATCAGGCGACAGCGGCAGTAACGTTCCCACAGCTCGTCGCTGGCATCGTCCGGGGTGTTTTCCCTCAGTGTCAGGTAGGCCCTGACATGCTTGTCGGGCAGGCGCTTGAACAGCCGACTCTCCACCAGCAGCCCCTTGCGGTCACCCGCCACCAGCCGGCCAAAATCCGCTCTTGGCAGCACCAACAGCGGCCGGTAGTGCTCCAGCAGACCGGAAATGATGCAGTACCCCTGCAGCTCCAGGGTTTCCACCTCCGGCACCGAAAACACCTTCTGTACCGCCACCTGCTTCAGGGTATCGATGACACTGTGACAGGGAGACTCGTCCTCCAGTAGCGCCCGGTTCAGGCGGCCGTGGAAGACATCCTCCATATTGTCGAGAAACGCGCCCGCGGCATGGTCCACCAGCGGATGGATCAGGTTGACCCGCAACCAGACAAAGAACTCGTGGTCGGCATTGATGGGCTCCGCCCTGGCCATTTTCAGGGCGCCGTCCACCAGTTCTGCAAAGGACCTATCCTTTTTCGGGTCCCGGAAGTGGCGTTCCTGGTGATCGTCCGGCCGCAACTCGGCAAACGCCGATGTCAGTGCCTCCGCCATGGCCGGAAACGTCATGATGCCCTTGTCGACACTGTCCTCCAGATCCGCCAGGCAATAGGAGATGTCGTCCGCCGCCTCCATGATGTAGGCCAGTGGATGACGGTGCCCGGGTTCCATCCCCAGGGCCTGTTGCATGTCCGATATGAATCCCGCTTCCGAGAAGTAGTAACCCGGTTTCTTCTTGAGATAATGAAGCGGGTCCTCTTTCCCGGGCTTGGGTTCCGTCGCCTCACGGGTGTACTTGAAGATGCTGGCGGCCTGGACGTAGGTCAGGTTGAGTTTCTGCAGGTGGCTGATCAGCCGCATGGCCTGGGCATTGCCTTCAAAACAGGACAACTCCCGGAGCAACGGTTCCCTGAGAGGGCCGCTGTCGGCGTCCCCGGCGAACGGCTCAAGGTCCGGGAGGTTGTCCGAGAACCAGCGGGAGATGGCCGCCTCGCCGAAGTGGCCAAAGGGCGGGTTGCCCACATCGTGCATCAGGCAGGCCATTTCCACCAGGGTTTCCACGGCACGGTCCAGCCCCTGAAGGCCATAGCGCTCAGCGTTCCGGCCCAATCGTTTGAACACCGTACGGGCAATGTACCGACCGGTCTGCTGCACCTCCAGGGAATGGGTCAGGCGGCTGCGCACCGCCGCATTGCGCTCCAGGGGGAACACCTGGGTTTTCTGCTGCAGCCGCCGTACCGCCGCCGAGTTGATGATCCGCCCCCGGTCGCTCTCCAGCTGGTTCTCCAGCTTCCCGATACCACAGACCTTCAGGCTGAAACCGGACGGGTCATCCTCCCTGGCAAGGCGGTTGTAGGGACGCTCCAGGGAAAACCGGGGGGCAAAATCAATGGCATCGGTCATGCAGTGGCTCCGTGGCGGGCTTCAACAAATCGCGGTAAGAATTTACCGGCTCGCCTCCTTCATACGGTAACCACGGGCCAAGGTCAAAGTCGTCGCATAACCAATAGTCCCAACCCCATCACGCCAGCAAGGAGCAACGGTATGGTGGCTGGCTCCGGCACCGGGGCCGAGGAGCCAAAGTACAGGTCGTCCATGATCACCGGTGTTGACCGATGGCCGTAGAAGCTGCCGATATGGACTTCCTCAATATCCTCCCCATGGAACGCCAGTTTCTCCCTGAAGGGCGGGGGATCGAAAACCGTCAGTTCACCATCCTCGATTTCATAGCCCAGGTTAATGCTCTGCTCAACCCCATTGCTCTGGGTGACCCTGGCGTACATCGGACCGGGAACGGAGCTGACATGGAAACTGACGTAATCCGGCAGGTCATCCCCGATAAACCGGAAATCGAAGAAACCCGGCTGGTACCAGCTATGCACCGCCTGATTTCCCGATACGGCGAACCGGGTGTCAGGCAGGATAGCTGCCCCCAGGTTGTTACCTATGGGTGGATAGCTTGCGATGTCCACCGGGTCGCCCTCACCGAAGGACACGCCCAGATGGGCGTACTGGTGGGTGAGGGGCATATAGTTGACCTGGGACTGCTCCCAGGCATCGCCGAGGTCACGCTCTTCCCAATGCCAGACGTAGGGATCAAGATCCTCAAAGGTAATGAGCGTGGCCCGGACGGGCGTTGCAAGGATAGTAAGCAGGCAGAGTATTCCGATACTCACCCAGAGTGTTGCGGCTTTCATGGCTCTCTCCTTCCTGAAGAAAGCTGATCATTTACTGATCGACCAGCGCGTCAACGACAGTATACGGTATCGTTCAGCTTGCGATATATATCGCCAGAAAGGTCAGACGTTAACCGGCTGTCATGAAACATACCGCTATATCGGATGACGGCCCTGCCCCATGCCAGCCACCGGCCTCAACGGTCCGGTACCGCAACCCGCCTGACCGCGCCGCCATAGCCATGGTCCTGGTCCCTACCCTCGACAATCACGTCGGTGATCCCGGGAGGGATTTCCACATTGTTCAGGCTGCGGGTGAACGGCTGCTCATTGGCGTGATGATGTAGCAATTCCCTCACACCCAGGGTCTGCCCCTCCACTGTCTTGACACGGAAGGCATCGGCGTAGCGTTCCGGGGTGTCGTAAGGGGATGACAGAGTAACCTCGAAGCGGTAGCGATTCTCGCCGGTTGATGTCACCTGTACGTCGATCACGTCCGGGTATTGCTGGTCATTTGGCTGGGCCAGGACACCAACGGACACCAGCAAAAGCAGCAGGACGGGAAATCGGAAAGAAAAGCCCGGCATTTGCATAGCTAACTCCTGCCTTGGTGATTTTCGGACCAGTCACGATAGTGTGGTCAATCAGTCGGCCGAATGACAGGCTTCCAGCGGATATGGAGCAACATGTCCGAGATCGGGATACCTTGGCCTCAGGCACGACCGGCCAGCAGGTGATCGACAAACTGGTGCACGCCCGGCACGGGGAACGGGGTTTCCCGCCAGGTCACGAAAACCTCCTTCTGCAATTCGGCACCGGCGACGGGAACGGCGCACAGACTGCCTGCCCGGACCTCTTCCTCAACGGCGGAGGCCATCACCAGAGAGATCCCCAGCCCCGCCCTGACGGCCTGTTTGACCGCCTCGGTACTCCCCAACTGCATGGTGACCGTTGGCAGAGGACCGCCATCGGCAAAGAACCGGGTCAGCAACCGTCCCGTACCCGTGCCGGGTTCGCCTCCCAGCAATGACAGACCAGCCAACTGATCGCGGGATATCGTCGCCTGCCTCGCCAGTGGATTGTCCGGATGAACGATAAGCACCAGTGGTTCCTGCCGCCAGGTGGCTGACTTCAGGCCCTCTCCCGGCTCAAACCACTCCATGACCGCCACATCGATCTCGCCCCTTTGCAACCGGTCGGCGATCATGGGGTTGCGGTCGATCTGCAGTTCGTAACCGTGATCCGCAGCCAATTGCCCATAGCTGTGCAGGTAAGGCTGTAGCAGATAGATACCCACATTGGAACTGGCGCCCACACGCAGGGTATCCCGCACCATCGCTGCCCTGGCCTGCTCCTCCAGGCGTAACAGACTCTCGGCATAGGGCAGCAGGCGGTTGGCGTCGGGCGTCGGCATGCATTCCCGGCGACTGCGGGTGACCAGGACCATGCCCAATTCCTCCTCCAGCCGCTGTACATGCTGCGAGACGGTGGGCTGGGAAATGTCCAGGGCCCGGGCCGCGGCCTGGAATCCGCGATAGCGGACGACGTACACCAGACTCCGTAACCAGACCAGGTTCAGCATGGCGTTTCCTGTTCCGGCGACCGGGAAACCGGACTGTTGACTGCGTCCGGGGGTGTCCTCCCGGCCAGTGCATCCAGGATATTGCGGGCCGCGCGGCGCTCAATGGCCAGCCTCACATTGGCCACTGCAGAACCAATGTGAGCCGTGAACAGCGTGTTCGGATGCTCCAGCAGGACGGGGTCTATCCCCTGCGGCCGGTCTTCCCGGGCCCAGTCTTCCATCTCGAAGACATCGGCGGCATAACCGGCCAGGCGGTGGGTTCTCAAGGCAGCCAGTACGGCCTGTTCATCCACCACCGACCCCCGGCAGGGATTCACCAGGAAGGTACCGGGCTTCATCTGATCCAGGGCATCGTAGCTGATGGTGTGCAACGTATCCTCGTTCAACGCCAGAGCCAGGATGACAACATCCGACACGGACAGCAGCTCATCCAGTGACCGGTACGACAGGCCCAGCCTGGTTTCCTCCTCCGCCGTCAGACGAGAGGATTCCGAATAGAGCAGAGTCGCATCCCAGCCGCCAAGCCGCTTGGCCACCGCCCGGCCAATCGCTCCCATGCCGATGATGCCGATGGTGGAGCCCTCGATGCCGGTTCCGTAGAACTCCGGGCGCCAGCCCCGGAACTGACCCGACCGGACAAACCGGTCCGCCGGGCGAACGTTTCGCATCAGGCCGATGGTCAACCCGACGGTCAGCTCCGCGGTGGGCACGGTCAGCAGGTCCGGCACGAAGGTCAGCCACACGCCATGACGGGTGCAGGCCTCGACATCAAAGTTGTCGAATCCCTTGAGTGCGGCGCCAATCACCTTCAGGTCCGGACAGCGGGAGAGAAAGTCCTCTCCCACCCGGTCCGGCATGAACGCCATCATGGCATCCGCCCGGGAGACCCGCGCCAATACCTCATCATCGCTCAAGGTATCAGGCGTCTGGTTGGTGATCAGTTGACAATGGGGTGCCAGGTCCTCCAGCACTGCATCGTGGACCCGATGGGTAATCACAACCCTTGGCTTCATTGTTGTTCCCTATTTGAATCGCTTGCGCAGACGTCCACTCAGGCCATCCACCAGGGTGACCATCACCAGGATCACGATCAGGATGGCACTGACTTCCTGATACTGCATGATCCGCAACGAGCCCATCAGCTCGAAGCCGATGCCTCCGGCGCCCACCATGCCCATCACCGTGGAAGCGCGGAAGTTATACTCCCACCGGTAGATGGACACGTCGGCAAACTGCGGCAGCACCTGGGGCAGCACCGCGTGATACAGCACCTGCAGACGGGTAGCCCCTGACGCTTCTGCCGCCTCCACCGGCGCTTCGTCCACGTGTTCGATGGCCTCGGCAAAGAACTTGCCCACCATACCGATGGAATGCAGTCCCAGTGCCAACACCCCCGGCAATGCGCCGAAGCCCACCGCCGCCACGAAGATAATGCCCATGATCAGTTCCGGAATGGAGCGAAGGCCATTCAGTACCGTTCGTGTGAGGTGGTAGATCACCGGATGGGGCGAGGTGTTGCGGGCCGCCAGGAAAGCCAGGGGCACGGAGGCGGTCACCGCGATGGCAGTGCCGGCAATGCTCATGGCCAGGGTATCCAGCAGCGGCGACATCCAGTCCATGACATTGCGAAAATCCGGCGGAAAGGACTCCGACATCAGGGTCGCAATGGCAGGGATACCATCCGCCAGGGTACCGAAATCCAGCAGATCCACGTACCAACTGGCAAACAGAATGACCGCCAGTACACCAGTTGCCTGCAGCAATTTGTGTTTCCAGGCCTGGCGATGGCGGTCCAGGAGTTCCTGGCTGGAGGCCGGCAGCACTGCTGCCGGCCCGGATGACTTCAAATCCATGAGGATGTCCTTATAACTTCGCGAAATCCAGGTTCAGAAGACCACCCAGCTTGCGGACAATATCGTAGGCCTCGTCGTCAATCGCCACGAAGCCCTCCGCCTTGAGGTTGTCCAGGATCGCCGGGTCGTCAATCGCGATGAAGGTGTCCTGGATCTTCTGCTTCAGTTCCGGATCCAGGTTGGAACGCATGGCCCATGGGTACTGGGGGTATTCATCGCTATACCCCAGAACGACAACATCATCGCGATCGATCAGGCCGCGATCCAGCACATGTGCAAAAATGACTTCCGACAGACCGCCCGCATCGGCATTACCATTGGCCACGTTCACCGCTACCGCATCGTGGGTACCCACGAAATGCTCCTCGTAATCCGAATCCGCTTCCAGGCCAGCCTGCTCCAGCAGCAACGTTTTCGGAATCAGATGACTGGAGGTGGAAGCCCGGTCACCGTAGGCCATCTTCTTGCCCTTGATATCGCTGTAGGACGCCACGCCGGCCTCGGCATTGGCAATCAGGATGGAGCGATAGGTGGGCTTGCCATCCACCAGCATGGCGGCGAAGGGCTCGATATCACTCTTGCTCCTGGCCATCACGTAGGAAAGCGGGCCGAAATAGCCGAGGTCGATACGGCCAAAGCGCATGGCTTCAATCATGGAGGAATAATCGGTGGTGACGATCAGTTCAATATCCTTGCCCAGGGATGCTTCCAGATAATCCTTCAGCGGCTGGTTACGCTTGATCAGCTCGGAGGCATTTTCATCGGGAAGCAGGGCCACCTTCAGTGTATCCGGGTCACTGTCCGCGGCATGGGACAGGGCGGTACCCAGCATCAGGCCCAGGGCCAGCATCAGTTGAATCAGTGTTCTCATGGTGCAATCTCCAGTGATGGTGTGGATGTCGGTTCAGGCGTGTGGTTACGGGAGGACTCCTCCGGTCTGTCACCGCTCTCCGGAGCCCCGGTGGCGGCGCCCTGGTAGATGCGGCCCACTTCCGTTTCAGTCAGCTCCGAAGGGGCGGCATCAAATACGATTTCCGAGTTGGCGAGGCCAATAATCCGGTCTGCAAAGGTCCTGGCGTATTCCAGTTGGTGCAGGGAAACCACGGCGGCAATGCCGTCTTCCCGGCAAATCCGTCGCAGCAGAGACAGCACCCGGTGCGATGTGGCCGGATCCAGGCTGGCCACCGGCTCATCGGCCAGGATCAGATCAGGCTCCTGGGCCAGGGCACGGGCGATACCCACCCGTTGCTGCTGGCCGCCGGATAGTTGATCGACACGGGACAAGGCCTTATCCGCCAGGCCCACGCGGTCCAGGCACTGCAGTGACAGTTCCATGTCGCGCCTGGGCAGGGGAAACAGGCTGCGCCAGGTACTGTGATAGGCCAGCCGCCCTGTCATCACGTTATCGAGGGCGGTATGTCGTTCAATCAGCTGATGGTGCTGGAACACCATTGCCGTGCTACGACGATGCGAACGCAGCTTCCGACCCGGCGCCAGGGAACCGTTCGATGAGGAGACCACCCGGCCCACGGTGGGTTTCACCAGCCAGTTCAGGCTTCGTAGCAAGGTGGACTTCCCGGCACCGGACAACCCCAGGAGGACCGTGAATTCCCCCCGGTGAAATCCGGTGGTGGTGGGTTTCAGGGCTTCCACGCCCCCGCGATAGGTAACGCCCAGCCCCTCGGTATGGAGCATGACCGCTGGCTCGGATGTGGCTGTCATTGCATCACCTCTTCCAATATATCGGGCCGTTGAATTACGAATCCCAATTAAAGGCTAGGCCGTTCAAATGACAGCCCGGTGGCGGGCGGATGACAGCGCCATGAAGTATTAATGACCAGCATAGGATGAGCGACCTGCTCAGGCGGAGCTTGGCTGGTTCCGCTCCCCGGACATGTTCAAACCGGCTGATCAAATCGGGCGGATCTATTCGTTATCGCCCCGGAAAATCAGTGGCTATAGTGATAGGAGTTACATCGCTTCCATCCGGGAAGCCCCATCCAATAGCCATGCTGAAAGGAAGCCCTACCATGACAATGAAGCTCCAGACCATTATCTGCAGCACCCGCCCCGGTCGTATCGGCCCGCCCATCGGCCAGTGGTTCAACGATTACGCCAACCAGCAGGGACAGTTCGAGAGCACACTGGTTGACCTGGCCGACTACAACCTGCCGGTGTTTGACGAACCCAACCACCCGGCGATGCAGAAATACGAGCACGAACACACCCTGAAGTGGTCCGAGACCATTTCAAAGGCCGATGCCTACGTGTTCGTCATTCCCGAGTACAACTTCTTCCCGCCACCCTCATTCGTCAATGCCATTGACTACCTCTATAAGGAATGGAACTACAAACCCTGTGGTTTCGTGAGCTATGGCGGTGCCGGGGCTGGCCTGAAGTCCGCCCAGACCGCCAAACAACAGGTGACGACCGTGCGGATGATGCCCATGGTGGAGGCGGTCATGGTGCAGATGGCGTGGAATCTGCTCGACGACAACAAGCACTTTCAGGCCCAGGACGTTCACACCGGTTCCGCATCGGCCATGCTGGAGGAGCTGGAGAAATGGGCCATCGCCCTGAAGCCCATGCGTCAGTAATGGACGGGAGCGGCCGGTGGCAACCGGTCGCGCCCTACCCCAGCAGGAACCGAATCAGTGCCGCGGCGGCAATGCCCGCACCAATAGCCGGCAGCGCCCGTTGCGAGACCAGCATGATCACCGCTGTCGTTACCAGGGCGGCAATCGCGCCGGCATCACCGCTGAACGCCATGGGCACGATGATGGCGATGAGCACGGAACTGGCCATGGTGTTGATAAAGCTTTCGATTCGGGGATTGATGCGCACGAAGGACATGATGAACACGCCACCCCAGCGGGTGGCCAGGGTCACCAGCGCCATCAGCGCGATGATGATCAGTATTCCGGTGGTCGAGGTTTCCAGTGTCATTGCGCCTGGTCCTCCGCATGGTCAATGGTCCGGCGTGGTTCCAGCCAGAAGAACCCGATAACCCCACCAGCCAGCGCGCCCACCACCACATGGGTGTTTGGCGGCAGCCAGTACCAGGCAGCCAGCGAAGCCAGGGCCGCCACCGCCCAGGCCACCAGGGTCCTCGGCGTTTTCCGCCCACCCAGGGCCATGGCCAGCAGGAAGCAGCCCAGCACCATATCCAGCCCCAGGCTGTGGGGGTCCCTGAGCAGACCGCCAAAGTAGACCCCAAGACCGGTGCCAAGCACCCACGCCAGCCACAGGGCAAGACCGCCACCCACAATAACCTCCAGGTTGCGACGGCCGTTCTGGTACTCCTGTGCCGACACCGCCCAGTTGGCATCGGTGAGCAACAGCAGCAGCGCATAGCGTCGTCCGGGTGACATGTCCCGCAACATGGGATACAGGGAGGCCCCCATCAGCAGGTGCCTTGAGTTGATGGCAAACACCACCGCCATCATGGGAACCAGCGACACCTCGGCGCCCCACATGTCCACCGCCGCAAACTGGGACGCGCCGGCAAATACCACCGTACTCATCAGCAGGGCCTGCAGGGGTTCCAGTCCTTCCTGTGTGGCCGCCAGCCCGAAGGCCGCCCCGAAGGCGATGACAAACAGGGAGATGGGCAACAAGCGGAAGAATTCCGCCCGTACCCGGGTCGGCTGCAGGTGATAGGGGTAGCTGGGGGTAGTCATGTTAGGAATCTAACAGAGTTTTCAGATACGGGCAGCGGGTATACGTACATGCCGCAGCCAGCGCTCGTATGGGCCTTTACGGGCGTTGCTAACGGTACTGCAACATGCGTGCTAGACTGAAAAGGTGCACAAATCATGGACTTTATCACCTGAGTGAGGGAGGGTAACACCATGATTAACCAGAAACTTCGGGATTTTCTCGACAGCAATGCCGTGAAGTATGAGGTGGAGGTCCACGAACCAACCATCGATGCCTCGCGGACCGCCCAGGCGGCCCATGTACCGGGCCGCGAATTCGCCAAGACCGTCATCGTCAAGGCCGATGGCAAGCTGTTCATGACGGTACTGCCATCCACGGATCAGGTACACCTTGACCAGTTGAAGCAGTCCATGGGCGCCAGGCAACTGGAACTGGCGGATGAGGACGAGCTGCACGCCGCCTTTCCCGACTGCGAAACCGGCGCCATGCCGCCCTTCGGCAACCTCTACAACATGGACGTGTTCGTCAGCGAGCACCTGCGCGAGGACGACCACATCGTGTTCAATGCCGGCAACCACAGCGATGTGATGCGGATGAGCTACCAGGATTACGACCGTCTGGTGCATCCGCAGGTGCTTCACTTCTGAGGCCTGTACGGCCAGCCCTCCAACAGGGGGCTGGTCGTGTAGGGACACTCATCCGATACCGGCATCTGGCGCGGGTTCATCCGATTGGCCTGAAACCTGCCCAGGATCAATACAGGGCTCGGGGAAACGGTCCATGATGTATGAATACAGGACTGGCTATGGAGTATCGGGATGAAACTGCGCTTTCTTGGGGGCGTCGGCACGGTAACCGGTTCGCGGTACCTGCTCAGTGACGACAGGCATCGGGTCCTGGTGGACTGTGGCATGTACCAGGGCGTGAAGACACTCAGACGTCGTAACTGGGCACCGTTCCAGGTGGATCCCCGCACAATCGACGCCGTGGTACTGACACATGCCCACATCGATCACACCGGCTACCTGCCGGCGCTGGTCAAACAGGGATTTCGAGGCACCATCCATTGCACCAGGGCCACCCACGAACTGTGCAAGGTATTACTGCCCGATGCCGGCTTCCTCCAGGAGGAAGATGCCAGATACGCCCATCGCAAGAAATTCTCCAGGCACGAGAACCCGGAACCCCTGTTTACCGAGAAAGACGCCTATGAGGCCCTGAAGTATTTCGAGTCACGGCACTACCACGAGTCCTTCGAACCCGTGCCCGGGTTCAGCGTGACCTTTACCCCGGCCGGGCATATCCTGGGTTCCGCCTGCGTCCATGTCACCCACACCGGCCATCGCCGGACCGTGGTATTCAGCGGCGATCTGGGGCGCCAGGATGACCTTATAATGCGACCTCCGGAGCCCATCGATCACGCCGATGTGCTGGTGTGTGAATCCACCTATGGCGACCGCCGCCACGCCGACACGGATCCGGAGAAGGCGCTGACTGACATCATCAGCCAGACCGCCGGCCGGGGTGGTGTCGTACTGATGCCGGCATTTGCCGTCGGCCGCGCGCAGATGCTCCTTTACCTGGTGCACAAACTGATGGCTGAAGGCCGGATTCCGAAGCTTCCTGTCTACCTCAACAGCCCCATGGCCATTCGCGCCACCGAAATCTTTTGCCGGCACCACAAGGAACACCGGCTGAGTCAGACACAATGTGAACTGATTGATGAGAACACTGTGTTCGTGCGCTCGGTGGAAGAGTCCATCGAACTTACCGGCAGGAAATTCCCCGCGGTGATTATTTCCGCCAGTGGCATGGCCAGTGGCGGGCGGGTCCTGCACCACCTGAAGACCCTGCTGCCCAATCCCCGCAACAGCATTGTCTTTGCCGGCTTCCAGGCGCCGGGCACCCGTGGCGACGCCATGGTCAACGGCGCGGAGTCGGTCAAGATTCACGGCGAATACTGGCCGGTCAAGGCACAGATCCACAACCTGGACTCCCTGTCGGCCCATGGGGACTACGAGGAAATCCTCACCTGGCTGGAAAAGGGCTCACTGAAACCGGAGCGGGTGTACGTTACCCACGGCGAAATGGTCGCCGCGGATGTGATGCGCAAACACATCCGCGAACGTCTGGGCTGGCACGCCGAGGTACCGGAGCTGTTTGAGGAAGTGGACATCTGAGTCCTACAACTCCTCCGGTTCAGGTGGCCGCCCCACCTTGATCCCGGTCAGGTTCTCCTTCGACAGCCCCCGGAACAGGGCCACCATCATCGAGAACACGAGGATGAACATGGGCAGGCCCACCACGGTGATCACCTGCTGCAGGGCGGTCAGTCCCGCCTCACCGGCCAGCACGATCAGCATCGCCGCCAGGGCCCCCTCGGAGACGCCCCAGAATACCCGCTGATGCCATGGCCCGGGGTCCGGCGTGCCGGTACACAGCATGTCCACCACCAGTGACGCGGAGTCCGAGGACGTGGCGAAGAAGATCGCCACGATCACCACCGCCAGCCCCTGGATCAGGGTGGCCGCCGGGTAGTTGTCGAAGAACGCGAACATGGCCAGGGGAATGCTCTCCTGCACGGCGGCGGAAAGGGAACCCGCCTGGGCGCCGAGGGCGGCCCGGGCCTCGGCGCCGATGCCGTCGATTTCCATGGCCGACCAGCCAAAAATGGCGAACCAGATCAGCGTGAAGATGGACGGCGCGAACAACACCCCCAGGACAAACTCGCGGATCGTGCGCCCCCGGGATATCCGCGCCACGAAAATCCCGATGAAGGGCGACCAGGTGACGGTCCAGGCCCAGTAGAACACCGTCCAGCTTCCCTGCCAGCCCCATCCCCCCTCTTCATGGGTGTACTCCGCCAGGGCATCGTTCCAGAAGGCCATGGGCAGGATATTGGAAATGTAGAGGCCGAATGTCTCCACGATCGCCCGCAGCAGGAACACCGTCGATCCGGCCAGCAGCACGAAGATCATCAGCCCCACCGCCATGCCGATATTGATGTTGGACAGCAGCTTCACACCCTTGTCCAGGCCGGCCACGATCGAACAGACCGCTACCGTGGTAAGCACCACAATAATGACAACCTTGCTGGTCACGGAATCCGGCACCCCCAGCAACTCGCTCAGACCGGCGTTGATCTGCTGGGTGCCCAGGCCGATCGACACCGCCACGCCGAACAGGGTGCCGAGGATGGCAAAAATATCCAGGGTCTTCCCGATCGGGCCATAGATACGATCGCCAATCAGGGAATAGAACACCGAGCTGAAACGCATCGGCAGATCATAACGGTAGATAAAATAGGCGAATGCCAGACCCGGCAGCGTGAAGATGGCCCAGGTGTGCAACCCAAGGTGGTAGATGGCGAAGCTCATGGCATCGTCGGCCGCCTCCACCGTATAGGGGTCCACCTCCGGTCGTGGTGGATTGGCAAAGTGCGATATCGGCTCGGCCACACCCCAGAACATCAGCACGGTGCCAATGCCACCGGCAAACAGCATGGTGAACCAGGAGATATTACCGTAATCCGGCCTGGCGTCGTTGCCGCCCAGTCGGATGGAGCCATAACGACTGATGGCCACCCACAACAGGAAGGCGACCCAACTGGTCACCCCGAAGATAAAGAACCACCCAAGGTTGGTCACGATCCAGGCCCGCCCGGCCCCGAAGGCCTCACCGATGGGCCCCGGTGCCACCAGCAGCGCGACCAGAAAGGCCACCATGATGCCGGCGGACACGAAAAAAATGGTCGGATTGGTCCTGAGCCCGAGCTTTCTCGCCAGTGCTTCCATCACCTGCCCTCCCCTTTGTTATTACAGGCTCTTTGCTGAAAGGTAGGAGTCACAAAGGCAACAGGCCAAATAATGAGCAAAATTTCATATTCTGGATGACGTCATATTATTGCCCACCGGACTCGCCGTTACCCTCCAGCCATTCCCGGAACCACTGTTCACGCAGGTTGACGGTCTGGGAGTACCAGCGATGGTCACGGATAACCGCCTCGTCCATATGATCCCGTGCCGTGGGCATGTGGGCCCGCATGGGGATGCCGGCCTCCACATGGAGACCGATGCGACGCCGGGCCGAGTGGCGGGCGGGACCATAGCTGATCCGGTTGGCCTGGGCAGCCAGGTTCTCCGTGCGCGTGGCGAAACCGATAAACTGCTGGGCCAGGTCCGCCTGGTCCGTACCCCGGGGGATGGCCCAGCTATTGAACCCCACCAGTTGCCCGTCCCAGATCACGGAAATCGGCGCGCCTTCCATCACCTGGGCCTGGAAGAAACGTCCGTTGTAGCCGGAAGCCATGGCCACCCTGCCGCTGGTCAGCAACTCCACCGGTTCGTCACCCCGGGTCCACCAGACGATCTCCGGACGGATCCCGTCCAGTTGCCGGAACGCCAGGTCCAGCCCCCGTCGCGTACTGAGCAGGTCGTAGAGTTGCTCCCGGGGAACCGACAGGGACAGCAACGCCCACTCCAACAGACCCACCGGCGCCCGCCGCAACGCCCGCTTGCCGGGGAAGGTCTCCAGGTCGAAGAAATCCTCCACCCGTCGGGGCTTCACCCCGGGAAAGGCCCGGTCGTCGTAGGCAATGACAGTTGAGAACACGATCTGGGTGATAAAGCAGGGATCGATGGCGCCGGCCATGAAGTCCTGTTCCGGTGGCGTGCCATCCGGGGCCGGTTCCAGGATGTCCGGGGGAATCGGGTCCAGCAATCCTTCATCGCAGGCGGCCCGGGCATCCGACTGGATCATGTCGATGACATCCCATTCCACCCGTCCACTGGCCAGATGATCGCGGAGCACCTGCAGGCCGCCATCGTAGGCCACGGTACGCACCTCGATACCGGTCTGCTCGGTGAACGGTTCGAAGTAGGCCGCCCGCTGGCTGTCCTCGTAGGCCCCGCCCCAGGTGGCCACGGTCAGCACCCGGTCTTCATCAGCCAGTGCCAGGGCGGGCAGGCACAGCAGCGTGGACAGCAACCTAGGCAGCCTCATTCTCCTCCTCCCTCAGGTCATGGACGATTTCCAGGTAGGCCCGGATCACCGCTTCCTCCGGCACCACGCCAATCAGGTGGCCGTCGTTTCCCGTCAACGGCACCGCCTCCCCCAGGAATCCCCGCAGCAGCTCCATGGAGCGCCAGACGGTGGTGTCCTCCCGGAATCGCGTCACATCGGTCATGACGCGAGAGTCTATGGCGATATCGGCGGGCGCGGCCACCAGTTGCTGGAGCCTGACCATCCCCCGGAACAGGCCGGCACTGTCCAGCACCATGGCCTCGGTACGGTCATCGTCCACCAGCCGTTGTCGTACCGCCACCACCGTTTCCCCCAGGCGCGCGGTGGTGAAGGCGCGGGTGTGGTAGTCCCGGATCGGATGGTTTTCCAGGATCGCCTTGTCACGGCCCAGGGACAGGTCAAATCCCCGGGCCCGCAACTGCAGATCAAACAGCGAGCGCCCCATCACCCGGTAGGAAATCAGGTTGGAGAACACCACCGCCACCATGGCTGCGATGGTCAGGTCGTAACTGCGGGTCAACTCGAACACGATCAGGATGGTGGTGAGCGGCGCCCCGATCACCGAACTGGCCAGGGCCATCATGCCGCAGATGGCGTAGACCTCCAGGCCGGAATAAGGCAGCGGTAACAGGTACGGCAGCACCAGGCCATAGAAGGCCCCGAACAGGATGCCGATCAGCAACGCCGGGCTGAACACGCCTCCCACAAAACCGAAACCGATGCACAGGGCGGTCACCAGCAGTTTGGCGGCAATGATCAGGGCCAGCTCCCCCACCCCGAAGGCCCCTTCGATAGTGGCAAAGCGCAGGGTTTCCTGGCCGATGCCCAGCACCTCCGGTATCCACAGGGCCACCAGCCCCAGAATCCCGCCTGCCGTTGCCGGCTTCAGCCACGATGGCACCGGGTAGCGACCGGCCAGGGACGCACTCGCCCGCAACAGCAGCATGAAGGTCACCGCCAGGCCCGCACACAGCACGCCCTCCAGGGCGAACAGCACGAACTCGTAACTGTGTTCCACCCGCTCGAAACTGACCAGGAACAGGGCCGGACGATCGAAGATCACGTTGGCGATGATGTAGCCCGTCGCCGAGGCCACCGTCACCGGCGCAAAGGCCCGCAGGGAGTAATGGCGCAGGATCACCTCATGGGCGAACACCAGCCCGGCAATGGGCGCATTGAACGCGGTGGCAATGGCCGCCGCCACCCCGCAGGCAATGGCGATGGAACGCTGGTGGCGCAGGTTGAGCCGGATCCGGCCGGCAACGTTGCCGAACATGGCCCCCAGGTACACCAGCGGACCGTACTGCCCCACCGATGCCCCACAACCCAGGGACACCAGCGCCGCCAGGGTCGAGGCCAGGCCACTGCGGAACCTGGGGGCGGGACGGCGGGTCTGGGCCGCCAGGATGGCATCCGGCGGGGCCAGCGCCCGGCGCTCGCGCACCAGCCAGCGGACGATCAGCCCCACCAGCAGCCCCCCGACCGTCGGCACCGCAACCGTCGCGGCCACCACCAGGGCGTGATGGTCCTCCGCCTGGATACGGGCATAGGGCGATACCAGCAGGGCATCGTTCAGCCACAGCACGGCATCCACGAATCCGATAGCGGCCAGCGATGCGATGCTGCCCACCACCACCGCAACCACCGTCACCATGGTGATCTGATAGACCGTTCTCTGAACGTCCTGCCTGTCCATCGTACTCGTGTGCCACTCGGGGGAACGCTGTTATTTCAATGTAGCAATGGCAGACGGTCAGGACCACACGGCTCCGGAGGACGGCGGAAAAGCGGATGAACCTTTACCCCACGGGTAATTGCCGCCATGTCCAGGCCTGTAGTATATTTAGTTCACATGTGAAGTATATTGGAGAACCATGGACAAGCGCCTTTTCTACTTGCTCAACATGGCCCGTCACCGGGTCTACCGGGTGGCGGACCAGCAGTGCGAGGAAACCCTGGATGTGTCCGTCACCCAGCTTGGCGCCCTGCTGGTGGTCGCCGGCAATGAAGGCTGCCAGATCAAGGAAGTGGCCCGAAGCCTGAACCTCAACAACTCGGCCCTCACCGGCCTGGCCGGTCGCATGGAACAGCGCGGCCTGCTCGAGCGACGGGCCTGCGAGGAGGATGGCCGCTCCAGTCGCCTTTACCTGACCGACCTGGGGCGACAGAAGATTGATAGCGCCAGACCCATGATCCAGGCGTTGAACGACCACATGACTGAAGGATTCAGCGACGACGAGATCACCGTGATCCTGCGTTTCCTCAATCGCCTCGTCGACGAATTCTGATTGCCACGAAGGAGCCCAGCAATGAGTGCACAGGAATCCGCCTTGCAGGACGTTGTCCGGCAGGATGTCACGCTGACCACCGACGGTGGCCACAAAATCAGCGTCCGGGTGTTCCCGGCACGGGAGGCCCACTCCGTGGTTGTGGTTGCCGGAGCCATGGGCGTCGGCCAGCACTGCTACGAGAAGTTCGCCCGTTTCCTTTGCAACGAAGGATTCACGGCCATCACCTTTGACTACTTCGGTAGCGGTGAGTCCCTCTCGACAACCTTGAAGGACTGCCCGGTCCGCCTCACCGAATGGGGCACCGAGGACTGCCAGGCGGTTCTCCAGTTTGCCCGCGAGCACTACCCCGGCCAGCGCCTGCACTGGATCGGTCACAGCGTCGGCGGGCAACTGCTGGGCCTTACCCCCAGCGTCAATGACCTGGATAACATCATCACCATTGCCTGCGGCAGCGGGTACTGGCGCGAGAACGCGGCTCCCACCCGGCGGGTGGCCTGGTTACTGTGGTTTTTCCTGGCCCCGGTCAGCCTGCGACTGCTGGGCTACTTTCCGGGCAAGCGGCTGAACATCGTCGGTGACCTGCCCCCCAATGTCATGCGCCAGTGGCGGCGTTGGTGCCTCAATCGTGAGTATGCCGTGGGCGCCGAGGGTCCGTCGGTCCGCCAGCAGTACGCCGCCGTGCGGGTTCCCATTACCACCGTGGCCTTTACCGACGACGAAATGATGTCCCGGCGCAATACCGAATCCCTGCACGGGTTCTTCAGCAACGCGCCGGTGACCCTGCGCTTCATTGATCCGGCCGACATCGGCGAGAAGCACATCGGCCACCTGGGCTGGTTCCGGGATCGATACCGGGATTCCCTGTGGCGGGCGCACTTGCTTCCCCTGCTGCAGTAACCGCCACGCCCCCGGGCAGGCGTTACCAGGTAATCAACCGAACACCACGGTATGCATCAGCCGTCCGGGCAATAGCGTAAAAACCCCCGCCCCGATCAGCGCATACACGAACAGCGACGCCATGATGGTTCCATGGCGCCGCCCGTTCCCCCGCCTCAGTTCCAGCATCCCCCAGACCAGGCTGACCAGGGTCACCACTGACAGGATATGCACCGGACTCCATCCTCCAACCAGTTGGATGGAATGGATAAAGAACGAGGATATGGCACCGACGGCCATGGCGGAGATCCAGGTCCAACCCATGATCCGATGCAGGCGCGAGCCTCTTTTCAGGACAAGCAGTTGCAGCAGGCCGACCACGAGCGCAAGGATCACCGCCGCCACGTGGATCTGGATCGGCAAGGTCGTTGCCAGCAGAGCATTCAGGTTCATGGCCCCTCCTATTCATATGCATCTTTTTGCATACTATTGCGGAACCCATAATTATGCAACAATATGCATATTAAATTTTCCGGGAGATTCCATGTCGCTGAAATTCGCCGTGCTCGCCGCCCTTCATGAGCAGCCTGCTACAGGCTACGACCTGACCCGCAACTTTCGCACCCGCATGGCCAACGTGTGGAACGCCAGCCACCAGCAGATCTATCGGGAATTGTCGAAGATGACGGAGGAAGGTCTGCTGGCCATGGAGGACGTCCCCCAGGATGGACGGCCGGACCGCAAGCTCTACCGGCTGTCGGATGCCGGCATCGCCGCCCTGGAAAACTGGCTGTCCACCCCCCAGGGACGCCCACCGACACGGGACCCGCTACTGGTCAAGCTGTTTGGCGGCGACCTGGTGGATCCGGCATCCTTACGGGAAGAGATCGAGCGGCAACGCCGGAACTGGCTGGAAGAACTGGAGCGCTATCGGGACATTGAAGCCGAATACTTCTCGGAACCGGACCAGGTGCCCTACCGCTACCGGCTGCAATACCTGGCCCTGAGAAAGGGCATTGTGTCGATGGAAGCCAACCTGGCCTGGGCGGATGAGGTGATGGCGTTTCTGGAACACTAAGCGGGGAACTGACACAACAGGGGTCACGGCTTCCAGTTCGCCAGCAGCACCCCGGCCATCAGCACGCCAACCCCCAGCCAGATCTCCAGGCCGAAACGCTCACCGAAGAACAGGTACCCCAACAACAACCCCGCCGGGGCGATCACGAATCCGATCTGACTGAGGAATACCGGCGACGAGCGACGCTGGAGCTCGAAGAACCCCAGATAGGCCAGCGCCGACAGAACGGCCTGGGCGACAAGTACCGGCGCAACCTCCCATCCGGAAACCAGGACATCACCGGCACGCCCGGAGGCCATCAGCACCACGCCCAACAGCAACGCACCACTGAGCAACATGCCCGGTGCCAGCTCACGGGCGCCTGCCCCCACCGGCCAGGCCACGGTGCGATAGACATTGCCAATGGCCAGTGACAGTGGCACCAGCAGGCCAAACAGCATCCATGGCAGGGCGTCCACGCTGATACCGTTACTGTCCGGAACCAGGATACGCAGGCATCCCAGCACCCCCAGCAACAGCCCCGTCAGCCGGAGCACACTGACCCGATCCAGGCGGATCATCACCGACAAAGCGTAGGTGATGAGGGACGGCAATGCGTAGAGGGTGGACGTGAGCCCCGAACCCACCTGGGCCACCACCAGGAAAGCGACGGCGTTGGGAATGGCAATTGCGGTCAGACCGCTGACCAGGAAATACCGATAACTACCCGCGGGCAGTCTGCCATGGGTTGGTCGGCTCCACAGCCACAACAACGCACCGCCGCCGAGGGCCTGCCAGAACGCATAGGCCATGGCGGACATACCGGCCTCCATGGCAATTCTCGCCAGGGGCAGCATCAGGGCGATCAGGAAACCGACGGCCACCAGCAGCAGGTAAGCCAGGGGATCTCTTCGGGGTGCGGCGATGGACACGTTGGCCTGCATGGCAATAACTCCGTAGCAAGTGAATGAGCCTCCATTGTCATCGGCACCGGATCCCACATCGCCCCGCTTTTTGGAAAAACACTTTTTACCTGTGGCAGACTTGTCCTCTCCCACCACAGCAGGCAACGCCATGGACCGACTAAAGGGCATCGAATACTTCAGGCGCATCGTGGAGCTGGGCTCCTTCACGGCGGTGGCCGATGAGTTCGGCTGCTCCAATGCGGTGATTTCCAAGTACGTGCGCTTCCTGGAGGACTGGACCGGTGTCCGCCTGGTCAACCGCAACACCCGCACCATCCGCATCACCGAAGAAGGCCTGGCGTTCTACGACTACTGTTTACAGGTGCTGACCGGCACCACCCAGATGCTGGATTCGCTGGGCGAGCAGGACACCCTTGACGGCACCCTGGTGGTGGCCTGCCCCGTCTCCCTGTCGGTCCGGATCCTTGCACCGGCCCTGTTCCGCTTCCAGCAGAAGCACCCGGAACTGGTGGTCAGGCTGCGACTCAGCGATGAAATGACCAACCTCATTGCCGAAGGCGTGGACCTGGCGATCCGGGGAACCGGCACCCTGGACGACTCCACCCTGGTGGCTACCCGGGTAGGCGATATGCCTCGCTGCCTGGTGGCCTCCCCGGATTACCTGAAGCGCCACGGCACACCCCGGTCGGTGCAGGAACTGGCCACGCACCGCTGCCTGATCTTCAGCCTCAGCCAGGACAGCCAGCAGTGGGAATTCGGCGATGGCGAGGAGCGCCAGACGGTTGCCGTCAACGGACCCATCATCGCCGACAATTCACTGATGTTGATTGAAGCCGCCAGGGCCGGCCTGGGGATCGCCATGGTGCCCAGTGGCTACGTGCACTCGGAAATCGCCACCGGGGACCTGGTCAAGGTGGGACTGACCCCGGCGCCCGCCCCAAGGACCATCTACGCGGTCTACCCGGCCCGCCAGCACATGCCCCGCCGGGCCCGGCTGTTTGTCGATCACCTGAAGGAAGAACTGGCGCCAGGCATTTCGTGAAAAGTCCTTTTCCGGATCGGGCCTGTATCCGGGTCCTGTAAACCGTCAGTCTGGCTTCCGACATCGCCGCTTCCCGAGCCGGGTTCACCGCCGGGAAGCGGCATACCCAGACCAAACCGGACAGGAGATTCCCATGCAACTGATCGACGCACTGAACTGGCGCTATGCTGCCAAGCGGATGAATGGCCAGGCCGTACCCGACGACACCGTGGACACCATCGTGGAGGCCGCCCGGCTGGCACCGTCATCCTATGGCCTGCAGCCCTATACCGTGCAGATGGTGAAGGACCCGGCGCTACGGGCCACCATCCAGCAGAAGGCGGCCCCGCAGCCACAGCTCACCGAGGGTTCACACCTGCTGGTGTTCGCCGCCTGGAACCGGATCACCGACCGGGAAGTGGACACGTTCATTGACCTGATCGCCCGCGAGCGGCAGCAGTCCAGCGACGACCTGCAGGGCTACGCCAATACCATCAAGGGCACCGTCAACGGCCTTGCCACCGACACGGAGAAGGCTCACTGGGCCGCCCGCCAGGCCTACCTTGGCCTGGGCATGGCACTGGCGGCCGCCGCCATGGCCCGGGTCGACGCCACCCCCATGGAAGGCTTCGATCCCGATGCCCTGGATCAGGTGCTGGGTCTACCGGAACAGGGCCTGCACAGTGTGGTCATCGCCACCCTGGGCTACCGGGATACGGCACAGGACACCCTGGCCACCGCGAAGAAAGTCCGCTGGCCGCTGGAGCAGTTCCGCCAACAGGTGGGATGAGAACGCCCGGACTCAGGCCAATGCCCCCGCCGGAGAAAAGGCATCAAACCGTTCCGCCAGGAAATCAATCAGCGCATTGAGACGGCGGGGGCGGAACCGGGTGTTGGGATAGACCAGCCAGACGCCACTGTAGGGGTCGTGAAACTCATCCATCACCGACACCAACTGGCCGCTGTCCAGGGCACCCGTCAGGTAGTAGTCCGGGAGCTGGACCAGCCCCAGCCCCCGGATCGCGGCGTCCAGCAACACATCCCCTGAATTGGCCCGGAAGTTCCCGGAGACCGGCAGCCGTTTCCGGTCTCCCCCTTCGTACACATTCCAGAAATCATTGGTGCCCCGCAGGCAGTTGTGCCGGGACAGGTCCTCCAGGGAGGTTGGCACCGGATGACGGTGGAAGTAACCGGGACTGCCACAGATAAACTCACTTCGATCGCACAACCGCCTGGACAGCATGGACGAGTCCTCCAGCTTGCCCATGCGGATGCCCAGGTCAAACCCCTCCTCGATCAGGTCCACGTTGCGGTTGGTGAGGAACAGATCGATTTCAATGCCCGGATGCAGGGCGGCAAACTCGTTGATAAAGGGCCCCAGGAACCGCTGGCCGAACGAGGTGGCGCAGGTTACCCGCAGTTGGCCGGTCAGGCGACCGTGCTCCTGGTTCAGGGTGCCTTCCGCCGCCCTTATGCGGTCGAGGGCGGCGGCGCATTCGGCGTAGAAGGGCTCTGCCTCCCGGCGCAGCCTGACCGTGCGGGTGGTGCGGAACAGCAGGTTGACGCCCAGCTCCTTTTCCAGGGTGGCCACCTGGCGACTGATATGGGAGGCGGATACCCCCAGTTTTGCGGCGGCGGCGCTGAAGCTGCCCTTCTGGACCACCTCCACAAAGGCCTCGATGGATTCCAGGTGTTTCATGGTACGGCTGCCATTGACTGCAAACAGGGGATTATTGTCGCTGAGCAATAATGATAAAGATAGACACACCACCGTGAAAAATGTCACTGGTATTCTTGCATCATGATCTGGCCATGAAAGCCAGCCAGACAACCATTTCCCGGGAGTCGTTTTCATGCAGCAACCTGAACAGATTGCCCAGAACAAAGTGTTTAACGGCGTGGTGACACGCTACCGGCACCCGTCTGACTCCACGAAGACAGACATGACCTTCTCGATCTTCCTGCCGCCCCAGGCCGATCAGCAACCGGTACCGGTGCTCTACTGGCTGTCGGGCCTGACCTGCACCGACGAGAATTTCGTGCAGAAGGCCGGCGCCTTCCGCCTTGCCAGTCAGCTCGGGCTGGCCATTGTCTGCCCGGACACCAGCCCCCGGGGCACCGACCTGCCCGGCGAGCACGACAGTTATGACTTCGGCTCCGGTGCCGGCTTCTACGTCAACGCCACCCAGGCCCCCTGGAACGAGCACTACCGGATGTACGACTATGTGCTGGAGGAGCTGCCGGCCCTGATCAACGAGCACTTCCCGGTCAACGGCAAGCGCTCCATCAGCGGCCACTCCATGGGCGGCCATGGCGCGCTGGTGTGTGCCCTGCGCAATCCCGGCGCCTTCGAATCGGTTTCCGCCTTTGCCCCCATCGCCAACCCAAGCCAGTGCCCCTGGGGCCAGAAAGCCCTGGGCGCCTACCTCTGCCCGGACCGTGACGACTGGCAGCAATGGGACGCCAGCAGCCTGATCCGCCAGGGTGCCAGCAAGCTGCCCCTGCTGGTGGACCAGGGCACCGCCGACCAGTTCCTGGAGGAGCAGCTGTTGCCATCGGCCCTGCAGGAAGCCTGTGCAGAGGCGGAGCATCCGCTGGAGCTGCGGATGCGGGAGGGTTACGACCACAGCTATTTCTTTGTATCCACCTTTATCGACGACCACGTGCGCTATCATTCCAGGGCACTGGGCCTGGAAATTTCCGAACACTGAGGAGACATGCCATGATCAAATCCCGCGCTGCGGTTGCCTTCGGGCCCAACAAACCCCTGGAAATCGTTGAAGTGGACGTCGAGCCCCCCAAGGCCGGCGAGGTGCTGGTTCGCATCGTCGCCACCGGCGTCTGCCATACCGACGCCTACACCCTCTCCGGCGCCGATCCGGAAGGCCTCTTCCCCACCATCCTTGGTCACGAGGGCGGTGGCATCGTGGCAGCCGTGGGCGAAGGCGTCACCTCCGTGGAAGTGGGTGACCACGTGATTCCCCTGTACACCGCCGAATGTGGCGAGTGCAAGTTCTGCACCTCCGGCAAGACCAACCTGTGCGGCTCGGTCCGGGCCACCCAGGGCAAGGGCGTGATGCCGGACGGCACCAGCCGCTTCAGCTACAACGGCGAGCCGCTGTACCACTACATGGGCACCTCCACCTTCTCCGAATACACCGTGCTGCCGGAAGTGTCCCTGGCGAAGATCCCCAAGGAAGCGCCCCTGGACAAGGTCTGCCTGCTGGGCTGCGGCGTTACCACCGGTATCGGTGCCGTGCTCAATACCGCCAAGGTGGAGGAAGGCGCCACCGTGGCCATCTTCGGTCTGGGCGGCATCGGTCTGGCGGCCATTATCGGTGCCAAGATGGCCAAAGCCGGTCGCATCATCGCCATCGATATCAACCCGGCCAAGTTCGAGATTGCCGAAGAGCTGGGCGCGACCGATTTCGTCAACCCGAAGGATTACGACAAGCCGATCCAGGAAGTGATCGTAGACATGACCGACGGTGGCGTGGATTACTCCTTCGAGTGCGTGGGCAACGTCCAGCTGATGCGTTCGGCCCTGGAGTGCTGCCACAAGGGCTGGGGGGAGTCCATCATCATCGGCGTGGCCGGCGCCGGCGAGGAGATCAGTACCCGCCCGTTCCAGCTGGTCACCGGCCGGGTCTGGAAAGGCTCCGCCTTTGGCGGCGTCAAGGGCCGTACCGAGCTGCCGGAATACGTCCGGAAGGCGGAAAGCGGCGAGATCCCCCTAGACACCTTCATCACCCACAACATGAAGCTGGAAGACATCAACGAGGCCTTCGAGCTCATGCATGAGGGCAAGAGTATCCGGACGGTGATCCACTACTGAGCCAACGGTACAAAAAAAGCCGCCGGGCATCCCCACCCGGCGGCTTTTTCATTTCACCCGGTTTTCCGTCTGATCAGTTGGCTGATCGACTGCCTGCCGTCACAAGCCCGCGACGATGGAAGATCAGCGCCACCGCAATCGCCGGAACAATCAGCACCGCACTGATCACCGACAGTTGCAGGTTGCTGAGGGGCACCGGCCCGCCGCCGGGAATCGCCAGCAACAGCCCCCCCACGATCAGGGCCAGCCGCACCGGCCATTGCAGCACACCACTGGCTGCCAGGTTACCTACCCCCAGCAACCAGCCCTGCATGGACCCGGCAATCAGCACCACGCCGGCCAATGCCTGCAGGATGACCACCAGCACCTCATTCCAGCTGCCCTGGAAGATCAGCGCCGGGTTCAGCACGAACAGGAAAGGGATAAAGTAGATCACACTGCCCAGGCGCATGGCCTGGAACCCCGTTTCCATGGCCCGGGAGCCGGCGACAGTCGCGGCCGCAAAGGCCCCCAGGGCCACCGGCGGCGTGATGAAGCTGAGCATGCCCCAGTAGAGGATAAACAGGTGCACCGCCAGCGGGTCCATGCCACCACCGTTAACCAGGGCCGGCGCCAGGGCCACGGCCAGGAAGATGTACGCGGCGGTCACCGTCATGCCAATGCCAAGGATGAAACTGGTCAGCGCGCCCATCATCAGCAGCACCAGCGTATTGCCGCCAGCCAGGTAGATCAGGTCGTTGGCGATGGTGCCGGACAGGCCGGTCACCGACAGCGCACCCACCAGCAGCCCGACCCCCGCCAGGATCGCAATCAGTTCTGCAAACAGCTTGCCCGCATCAAAGAAAAAATCCTTCACGTCTTGCCAGACCCAGCGCTGGTACGGCAGCACCTGGTTGATCACCAGCAGCAGCGCGGTGGCGTAGAACGGGGCGGTGGCCTCCTGGCGCAGGAAGAACAGCATCCAGATCAGCAGCACGAACACGAAGATGAAGTACCAGCCCTCCTTGAGGGTCTCCTTCAGGGACGGCAATTCTTCCACCGCCAGGCCCTTCAGGTCATGGCGCGCGGCGTAGGCGTCGATCTGGATAAACAGGCCCAGGAAATACAGCACCGAGGGCACCACGGCCGCCAGCGCGATGGTGCCATAGGGAATGTTCAGGAACGCCGCCATGATAAAGGCGGTGGCCCCCATCACCGGCGGCATCAGCACGCCCCCGGTGGAGGCGCAGGCCTCGACACCCGCCGCGTAGGACTTGCCGAAACCCACCCGGCGCATGGCGGGAATGGACATCACCCCGGTGGTCATCACATTGGTGATCACGCTGCCGCTCATGGAGCCCATCAGCCCGCTGGAGAACACCGCCACCTTGGCGGGCCCGCCACGGACATGGCCCAGCAGCGCAAAGGCCAGGTTGATAAAGAACTTGCCACCACCGGTTTTCTGCAGGGCCACGCCAAACAGCAGGAAGCCGATCACCAGGTTGGCAAAGGCCTGCAGGGGAATCCCCATGATGCCTTCCCGGCTCATGGCCAGGTAGATGGCGGTCTGCGAAGGCGACGACGGGAAGCCCTGGATCGGCCCCGGCACCATGTCCGCAAAAATCGGGTAGATACTTGCCAGCCCCACGATAATGGCGATGGGTAGCCCCCCGGCCCGACGTATGGCTTCCACCACCGTGATCCAGAACAGGAAACTCATCACCACCGCATACTGGGGTGCGGCGTATTCCCAGCCCCGGTCCAGGATCTGCTCCGCGTTGAACACGAAGAAGCCACAGATACCGGCGGAGGCGAGAAACAGCAGGATGTCGTACCAGGGCACACGATCCCTGGCTGAGTAACGGTTCATGGGCCATAGCAGGAACACCAGCGGCAGCATCAGCGCCACCACTGTGTAAAAGAACTGGCTTTCCACCTGCGTGACCACGTTGATCAGTTGCAGGTTGAACAGGTAATCGATGGTAAACAGGGTCAGCGCCAGGGTGAACAGGCGCGGTACCCACGGCCAGAAGCCGCCCGGTCGCCGGATGCCGGACACATTGTCCTTCTCAGGCGAGGTTGCGGGTGCTTGGGTCATGATGCAGCAACTCCTTGGAGCAAAACCGACGGCAGGCCAACGGACCTGACGCCACCAGGATGGCCATCAGGGACCAGGGCCCCTGATGGCGTTCGACCGCCGGAAAACTCAGCGGAAGATCGGATTCATCCCGGCTTCCTCCAGCGCGGCCGCACGGGCTTCCATCCAGGCACTGCGAAAGGCGTCTTCATCATCCGGCGTATCACCAGCGGTGAAGCTGTCCCAGGTATCCAGCAGGATCTGCTGGCGCTTCACCAGCCTGTCCTGATGCGCCTGCATCTCATCGGTCCAGTGGCCGATCTCCTTGTAGTAATCCACCACGGCGTCGTGGAACGGGATTACCCACTGCATGTTCTGGCTTTCCAGGGCGTAGCCCTCGTTACCCGGGGCGGCGTCCTTGTACTTGTCATAGTCCTCGGTGAAGACCTTCACCATGCTCTTGACCAGGGTGTCGTCGGTGTCGGCGTTGGCCACCACGATGGGATAGGGGTAGCTGGAACCAATCCAGGGATCGTCTTCACTGATACCGGCACCGGAGGTCACCTTATGGGGCTGGAAGTACGGGGCGACTTCCTTCAGCCGTGCCCAGCCTTCCTTGTCCTCCGGATCCAGGGTCAGCCAGGTGATACCACGGGGACTGGCCGCCAGTTGCTGGGGGCCACCGGCCACGCTGACGGTAAACGCAGTGTCACTCTGATCGGCAATAATGCCCTCGAAGGACCGGCCATAGCCCGGGAATTCGACGCGCTCCACGTCATCCCAGTCAAGATCACCGAACGCCAGCATGGCTTCCGTTCCCAGGTTCAGGGCATCGTCACCGCGAATATAGGACACTCGTTTGCCCTTGAGATCGTAGGGTGTTTCAACGCCAATATCGCCGGCAACGGCTATACTCAGACCAAAGCTGGCGATGGAGGTGGTAACCACGCGGATGGGTTGCGGCCCCCAGTTTTCATCGGCGAACAGCAATACACCTTCAGCGCCGTAGAAGGCCGCGATACCGCAGGCACACAGCGGTACCCTCCCCATCTTGAGTGGGGTCATCCGGGACACATCGTTGTCGCCCGGCAGGATGCGCAGGGATACGCCATACTCGTTCTGCAGCAGGTTACCGATGGACACCATCTGGCTGTATCCGGCGGAGCTGGTGCCGTAGGCCGTCATTCCCAGGGTGTTGGGCAGATCAACACCCTCGGCACTGAAAGCCAGGGCGGGGGTTGCCGCAAGGGCGAACGCGAGCAGATGCCGCTTGATGGTAGGCATGGTGTACGTCCTCTTGTTTGTTGTATTTGTGATTTGTATTTTCGCTATGCGAAATGCCATTTTGATAGGCCAAATTCACTTTAGGACGTAATTGGACAAACTTCAATGCAGGGATGGAAAGTCCTGACGGGAACGCCACCGGTGTCAGCAGGTTTCAAGGGCCTCAATAATGGCCTCACACACCGCGTCCTGATCTCGCCCTGAGGCCTGTACCGTGATATCGGCATACTGGCGATACAGCGCCAGGCGTTCATCGAACAGCTCCGGGAAGGACTGATCCGGTCGTCGGGATATGCCACGTTTGCCATGATCACCGATGCGTCGCATGACCTCAGCCAGAGGAATATCCAGAAAAACAACCTTACCGTTTATGGCGAGATGGTCCATGGCGGCCTTGCTGTAGACCGCGCTACCGCCGGTGGACACCACCTGGCGCTGAACGTCCATCTGCAACAGGACATCCTCTTCCACCTGTCTCAGCGCCTGGTAGCCGTGGGCATCCACAATGTCCTGCAGGGTGGCCCCTGCATGCTGCTGGATCAGCAGGTCGGTATCCACAAACCCCAGCCCAAGCCGCTTGGCGAGCAGCACTCCAACAGTGCTCTTGCCGCTCCCTGGCATGCCGATGAGTATGATGTTGGTGTCCGTTGCAGCCATTCGCGCTCCACATCAGGCCCAGTTCAGGGTCTTCGGCTCGTCCAGATGTTCGCAGAACAGGTGCCCCACTTCCGGCACGGCATAGTAGCGGTCACCACGCTGGGGCCGGCGGGCATTGAATTCAGTATGGCTGATGCCCACCTCCCAGAGCTCCTCGCAGGCCCAGCCGTCGGGCTTGAGCTCGATGCGGACTTCCGCCCCGATCACGTTGATCGCCTCGATGCGGAACGGCAGGTGGGCATCCCTGCCGGGTTCCTGGGTCAGGCGCACTTCATGGGGACGCAGGTAGAGCTGGGCATCGTCGTCATCGCAGCCCTGGGGCAGGTTGACCCAGGCGTCGCCCTGGCGGATGGCGCCCTCGGTGATCCGGCCGGACAGCACGTTGACCTGGCCCAGGAAGTCGAACACGAAACGGCTGTCCGGGCGGGCGTAGAGTTCCAATGGTGAATCCACCTGCTCGATATGGCCATTGCTCATCACCACCACCTGGTCCGACAGCTCCAGGGCCTCTTCCTGGTCGTGGGTCACAAACACGCTGGTGAAATGCAGCTCATCGTGCAGACTGCGCAGCCAGCGCCGCAGCTCCTTGCGCACCTTGGCATCCAGTGCGCCAAAGGGCTCGTCCAGCAGCAGGATTTCCGGGCGCATGGCCATGGCCCGGGCCAGGGCGATACGCTGTTTCTGCCCCCCGGAGAGCTGTCCCGGGTAGCGGTTGGCCAGATGATCCAACTGGACCATTTCCAGCAGATCGTTGACTCGCTGCCGGATTTCCCGTTTGCCTGGGCGTTCGTTGCGGGGCAGCACATCCAGGCCGAAAGCCACGTTCTGGGCCACGGTCATATGCCGGAACAGCGCATAGTGCTGGAACACAAAGCCGACGCGGCGGTCACGCACATGCAGCCCGGTTACGTCGCGGCCACTGAACAGGATGTGCCCCTGCTCCGCGTGTTCCAGGCCCGCGATAATCCGCAGCAAGGTGGTCTTGCCGGAGCCGGACGGGCCCAGCAGCGCAGTTAGCTGACCGTCCGGGATCGTCAGGTCGATATCGTGCAACGCCTGGAAGCTGCCGAAAAACTTGTTGATGCCCTGGATTTCAATACTCATGGATAATCCTCAGATGCGACTCTGGCGCCATTCCGCAATGGCCTTGACCGCCAGGGTGATCAGTGCGATGCCCGCCAGCAGCGACGAGGCGGCAAAGGCCCCGACGGCATTGTAGTCCTGGTACAGCAGTTCCACGTGCAGGGGCAGCGTGTTGGTCTCGCCACGGATATTGCCGGACACTACCGACACCGCACCGAACTCCCCCACCGCCCGGGCGTTGGTGAGAATCACGCCGTACAGCAGGGCCCAGCGGATATTGGGCAGGGTGATGCGCCGGAACAGCTGCCAGCCGGAGGCCCCCAGCACCACGCCGGCTTCTTCCTCCTCCCGGCCCTGCTGCTGCATCAGCGGGATCAGTTCCCGGGCCACGAAGGGACAGGTCACGAACACCGTCACCATCACGATGCCGGGCCAGGAGAACATCAACTGGATATCGTACTGCCCCAGCCACTGCCCGACCCAGCCATTGTTGCCATAGAGCAGCAGGTACAGCAGGCCGGCCACCACCGGTGAAACCGCAAACGGAATATCGATCAGCGTGGCCAGCACCTTGCGACCGGGGAAGCGGAAGCGGGTCACCAGCCATGCCAGGAACACGCCAAACACCATGTTCAGCGGCACCGTCAGCAGCGCCACGAACAGCGTCAGGCCGATGGCATGGAGGGTGTACTCATCCAGGATATTACCGATGTACCCGGCCCACCCGTCGGCGAATGCCTGCACGAAAATCACCACCAGCGGCATGAAGAGCAACAGTACGGTCAGCACCACCGCCAGCCCGATAAGCGAACGCCGGACCAGGGGGCTGTCGCCCACGCGACGATGCCTGGGAGTCATACCCTACCCTCCGTGCAGGCGCTTGAGGTAGCGCCCCTGCCAGACGTTGATGACCAGCAGCAACAGCAGCGATACGCCCATCACCACCGCCGCGATGGCGCTGGCGGCCGGGAAGTCATATTCCTCCAGGCGAACGAAGATCATCAGGCTGATCACCTCGCTGACATAGGGCGAGTTGCCGGCAATAAAGATCACCGCACCGTACTCCCCCAGGCTGCGGGCAAAGGACAGCGCGCCCCCGGTGACCACCGCCGGCCACAGCGTGGGGAAAAGGATACGGCGAAACACCGTCCAGTCCGAGGCGCCCAGACTGACCGCGGCTTCCTCATCCTCCGGTGACAGCTCCTCAAGCACCGGCTGCACGGTACGCACCACGAAGGGCACGCTGGTGAAGGCCATGGCCACCACGATCCCCAGTGGCGTATAGGCCACCTCGATACCCACCTGGGCCAGCACCTGACCGTACCAGCCGTTCTCCGAGAACAGGGTGGCCAGGGTGATACCCGCCACCGCCGTGGGCAGGGCGAAGGGCAGGTCCATGATGGCATCCAGCAGGCGTTTGCCAGGGAACTCGTAGCGCACCAGCACCCAGGCCATCAGCAGCCCGAACACGCAGTTGAACAGCGAGGCCGCCAGCGCCGCCAGGGCGGTCACCTTGTAGGATGCCACTACCCGTGGGTCGGAGATCACGAACCAGAACTGCTCCCAGCCCATGCCAGCGGCACGGATCACCAGTCCGGAAATCGGCAGCAGCAGCACCAGGCTGATAAAGAACAGCGAAATGCCGAGGCTCAGACCGAACCCCGGCAATACCCGTTTGGAAACAGGCGCGCCCAGCCGTCTGGCCGGGCGCGCTGTCAGATCAGATGAGGCCATGGTTCAAGCAGGCACCCCTAGCGGCGTTGCAACTGGTCGAGCTTGCCACCGCTGGAGAAATGGGTCTCCATGGCGTTTTCCCAGCTCCCGGCGATGTCCTGGATGGGCATCAGTTTCAGCTCCGGGAACTTGTCCGCCACCTCGGCTTTCACGGCCTCGTTGTGAACCCGGTAGTTGAAGCCGGCCAGCATGCGCTGGGCTTCCTCGGAGTAGAGGTATTCCAGGTAGGCCTTGGCCAGGTCCTCGGTGCCCTGCTTCTCGATATTCTCATCGATCCAGGTGACCGGGAATTCCGCCAGGAAGCTGACCTTCGGCACCACCACCTCGTAGTTGCCTTCCGGGTTCAGTTCCGGAATGTTGTTGACCTCGGATTCGAAGGTCAGCAGTACATCCCCCAGGCCACGCTCCACAAAGGTGGTGGTGGCACCGCGACCGCCGGAGTCGAATACCTTCACCTGACCAAGCAGGTCGCTCAGGAAGGCGTCGATTTTCTCCTGGTCATCGCCAAACTCCTCCTGGGCGTAACCGAGGGCCGCCAGGTAGGTGTAACGACCGTTACCGGAGGTCTTCGGGTTGGGCATGATCAGCTCGACGTCGTCCCGCACCAGGTCGTCCCAGTTCTCGATATTCTTGGGATTCCCCTCTCGCACCAGGAACGCCATGGTGGAGTAGTACGGCGAACTGTTGTTGGGCAGGCGTGACGCCCAGTCCTCCGGAATCAGGTTGCCACGCTCGGCCAGGATGTTGACGTCGGTGACCTGGTTGTAGGTCACCACGTCGGCCCCCAGACCCTGGAGGATGGCGCGGGCCTGCTTGGAGGAACCGGCGTGGGACTGCTGGATGTTGACGGTCTCGCCGGTCTTCTCCTGCCAGTGTTCGGTGAACAGCTCGTTATACTCGGCGAACAGCTCACGGGCGATGTCATAGGAGGAGTTGAGCAACTCCCGCTCCTGGGCGGAAGCCGGGCCGGCCAGGGAAAAGGTCAGCGCCAGGGCGCCAAGCCAAAGGCCCTTTTTTCTGACAGTGGGTACAACAGCGTTCAGCATCATGTTCAGGGCTCCCTGTTAATCCAGATCTCTATATTCAAATGGAGAATAAAGGCGGTACTTTGTTAGAACGGAACGATAAGACACAGCGCACAAAACAGCAATGCCCCGACTAGATGATTTCCGCCTTTTGTTGGAACCGACGGTTATATAAGTAGGTTGCTCACCAGGGTCGTGGGTGAGTGACTACTACTCCCTGAGTACCGTTCGTTACTGAGTGCAGTCACGACATAAGATTTTGCAATCTTCTACAAAACCGGCGAAACCTTTTAACGCATCATCCGTATCATTCGTCCGAACTGTTGCCATTTTCCGGAACAACGTTATCGATAGGGAGAGTTAGATGACCGGGCATTACGATTACGGGCTTGTACTGGTTTCCTACCTGGTTGCCGTGCTGGCCGGATACAGCGCACTTTACTTCGGCGCGCAGATGACCCATGCGGTTTCCGGGCGCCGGCTATGGCTGGGGCTGGGCGCCTTTACCATGGGTACCGGCGTCTGGACCATGCATTTTGTGGGCATGCAGGCCCATAAGATGGAGATGGTACAGAGTTATGATCTGGGGCTGACCGTACTGTCCTGGTTTGCCGCCGTCATTGCCTCGGGTCTGGCCCTCAACCGCATCGGACTGCCCCGCATTTCAGCATTGCAGATCGGTATCAGCAGTGTCTTCATGGCCTCCGGTATCGTGGTCATGCACTACGTGGGGATGGAGGCCATGCGCCTGTCACCGGGCCTGATCTACAACTGGCCGTGGGTGACCGTCTCCGTCGTGATTGCACTGGTTGCATCGGCGGGGGCGATGGTCCTCAGCCGGCAGCTTGCCGATGCCGCAGGCGCCCGGGCACGGGTGCTGCACACGGTAGCGGCGCTGATCATGGGGGCCGCCATCAGCGGCATGCACTATACCGGCATGTTCGCGGTCAGCTATCCACCTGATGCCATGCCGCACCCGGACAACCTGGTCACCGGTGACTGGATGGGCGTGCCCCTGGCCGTCACCATCAGCCTGCTCCTGATACTGGCCATCGCGGTCATCATAATGGACCGTCGCGCCGCCCGGCTGGCCGCTGAACGGGCCGAAGCCGACCGCAAGCGTGTCTCCCGGATGGCCTTCCGGGATTCCGAAACCGGCCTGCCCAACCGTTCCGCGCTGGACCAGCAACTGCTGGATCGCATCGTGAAGTCACAGCAGGACGGCAGCACCTTTGCCCTGATCTACCTGAACATCCGTAACTTCCGGGAACTGACGCCACTTAAGGGTTCCCGGGGGATGCCGGAATGGCTGCCGGGCGTCGCCAAACAGCTCAGCAACCTGGTCCACGAGAATGCCAGGGGTGGCTGGCTTGCCCGATACTCCGAGAGCGCTTTTGCGGTGATTGTGGATGATCCCCTGGCCACGCATCAGCAGGCACTGTTCAGGCGCATCCAGGAACTGGTCACCAATGACCGCTCACTGGGTGACAACCTCCAGTGGGACGCGGGCAAGAGCCGGTTTCCGGACAGCGGCGCCTCCAGCCGCTCTCTGATCCGGGCGGCCATGGTCATCCGCAATCCCGGGGAGTTCGGTGACATTCCGAAAGAGACCACAGGCCGCGACAACCACACAGATACTGAAGAGACGGTTGGCGCCTGACTGTCCCACCGCCGCTGCCTGAACCTGCCGATGGTCAGGCAGCCAGCGACTCCCGCATCATATTCAGCAGCCCACCCTTGAGCACCATGCGGACCTGGCGGTCGCTGAGGTCATGGGTCAGCGGGTAAGTCCTGCCACTGCGCTGGTTCTTCGCCGTGATGGCCTTGCCGGTTTCCAGTGCCGCGGCCAGCTCATCCAGCGTCAGCGTGTCGCCCTGCTCGATGTCGTCGTAATCCTCCGGCGCCTCGAAGCGCAGTGGCATCACCCCGAAGTTGCACAGGTTCTGCCAGTGGATGCGGGAGTAGCTCTTGGCAATCACCGCCCGCACGCCCAGGTACCGTGGCGCCAGGGCGGCGTGTTCGCGGCTTGAGCCCTGGCCGTAGTTGTCGCCGCCCACAATCAGGGAGCCGCTGTCCTGGTAATCCATGGCCCGCTGGGGGTAGGACGCATCCACGCGAACATAGGTGAACTCGCTGATCTTCGGAATATTGCTGCGATAGGGCAGGATCTCCGAGCCGGCGGGCAGGATATCATCGGTGGAGATGTTATCCCCCACCTTGAGCAGCACCGGGGCTTCCAGGCTATCCGGCAGGCCGCCGAAGTCGGGCAGCGTGCTGATGTTCGGCCCCTTCTCCACCACGGTGAGTTCCGGGTGCCGGGCCGGTGGCCGGATATTGCGGTCATCCACATGGAAGGCCTGGCTGTCATCGAAGGCCGGGTAGTCCATGTCCAGGTCCCGGGGATCGGTGATCACCCCGGTCAGTGCGGACGCGGTGGCCGTCTCGGGGCTGCACAGGCAGACCTTGTCCTCCGGTGTGCCGGAACGACCAGCGAAGTTACGGGGCACCGTGCGCAGGCTGATCTGGTCCGTGGCCGGTGCCTGACCCATGCCGATGCAGCCATTGCAGCCGGTCTGGTGCAGGCGGGCCCCGGCCCCGAGCAGGTCCGTCAGGTAGCCGAGCCCGGCCAGGTTCTCCAGTACCTGTCGTGAGGTGGGGTTGATGTCGAAGGACACCCGCTCATGGACCTGTTGCCCCCGGACCATCATCGCCGGCACCACGAAATCCCGCAGGCCGGGATTGGCGGAAGAGCCGATGTAGGCCTGGTAGATGGACTCCCCGGCGACATCGCGCACCGGCACCACCTTGCCCGGACTGCTGGGCAGCGCGATCAGGGGTTCCAGCTTGCCCAGGTCGATCTCCTCGTACTCGTCGTAGGTGGCGCCGGCATCAGCCTCCAGGGGCTCAAAGTCGTCTTCCCGCTCCTGTTGCCGCAGGAAGGTGCGTACGGCGTCATCCGCCGGAAAGACCGTGGCGGTGTGCCCCATCTCCTGTCCCATGTTGGCGATCACATGGCGGTCCATGGCGGACAGGTGCTTCAGGCCCGGACCGTAATACTCGATCACCTTGCCGGCGCCGCCCTTGACGTCGTGGCGACGCAGCATTTCCAGGATCACGTCCTTGGCGCTGACCCAGTCCGGCAGTTTGCCGGTGAGCTTGACACCCATCACGCTGGGCATGTTCAGGTAGAAGGGCTCACCGCAGATGGCCAGGGCCACCGCAAGCCCGCCGGCGCCCATGGCCAGCATGCCCATGGAGCCGGCGGCGCAGGTATGGCTGTCGGACCCCAGCAGCGTCTTGCCAGGCTTGCCGAAGCGCTCCATATGCACCGCGTGGCTCACCCCGGAACCCGGCGGGCTGTACCAGATGCCGAACTTCTCGCAGGCGCTGCGCAGGAACAGGTGGTCGTCGGGGTTGCGGTTATCCGTCTGCAGGAGGTTGTGATCGACGTACTGGGCGGACAGTTCGGTGCGGGCGCGGTCCAGGCCCATGGCCTCCAGTTCCAGCATCACCAGCGTACCGGTGGCGTCCTGGGTCAGTGTCTGGTCGATCTTCAGGCCAATCTCCTGGCCCGCCTTCATCTCGCCAGAGACAAGGTGTGACTCAAACAGTTTCTGGGTCACATTGCGTGGCTGGGTCCTGCTCTGTTTCGACATGGGGTTACCTCCCGGCGCGAATCAGATATAGCCAGATTGCGAACACTGTATTCCTACAATATGTGGGACAAAGCCGCTCCGGACAACCCCTGCTACACCATCGCGACCGGATACCGCCATGAACGCGGGCGTCCCGGTGCCCGGAATTCAGACCCGGAACAGGGGGACCAGCTCGGGCGAAAAATGGGACACGTTGACCCGAAGGCACTCATCCGAGCCCCGGGTCACACTGAACGAGCTGCCCGGCATCAACAGCACATTACGGTCCGCCAGTCGCTGTATAAAGGGGTTCAGGTCGTCCATCGACGGGTGGCGCACCCACAGGAACATGCCGCCCACCGGCTCTATTTCAAAGCGCCAGCCAAGTTCCCGGAGCGCCTGCTGCGTCACTTCCTGCTGCACCATGAGCTTACGCTGGATGGACTGCATGTGCTTGAGGTAGGAGCCGTCCGTCATGATGGTATTGACGAACCGTTCGCAGAAACCGGGCACCGCCACGGAGGTGAGCAGTTTCAGCTCCAGCAGCCCCGCAATGAGATTCAGGTTGCAGGCCAGGTAGCCAATACGCAGGGAGGCCGACAGGGACTTGGAGAAGCTGCCGATATAGATCACCCGCTCCAGTCCGTCCAGCTCCGCAAAGCTCTGGTGGGGGCCGGAGGCGAAGTCGCCGTAGACATCGTCCTCAACGATCATGAAATCATGCTCGATGGCCAGCCGCAGCACATCGAATGCCACCCGGGCACTGACACAGCCGCCGGTCGGATTATGGAAGGTGCTGTTGCAATAGAAAGCCTTGATCCGGTGCTGCTCCGCCAGCCTGCCAAGCTCGGCGACATCCGGCCCATCCAGGCCCCGGGGTACGCCAATGACCCTGCCCCCCGCCATGCTGATCAGTTTGATCAGGTTGCCGTTACCGGGCTCGTCCACCAGCACCACATCCCCCGGCTTGATCAGCAGGCGGGTCACCAGGTCCAGCGCCTGGGTTGCCCCCAGGGTGGTCAGTATCTGCATCGGCGATACATGGAGCCGGATCTTGTTGTTCAGGTGCTGGCACAGCTGCAGTCGCAGGGGGCGATAGCCCTGGATATCGCCGTATTCCACCAGCGAACGGCGTTCCAGGCGGGCGGTACGGCGGATGGAGCGGGTCAGGATATCGGTGTCCCGCCACTTGGTGGGCAGCCAGCCGCAGCCCAGCTTGACCGCATCGGGATGCCCCTGCAGCAGGCGGAACAGTGGATCGCTGGGCATCTCCATGGATGAGGAGAACGGCATCATCACCGCCGAGCCGTCACTGCCGGAGCGGGTAACGAAGTAGCCGCGCCCCTGCTGGGCCTCGATGTACCCTTCGGCCACCAGCCGTTCGTAGAGCTTGACCACGGTGTGGTGACTGGCCCCCTCCGACGTCACGACCTGGCGAATGGACGGTATGCGCTGCCCCAGCTTCCAGTCGCCGTTATCCAACCGCGTTCTGAACTTGTCATAGAGCGCCTGAGTATCCATGTCACTGCCTCTTCCATGCCAGGAGTACGCGCAACAGCGCATCGCCTGGACTGTCGCCCCCCGACGTTAACTGTTCGCGGATTTATCCTAACAGTTGGCGGAAGATTTAGACCACTGTGCGCCTGAAAGGACGATAAAGCTGTCACGCTATAAGCCCGAAGTCAGAACAACAATCAAAGGAAGATGATGCATGGCGAGCCCTGAACAACTCAGTTATTCCAGTCACCCTGGATTTACCAACCGGAACCCGGAGGGAGTCGAACTGAAATGGGAACAGGCAGTTAGCGTTGTCGAACGGCTGATCATGGCGGCACTGATGGAGTGCTGCTCAAGCAGGCTGTACCACTCACTGAAGTACGCGGAGATCATCCATGATCTGACCTCCACGTGTACCCATGATCTGATCACGTTTTCCACCAAGGATCCCTCGGCGGGCAGTGAGATCGAGGTCCTGGCCAGGGCCTCCACGTCCTTCACGGCGGTCCTGCACTACCGCATCGCCAACTGGATCCACAGGAACCTGCAGGAACCCGAGAAAACCATGCTGGCCGCCCTGCTGTCGCGGCGGGGCAAGCTGCTGTCCGGGGCCGAGATCCACTACAAGTGCTCCATCGGCCAGCGCTTCGTGCTGGACCACGGCTACGGCACCGTGATCGGCGAAACCACCCGGATCGGCAACGACTGCTACATCCTCGGCGGTGTCACCCTGGGCAGCCGCGAGATTGCCGACAACCTCCCCACCCCCAGGCATCCGCAACTGGGGGATCGGGTCCAGGTAGGCATGAACGCCACCCTGCTGGGTCCTATCGAGATTGGTGATGACGCCTTCATCGGCACCGGCTGCCTGGTGTCACGGGATGTGCCCCCGGGTCACCGGGTCACGTTGCGGCGCGAACAGAACATCACCGTCATGAAGTAAGGAACAAATCATGAGAACAACACAGAAGCTTTACTACAAAGACCAGTACCTCACGGAATGCCAGGCCAACATCAGCCGGCTGTACACCGAGGCCGTCGAACTGGACCGGACGGTGGCCTTTCCCGAAGGCGGCGGACAGGAGGCGGACCACGGCATCATCCATACCCCGGTCGGTATGCTGCGGTTTGAACAGGTCAAGCGGATGTATGGCACGCCCTGCCATATTGAAGGCTTCAAGGGCGTCAAGACCGGCGGGGTGATCCTGCACCTGATCAATACCGACGACCTGCCCCTGCTGGCCAAGCTGCAGGTGGGCATGCCCGTCACCGTCCGCATCAATGCCCTGCGCCGCGCCAGGCTGACCCTGTCCCACTCGGCGAGCCATTTCCTCTATGCCGCCACCATGAACCATGACTACGAGCTGGAGGAGCGGACCATCGGCTGCCACATCAAGGAAGACTCGGCGCGATTCGATTTTCTCTCGGATGAGAAATTCGACGGTGACAGCCTCCAGAAGATCGAATCGGTGGCCAACTCGCTGATCGAACAGAACCTGCCCATCGAACTGGGGAGTCTTCCGGAGTGTCCCGATGCCCGTTACTGGCGATACGGCGGCCTGGAAATCCCCTGCGGTGGTACCCACCTGGAACGCCCCGGCGCCATCGGTTCCCTGAGGGTCCGTCGCAAGAACGTGGGCAAAGGCAAGGAACGGCTGATCTGTGAGTTTCCGGAAGCCTGCCCGGATGTCTGGAGGTATCACCAGGGAATGATCACCGCATGACAGAACGACTTCCGGTAAAAACCTACCTGTTCTTCGCCGCCCAGTCCATCAACCTGACCACGGCGGTCATGTCGGTGGCCATGGCGGCGGTGGTGGGGTCGCTGCTCACCGACGACCCGGCCATGGCCACCATACCCTACGGCTTCCAGTTCCTGTTCGTGATGCTGGTGACCTATCCGGCGTCCTGGTTCATGAGCCAGTTCGGTCGCAAGGCCGGGTTCATGGTGGGCAATCTTTGCCTGGCCGTCGCGGGGGTACTCGGCTTCCTGAGCATCCAGAAGGACGCCTTTTACCTGCTGGTGGCCGCCCACAGTGCGCTGGGGGCCTTTATCGCCTTCGCCAACTTCTACCGCTTTGCCGCCGCCGATGGCATTCCGGCCTCCCTCAAGCCCCGGGCCATCTCCCTGGTGGTGGCGGGGGGCGTGCTGGCCGCCTTCATAGGCCCGATGCTGTCCGACAACCTGCGGTCCGTGGTGGGCTATCAGGACTTTGCCATCAGCTACGCTTTCTTCGTGGTCCTGGCGCTGATTTCCATGGGCATTGTGCTGATGATTCCCAGCGATCCCGGGACCGCCGGGGATGCGCAGCGCGGGGCCAACGGCCGGATCTCCGCCTCCTCGCTGGCCGGTCTCCTGGGCCAGCGGCAGATCGTCCTGGCCATCGCACTGTCTGCCCTGGGCTACGGCATCATGAACCTGCTGATGGTCCAGGCATCGCTGCATATGAAGACCATCTGCAACGACTTCAGCGACGTCGGCCAGGCCATCCAGTGGCATGTGGTGGCCATGTTCGCCCCCTCCTTCTTTACCGGAAAGCTGATCCGTCTGATGGGGAACCATGCCGTGCTTTACCTGGGGCTGCTCCTGCTGGTGCTCAGCAGTGGCGCCAACCTGCTGAGCCAGGGCTACCCCATGACCGTGACCGGGCTGATCCTGCTTGGCCTGGGCTGGAATTTCACCTATGTGGGCGGTGGCGCCCTGCTGACCACACTCACCGGTTCCCATCCGGACGCTGTGAAGATACAGGGCATCAACGATGTCTGTATTTCAGTGATGGCCACCATCGGCGCCTTCCTGCCATCGCTGCTCCAGTACAGCATCGGCTGGACCGGCACCAATACCCTCAGCATGGCCCTGTGCCTCCTGGCACTGGTGGTATCGGTATCCCTCCTTTCCCTGGGCAACCGCAATCAAATGGTGACCGAGGTATCGCGCTAATGACGGAACTTGCAAGGTACAACGACCGCCTCTTCGCCAAACTCGAACTCAACAACCTGGGGGGCAGCCACAAATTCCGGGCCGCCCGCCACATTGTGCGCCGGGCCATCGAACGGGGCGACATCATCCCGGGCCGGACCACGGTGATCGAAAAGACCGGCGGCAACTTCGGCTTCGGCCTGCTGGCCGCCTGTTACCAGTATGACGTCGAGGTTGACCTGGCGGTTGGCCTGTCATTCAGCCCGCTGAAGAGAAAACTGCTGGAGTGCTTTGGCGCCCGGCTTATCGGCAAGGACATGCTGCGGGAGGGGGCAACGCCCCGCGAGGTCGTGGAGCACTACCTTCACCACCAGCAGGAACTGGGCAGGCACTACTATTACACCGACCAGTTCAACAACCTGGATGGCGTGGAAGCCCACCGTATGGGGACCGGCCCCGAGCTTGCCACCCAGTTGCTTGACCAGGGTGTGGGCAAACGCCTGCTGTTCGTTGGCTGCGCCGGCACCGGCGCGAGCTTTACCGGCATCACCCAGGCGTTGATCGATCACGGGTTCGATGTGGAGGCAGTCCTCGTTGAGCCCGCCGAGTGCGACATTCGCAAGGGTGTCTTCAGGGATCACCGGCTGGAAGGCATGGCCGTGGGCGTGGCACCTCCCTTCCTGGACTGGTCCCTGGTGCACGATGTCTACGGGGTGGACCTGAAGGAAACCCTGGATGCCCAACGCCACTTCTACATGCACAACGGCATCCATATCGGCAACACCTCCGCCGCCTGCTTTGCGGTGGCCAGGCAACTTCTCAACCAGGCCAGGTACAGGAACCGGATACTGGTGACCATGGCCTATGATTCCGGGCTCTGGTATGCGGACATGATCGAGGAAACGCGGGAGAAACGGGTGTCCATTTGAGCTATGGTATTGGCCATGGATACCAACGCCAGACTTCGTAAACAGCTCAACCGCCAACTCTCCGAAGCGACATCGTTCGAGCAGTGGTATGACATTGCCTGGAAGCTGGACGACCTGGACGGCAACCTCCAGTGGCGCGAGGACGGCCACACGGACATGCTGCACGAACCGCTGATCCGGGAACATATCCGCCTGATGCACCGGTACCGGCGGCAGGGCCAGCCCGCCGCCCTGACCCGGGTGCTCCAGGAGAGCCTCTATCGGCACCTGGGTGAGTTGTCCAACCCGGATCTCTACGCCGTGGCCCGCACCGGCACCAAGCGGATCGTGAGCGAGTTCCTGGACGAGGTCCGGCGGGGCATGAACTACATCTGCGACAAACCGCAGCCGGATCTGCCCGTGGAGCAGAAACTGGCCCTGTTCCGGCGGGCGGAGAAAGTGTTCGGGCGCCCGGCACTCATGCTCAGCGGCGGCGCTGCCTTTGGCATCTACCACTTCGGTGTCACCCGGGCGCTGTGGCATCGGAACCTGCTGCCGGACGTGATCGCCGGCTCCAGCATGGGCTCGATTGTGGCCGCCGCCGTGTGCTGCCGCGACGACCGGGAACTGGACGCCCTGTTCGACAACCCCGAGCAGGTCCACCGCCAGGCCCTGCGCTGGCTGAAACCCGGCGACATCTGGCGCCGGGGCCACGCCATGGACCAGTCCCAGCTACATGACCATATCCGCACCAATATCGGCACCCTGAGCTTTCGCGAGGCCTTCGAGCACAGCGGCCGGGCCATGAACATCTCCGTGTCCCCCACCCGCACCCGACAGAAACCCCGCCTGCTGAACGAATTGACGTCGCCGGATGTCACCATCGATTCTGCGGTACTGGCATCCTGCGCCGTGCCGGGCATCTATCCGTCGGTCACCCTGCAGGCACGGGACCTGTCCGGCGACGAGGGGGACGAGATCCCCTACATGCCCACGGAAAAGTGGATCGACGGCAGCGTCCACGGTGACCTGCCCCACCTGCGGATGGCCCGCCTGCACAATATCAACCGGACCATCGTGAGCCAGGCCAACCCCCACGTACTGCCCTTTATCAGCCATCACTTCGAGCGGGGGCTCGGGGCGTCGTTCAGGCAGGCTGCCTCGTCCCTGGTCCATGCCCATGTCTCAACCCTGCTGGAGCTGACCCGCAACACCTGGTCGTCCTCCGTGATCCGCCCCCTGCTCGAACAGGCCCACTCCATGGCCACCCAGTCCTACCTGGGAGACATCAACGTGCAGTTTCCCTTCAAGCCGACGCTGTACCGAAAAGTGCTCGCCAACCCCAGCGCCAGCGATCTGACCATGTACATCCGCACCGGCGAGCACGCCACCTGGCCCATGATGGCCATGATCGAGGACCAGACCCTGGTCAGCCGCACCTTCCGGGACTGTATCAACCGCCTGAAACAGCGGGCCGGGGCCGAGCGGCGGCGGATTGCCTGAGATGAAGTAAACCGGAATAAAAAATACCCTGGACCGGGATGGGACAGGGCCGGACCACCAACGAAAAAAAGCGGCCTCCCCTCAGGGATAGCCGCTTATTCAGCCGTCAACAGACTGATCCATCAACAGCACGGCACTCAGGCCGCATGCTTCTGTTCAAACCAGTCCTTGGTGCCGCCTTCATAGTCATACACATTGGTGAAGCCTTCGTCTTCCAGCTTTTTCGCGGCTTTCGGCGAGGCATCGCAGTCAAAGCTGGCGCAATAGACCACGATCTTGCGGTCTTTGCCACCGGCGACGGCTTCCACCTGTTCAAGGAATGAGGGTTCCTCCACCGGAATATTGATGGAGGTGCGGATATGCTCCCGGTTAAAGGCATCCCGGGGCAGCACGTTAATCAGGACGAAATCCTCGTGATCGGTTTCGTTCATGATCTTCAGGTCATCGCGGCTGATGGTCTTCATAAGTGCCTCCTTTTCAGAAAGCGGGACCAACAGATTGGCCAGATCGGGTAACTTCAACGCCAACCTGGCATTGCACATCAGATCCGACTGCCGGGCCCGTGTATTGACTCTTACCCCTATCCCTCAACCTAGTGTTGCCACACCCGATTTCAAGGCGGTTTAACCAGTTGTAACTCCAGTCTCAGGTACCGGATACCGGGAGAAGCGATTGCAGCCACTGATTGATCTGCCCCTGGTTCATGGCGCCGCTCTGGCGGGCCACTTCCCGGCCATGATGGAAAAGAATGACCGTGGGAATCGAGCGGATGCCGAATGTGCTGGCAGGCCCGGGGGACCGCTCGGTGTCCAGCTTGGCGAAGCGGACTTTCCCCTGCCAGCGGCTGGCCGCCTGCTCGAACTGCGGCGCCATCATCTTGCAGGGCCCACACCAACTGGCCCAGAAGTCCACCAGTACCGGCAGGTCACTGCGGCCGGTATGCACGGCGAAATTCCGGTCAGTCAGTTCCAGGATGCTCCCCGGCCACAGCGGCTGTTTGCAGGCGCCACAGTTGCCCCCGGCCGCCAACTTCTCCCGCGGCACCCGGTTCACCTTATGACAATGGGGACATACGACGTGTTGGGAATCGGTGGTCATTGATCTGCCTTCTTTGAGGTACCTCCGAACGACATAGGGGCGCCCCACGGGAAATCAAGCAGAAAGATCCGTAGCGCTCAAAGCTTGTCAACGGAGGTCAGTGAACCGCCCCATCCGAAGGCAGGTGGTCGACCAGATGGCGTAGTTTGTCCGGGTTGCGGATGATGTACACGGCCTGGATACGACCATCATCAATCTCCACCGTTGTGACCTGGGGAAGGCCATCCTCCTCAATGGTCAACCAGCCAGGCAAGCCGTTCACGTTAACCCGTTTGACCCATGGCGGGTCGACTGATTCCGCCCTGCGGGCCACAGCCGAGAAGAGGCGACAGATCCTGTCGACGCCCTGCAACAGTCGCAAGGCAGCGATGCGTTTGCCGCCGCCATCCGACTGCAGGGTGACATTCTCACTCAGTAGCCTTTGCAGGGCGGCTACATCACCGGTGCGTGCCGCCGTGAAAAAGCGGTCCGCCACTTCCCCATGCTCGTCCGGGGTAACCCGATAGCGCGGGCGCCCGGCCTCAACCCGTTTGCGGGCACGGCTCGCAAGCTGACGGCAGGTTGCCTCGCTACGGTCCAGACTGGCAGCCACCTGGCCGAAATCCAGCCCGAAAACATCGTGCAACAGGAAGGCCACGCGCTCCAGCGGTGAAAGCCGCTCCAGCGCCAGCATCAGGGCATAGGACACATCGCTGGCCAGGGCCTCCAGCTCCATCGGCGTGTCCGGGCTTTCCACCAGCGGCTCCGGCAGCCAGGGACCAATATAGGTTTCCCGCTGGTGCCGGGCCGACCGGAGTCGGTCCAGGCACAGACGGCTGGTGACCGTGGTCAGGTAGGCCCGCGTATCCTCCACCTCCCCATGATCGGTACCGTGCCAGCGCAGGTAGGCGTCCTGCACCACGTCCTCCGCCTCGGTCACCGAGCCCAGCATGCGGTAGGCGACGCCGGTCAGGTAGCGTCGCCACTGTTCAAACTGTTGTGTTGATTCGTCGTTCATCGTCAAGAGCTTCCCGCCCGGACTACTCCAGGACAACCGTCGCGTCCACCTCGAACAGCATGCCATCCAGTGCCAGCCGTGGTACCGGCACCAGGGTCTGGGCCGGCAGCGAGTCGCCGAAGGTCTGCTTCACCTGGCGGGTCATGACCTCAAGCATGGAAGGATCATAGTTCACCACATAGGTGTTGATCCGGGTCACCTGTTGCGGGCTGGCATCCAGCTCCGCCAGCACCGTCCGAAGGTTGCTGTAGGCCTGGGCCACCTGGTCCTCGAACGCTTCCGGCAATGTGCCATTGGCGGTCTCACCACCCTGCCCGGCAACGTGCGCAACCCGACTGCCGCCCGTGGCAACAACGGCGTGGCTGTAGCCATTAGGGGCAGGATCGTACAGGTCTGCCGGATTCACAATGGCGGTTTCCACCCCGCCCGCCTCTGCGGCACCCACTATCATGCTCATGGCTATCACTCCTGTCTGGAAAAACCTGGTGGCTTGGGACGACATAGCTCGAACTCCGGGGCGACGACGATCAGCGCGCATGCCTGGCCTCGTTAGGATGCACCGCTCGAAAACCCACACTGATCCGGTTCCACACGTTGATGGCGCCGATCAGCAGTGTCAGGTTGACGAACTCCTGTTCCGTGAAATGCGCCAGCCCCTGCTCGTAATCCAGCGTGGGTGCGCCGGTGTCCGGCAATCGTGTCAGGGCCTCCGTCCAGCCCAGGGCGGCCCGTTCCCGGGGGGTGTAGAGCGTGGACTCCCGCCAGGCGGACAGCAGGTACAACCGGGCTTCGCTTTCTCCCGCCGCGCGGGCATCGCTGGTGTGCATATTCAGGCAATAGGCACAGCCATTGATCTGCGATGCCCGGGTCTTCACCAGTTCAACCAGGCTGTATTCCAGCCCGCAGTCACGGACATAGTCTTCCAGCTTGACCATGGCGGCAATGGCATCGGGGGCGACCTGGTAGGGGTTCAGTCGTTTTTCCATGGTGGTGCTCCTCATTTTCGGATGGATGTGTTTCTACCAGGGAAGACGAGGCAGCCAACAGGAATGTGACATGGATTGCCAGAGACCCAACTACCTGCCACAGGTATCGCCTGGATTTTCATTGGCGCGAGATTGTTATAACATAACACCTTCATCAGCCACTGATCTGGAATGCCCCCTCATGCATACCCCCCGCATCACGGCGGTTCCCACCAACATCATCACCGGTTTCCTCGGTGTGGGGAAAACCTCCGCCATCCTGAACCTGCTCAGGCACAAGCCCGACAACGAGCGGTGGGCAATCCTGGTGAACGAATTCGGGGAGATCGGTGTGGATGGCAGCCTGCTCCAGGGCAGGCACGCCGAGGCAACCGGCGTCTTTGTGCGGGAGGTACCCGGGGGCTGCATGTGCTGCACCGCAGGCCTGCCCATGCAGATCGCCCTGAACCAGCTACTGGCAAAGGCCAGACCCGATCGCCTGCTGATCGAACCAACCGGCCTTGGGCACCCCTTCGAAGTGTTACAGAGCCTTTCCGCCGAGCATTACCGGGACGTGCTCTCGATCGGCAAAACCGTGACCCTGGTGGACGCCCGCAAGCTCACGGATGCCCGGTATACCGGACACGCCACCTTCAACCAGCAGATTGCCATGGCCGATGTAGTGGTGGGCAACAAGCAGGACCTGTATTCGGCGGAGGACAAACCACGGCTGAAAGCCTACGTGCAGGACCATGGCGCGCCCGGAGCAACAGTCACGTTCACCGAGCAGGGAGCGTTGGAGCCGGCATGGCTGGAAGGACCCACTGCGGCCCTGGCAGACGGCCATCACCACCATCACCATTCGTCCGCCCCCCCGGGAACACCGGTCGGAGCCGGCCCCATTCCCGACGGCGGCTTCCTCAGGGCAACCAATGAAGGCGAAGGCTATGAAAGCGTCGGCTGGCGCTTTGACGCCAACCGACTCTTCGATCACCAGAAACTGTTCGCCTTCCTGAGTGGGCTGGACGCCGAACGCATGAAAGCGGTCTTCATCACCGACAACGGCGTGTTCGGGTATAACCTGACCAGTGACAGCCTCACAGAAATGCCCCTGGATGATACCCTGGAGAGCCGGATCGAGATTATCGCCCCGAAGGTTGATCCGGACTGGGAGCAGCAGTTGCTAGCCTGCTCAGGCATCCCGGACCGGCACTGAGTGACCAACCAACAGACGCAACGCAACCACCCCATGCCCCATCCCTACTTCCTTGGCTGTCCGCAGTGGCAGCACCCGGACTGGAACCGGCTCCTGCCGCCAGGACAGAGCCCTCTCGCCCGTTACAGCCAGGTGTTCAACAGCGTGGAGGGCAACACCACCTTCTACGCCACCCCCTCACCCGAACAGTGTGAACGGTGGCGATCCCAGGTGCCGGACCCTTTCCGGTTCCTGTTCAAGCTCCCCCGCCAGATCACCCACGACCAGATGCTTGCCGGGGTCGACCAGCCGCTGCGGGCGTTCCTGACCCTGCTGGACCCGCTCCAGGACGTGCTGGGGCCCTTGCTGCTCCAGCTTCCTCCAGCGTTTGGGCCGGAGCACCTGAATAACCTCTGGCATTTCATCGATACCCTGCCATCGCCGCTCACCTGTGCCGTGGAGGTGCGACACCCGGCTTTCTTCGACAAAGGCCATGCGGAGCGGGACCTGAACCGGGGGCTGCGGGAACGGACACTGGCCCGTGTCTGCTTCGACACCCGCGCCCTGTTCGCAACCCCGGCTACGGACGAAGCAACCCGCGATGCCCAGCGCAAAAAACCGAGGTTGCCCCTCCACCTGCTGCCCGGCGACGCACCGCCGGTGATCCGCTATATCGGTCACCCGGACCTGCAGGCCAACCGCCCCTTCCTCCAACCCTGGGTTGACCGGTTCGCTGATTGGATCGCGGAAGGCAAGCAGCCGTATATCTTCATGCACATGCCTGACAGCGGCGACGCCCTGGCACTGGCCAGGTTATGGAACGAACTCCTGGGGCAACGGGTGCCTGCGGCGGACTTTCCCGACTTGAGTCAGGAAGCGCCCCAGATAGGGCTGTTCTGAAGGCCGAACCGCGCCAGGCCAAGGAAGGCCCATCGATACGGGCGTCCCTCCCCACTAATCCAACACCACCCCGATGCCTCTCGTACGCCCTATCCACTATATATGTTAGCTTGCTAAATTAAATTCCTGCCGATATTATTGTTAGCACGCTAATCAAACAATCCGCTCCGCTGCACCTCCCGACGCCACCGGAGCCACGAGATCCCGATCATGCCCATTCATACACATACGGGCGCCCTGCCGTCCGATACCGCCACACAAACCGCCCACCACAAACTCAAGCCATCTGTCGGTGGGGCCCTGGGGCGCGTCCACCGGTTGTGGCGCCAGGCCATTACCCATGCGGTATCCCCGCTGGAGCTGACCGAAAGCCGCTGGGCGGTACTGGTGCACCTGGACCACCTGGGTGAAGGCAATAGCCAGCAGGCCCTGGCCCATGCCCTGGCCATCGAGATGCCGTCCCTCACCCGCACCCTCAACCAGCTTGAACAGCAGAAGCTGATCGAGCGCCGCGCCGCCCCCAACGATCGCCGTGCCCATACCCTCTGGTTCACCGCGCAGGGCCGCCACCTCATGGCCGACCTGGAACAGCGTATCCAGGAAGTGAGAACCGCCATCTACGGCAACCTGGACGACCAGCAACTGGACCAGCTCGCCCGGACCATCTGTGCCATGGAGACCAACCTCCACCAGTACCTGGACACCCACAGGGAGGACTGCCAATGACTCCGGATCAGGCCTTTGCCCGCTGGGTGCGGCTGTCGCTGATCGCTTTCGTGATGGTGTTTGTCTATTTCCTGGTGGCCGACCTGTGGATGCCGCTGACACCCCAGGGGCGGGTGATGCACAGCGTGGTGCAGGTGGCGCCGCAGGTCAGTGGCCAGGTGGCCGAGGTACACGTGCGCAACAACCAGCATGTGGAAGCCGGCGACCTGCTGTTTACCCTGGACCAGCGCCCGTTCCGGCTAGCCATCGAGAAAGCCGAACTGGCCCTGGAAGCGGCCAGTGTCCAGAACGACCAGTATGATGCCGGCCTGGCGAACGCCGACGCCGCCCTGGCAGCCGCGAAGGCAAAGGAGGCGCAACTGGCCCGGGATGATGCCCGCATGCAACGGCTGAAGGCGAATGGTGGTGTATCCCACCAACAGGCGGACCAGGTGGCCGCCGAACACGAGGCCGCACAGGCCAACGTGCGGGCGGCGCAGGCCAGGGTGCATCAACTGTCGGTGCAGCGGGGCCTGACGGATGAACAGAACCTGCGCCTGCGACAGGCCCGCAATGACCTGTCCCAGGCACAACTGGACCTGGCCTACACCGAGATCCGGGCCGAACAGGATGGCACGCTCTCCAACCTGCAGGTGCAGACAGGCACCTACGCCCGGGCCGGCACTTCCCTGGCGGCGCTGGTGGGTGACCGGGCGGATGTGGTGGCGGATTTCCGGGAGAAATCCCTGGCCTATGTACGCCCCGGCGACCAGGCTGCCATCGTGTTCGACGCCATTCCCGGGGAGGTGTTCCATGCCAGCGTCGCCACCATCGATGCCGGCACACGACAGGGCCAACTACTGGCCGACGGGACCCTGGCGGCCCCCACCAGCACTGACCGCTGGGTACGGGATGCCCAGCGCGAGCGCCTGCACCTGGATCTGCCGGAGCACCGGGATCTGCTGCAACGCCTGCCCTCCGGTGCCCGCGCCACGGTACAGCTGTTACCGGCCTCCGGACCGGCTGCCTGGCTCGGGGAACTGCAGATCAAGGCCATCGGCCTGATCCACTACATCTACTGAGGTCACCATGGCCCGCTTCAAGCCGATACTGCTGGTCAGCAAGCCGTCGATGAACACCAACGACCTGCGCCAGTGCCTGCGGATCGCCTTTGGCGGTATCCTGGGATTCCTGTTCTGCAAGATCGCCGGCACCAACTACGGCGCATTCTATACTGTAACCCCCATGCTGCTCCTGGGCATGGTCCCGGTCCTGAATCCCCACGTGCTGAGGCAATTCCTGGCCGGCGCGGCCCTGGTGACCGTCATGGTGCTGGTGGTACAGGGTCTGTTTGGCGACAAGCCCGTGCCCCTCACGCTGATCGTGGCCGGGTTGTTTGCGCTGCTGTTCCGGGCCATGGCCCGTGGCCCCAATTTCCTGTTTGGTGCCACCAGCATCGTCAACCTGTCGATGTTGCTGCACTTCGCCAGTTACCCCAGCGCCGACGTGCTGGGCATGGTGACCACCTTCCTGGAGGCGGTGCTCGTCAGCCTGGCCATTGTGGTGCTGATGCACTGGCTGTTTCCCGAGGTGGAACCCCGGCCACCGCGACAGGTACCGCCCAAACCCGCCAGCAACCAGCGCCACGAGGTGATCCTGGCCACCACGGTGGCAACGCTGTCATTCATCGCCTTCCAGGTACTGGACCTGCGGGGATCCCTGTCCGCCCAGGTGGCCACCATACTGGTGCTGTTTCCCCTCAACTGGAAAGGCGCCGGCCCGGCGGGCTGGAACCGGGCCATCGGCACCTTCGTGGGCTGCAACGCGGGACTGGTGCTCCAGCTATTGCTGCTCAACCATTTTGACGTGCTGCCCTTCATCACCTTCGGCCTGTGGCTGAGCCTGATGGTCTTCGCCCGTTACCACATGCTGGAAGGCGGAATCTCCGGCGCGGGTTTCGCGGCACTGACCACCATGGCCATCCTCTTCGGCCAGTACCTGACACCCCAGACCGACCTGGTCTACAGCGACCTCTACCGCTTCAGTTCACTGGCCGTGGCGGTCCTGGTGTCTCTGATGGCGGTGTATGTCATGCACCACGTGTTGAACCGGTTTGCCAGTACCCGGTTGGTGGAATGAGAGAGTGGAGATCGGATGGTATGACGGATTGCGGTGGAAGCGGCCCTGGTCGCCAGGGCCGCGCATCGCAACGGATCACGTCGCAGTCAGGCCGGTCAGTTGGCCTGGGCGCGCCTGACCCGGGGGGTAAGTAACAGGTTGTCGGGCTTGAGCCGATCCTTCAGTGTTGGCAGCGAAAAGCCGACCTTGACGTTACAGGGTGCGGGTCCGGGTTCCCCTGGCAGGGACGCCACCCAAAGCTCCGTCCCATCGGTGTGGAACCCATTGACCGACTGTATGTCGGGGCAGGTTACCCCCTGGCTGGCCGCCTGGTTTTCACGTTCCTGAAGCAACTCGCGGATTGCGGCCTCCTGGAATTGCTCGAAAGCGTACCGGTCCCGGAACTGCTCATCCAGATCGATCTCCGTCCCGTCTGCCAGGTCAAGGTTCAGGAACCCCGACACACGTTCCGGGGACGGCATGGAGGCACACATCCACGAGGCCTCGTACGCCATGCTGAGAACGCCGTTGGCGAGGTGGATCTCCCGGGTATGAAACGCGACATCTCCCATGCCATCGCAACGGAACTGGCCAACCAGTTCCGATATCCGCTCATTGGCAGCGTCGGCCGCCGAGGGGTGGCTGGTGGACAGCACTTCAGGATAAACCCGGGTTATTTCCCAGAAACCAAACGGAAACCGATCATCCTGCATGGAGGTTTCCTCGGTCCGGAGTTTGTACTCGAATTGCCCTTCCAGCTCGGCACGGTTGCGCGTCTCCGCCTTTGCGTTACCAGACCTGAGCGAGGAATCATCCGCACTGGCCGAGGAATCGCACGCTGTCAGCAGGACGCTATTGGCGAGTAATCCAGTTACGAGAACAGCTTTTAGAAAATCCATTTATCGAACTTTGTTTCCAGGGGGACGATGCTACGTCCCGAACCAGTTTAGTGTGACCGCTATTATCCACATCCATGGCACATATGAACACCTTGTGGTCTCGCCCGAGGCCGACAGGTACCCGGCAACCATCAGAAAGTGTCGCTTAGAACCTCCTGCAGGTCGTTTTTCAGTTCTTCCGGCCCGGTGATCCAGAGTTCACTGTCCACGCCCGGGAAAACACCAATCTCCAGTCCGTCTTTGGTCATTCCCGGCACCCACTTCCGGAAGAAGTCCGGCAGAGAAATCGCTTTCGGAGACAGGTCCCCCGCCCCCTTCGCGTACTCGCTGGCAAACTCAGTACCTGGCCAGACCGGCAGATACGCCACACCGTCCTCGTCGGAGACGATCTTCAGGAAGTGGTTATCGGCATTGACCAGAATCCAGATCTCCCGCTCCTCGGCCACCTGGTCCAGAAAATAGTCGTATCGCTCCTCGCCATCCATCTCGAGTATCTGGGTTAACGGGTTGTCGCTCATAGTCGATCCATTGCGCCGTTGGTGTGTGATGTGGAGTCTAACGTAAATTGAGGAGTTGCCCTCTTCTGTCTGGCCGATATAGCGGAATCACCTATCTCACCATATGCCCCACATAGGCGGCGGTAAAGGCGGTTTCCTGAAACGCTTTCAGCCCGGTGTCGACGAACGGGATCGGCAACGGGTTGGCGGCCAGTGTGGACTTGATCAGCGCGGTCGGGAGCAACCTGACCTCCAGTTCGGGGCTGGCGATCAACTGGATGGCGGCCTCCAGCTTGAAGCTGATGGCGCCCCCGGCAAATTTGCCTTTCGCCATCCGCTCCCTGATGACAACGCCGGTTACTCCGTATTCGGCCATCAAGCCAGCAAAAGCCGCCTGGAACTGCTTCAGGTCTTCCCGGGAGTGGTTCTTGCCCAGCGATAGCTTGCGCACCTTGCACTCCGGCAGGCTGAACTGCCCCCGGTCCAGGTTCAGCAGGCAGACCACCGCATCGCTGCCGGTCAGTTCAACACCGCAAATAATCATAGCCTTCCCCTGATGGCTGTCAGCCACAGCACTTCTTGAATTTAACACCACTGCCACAGCTGCATGGGTCATTACGGGACGGACGTTTCGCTGTGGTCACCGGCGTGCCCTTGTTCAGCAGCACGGACAGTTCGGCAATGGATTCAACCGCGCCCTCACGGGTATCCACCGTAATGTTTGCATGCAGACTGGCCTCGGCCACCTGGGCTTCGATCTCCTGCCTGCGAGCCTCACTGGTGACCACGAGAGTGAGCGGGTACTTCCTGCTGCCGGGCTTCTGACTGGCCCTGGTCTCAAAGCCGCCATGGGCGGTGTGGTGCTGGCGCGCGTCCTGGCGGCCCTTGTAGAAAAATTTGTCTGACATGCTGGTGTCCTGGTGAACGGAGGAGTACCCGGGCGCTCAGGGAAATAGCCTGTCGCTGGGCGGAGCACGTTTTAGCATGCCTGTGGGGTTGGTGATATAGGCAGATGTGAAAATACCCGGACTCAGGCCGGTTTCTGTTCCGGCACTCCCTGGACGCTCGAAGAGACACTGAGCACCGTCACCATCACCAATATCAGCCCCATACCGAAGAACTGCAGACCGGCCAGGCTCTCGTCGAACACCACCAGACCGAACAGCGAGGCGGTGACCGGCTCAACCATCGCCAGGACCGAGGCTACGGCCGGCACAGTATGGTTCAGTCCAACCACATAGAGGATGAAGGAAAGCCCTGCCCCCAACACACCCAGCCCCAGGAACAGTGGCCAATCCGACGACATGGGAACCGACAGGGTCTGGCCGATGTCGCCAAACCCGATGAGGGTGGCTGTCAGTACCGCAAACGCAATGGACAGGACCGCCTGTGGACTGCCCCGTGGCGCGGCGTACTTGAATCCGAAGATGAACAGCGCATAGGACACCCCGGACAGCAGACCCGCGCCCACGCCAAGCGCCGTCAGACCACTGCTGCCGATATCATAGACCTGCGTCAGTAACACAATACCCACCATGACCACCGCGATGGCGACCCATTTCAGGACGGTGGGCGTTTCCAGCTTCAGGACAAAGGAGACGAGATAGACGAACACCGGGGCGCAGTACATCAGCGTGGCGGCAACGGTGATGCTGCCCTCGGAGATGCTCACGAAATAGAAGGCAAAATTGCCCGCTACGCCGAGCCCGGCCAGCGCGGACCAGAACCATAACCGTCGATCGGCCAGACCGCTGCGTTGCGGCCTCAGGGCCAGCCAGATGAGGACGAATACCATCCCGATCATCCCCCGGTAAAGGGAGACCACGAACGGATCCCAGCCGTGGGTCAGGAGCATCCCCCCGATCCCACCGGACAGTCCCCAGCAAAAGGCCGCCAGCGCCACAAATGCTGTACTCGCGAACACCATAGGAAACCCACCTGGTGCCGGAAAATGTAGTCAGCCAAGTGGGGAGTATTGCACCTACGCGCCGGGGGCGTATCTACCGGGTTCCCGAAACGGCAGGAGCATGGGAAGCGGATCCTACGCGACCGGTTTCAGCGCCCCGGGGCGGGTAAGCGCCGTACCCAGCACCAGAACAAATGCCGCCAGCACAAACACCTTGTTCACAAACCAGTTGGTGCGCCAGATGGACCACTCCGGGTCCGCCAGGAATCCGATAAACAGGGTGACAATGATCACGATCTCAACCACCGACATACCAATGGCCAGCAGGCGGGTATACCGGGGCCGCATCAGCAACGCCCAGGCCAGCCAGAGATGGGCCAGCGGCCACAGGTCCCAGAAGATGTAGGTGGTCCAGGCCTCACCACTGACCAGCGCAAAGCCAATCGGGAACAGGTATTTGATAAAGACGGTCCAGGCCACGAGGATCAGGAAGAAGTGTGCGAGAAAGGTGCCCCAGGGGCTCCGGGAATGGTCGGTCGATGTCATTGGATATCCTCACCCAGTTGCTTGAGGGCGCGCTGAATGGGACATTGTAACCATCAACCCAACGGACTCGCGAGGTACACGCCAATGGCTGATGAAGACACCCTCACCGCCCTGAAAACCGCCTTCACGTTCATGCCCCAACCCGTGGAAATCAACCGGTTTGACTACGGCGACGACGCTGACAGGGTTCTCGCCCAGGTCAATTTTGTGCGGGAAGTGCTGGTGAGCCACGGTATTGATCCGGACGAAGTGGCCGGGGAAATCAATCCGGACTCGTCACCGAATTCCTGCTACTGAGCCCAAACGGACCCGAGCACCCAGGAGATCCCATGCCCTACCAGTTTGACGACCTCAAACAGGGCTGCCAGACCCAATGGCGCGCCTACATAGAACATGACTTCGTGCAGCAACTGGGCAATGCATCGCTGGCACCGGAAGCGTTCCAGCACTACCTGAAGCAGGACTACCTGTTCCTGATCCAGTTTGCCCGGGCCTTTGCCCTGGCCGCCTACAAAAGTCCCTCCCTGTCGGACCTCCGCCAGGCCAAGGAGGGACTGCAGGCCATCGTGGATGTGGAGCTGGACCTGCACATCCGCTACTGTCGGGAATGGGGTATCACCGAGGATGAGCTGGCCAGCCTGCCGGAAGCACGGGCTACCCTCGCCTACACGCGGTATGTGCTGGACGCCGGCAACCGTGGCGACCTGCTGGACCTGCACGTGGCGCTGTCACCCTGCATGGTGGGTTATGGCGAAATCGCCAACTGGCTGAACAGCCGTCCAGGGACCCTTCGCGGTGACAGCAACCCCTACGACGCCTGGATCGCCATGTACGAAAGCGACGAGTTCCAGGAAGCCATGCAGGCGGAAATCCGCTGGCTGAACGAGAGCCTGGCCGATGTGTCCCCCACCCGGTTCCAGCAGCTCACCCGCATCTTCAGCGACGCCACCCGCCTTGAAATCGATTTCTGGGAGATGGGGCTGAAGCTGAGCGACTGACCCGGAAACCCGGGACGGTCACCCAGCAGCCGTCTTACACCAACGGTAAACCCGCATCGGGGGAATGTTCCGCAGTTCCAGGATACAACTGTCGTGTGGCCCCATAATGGGGTCGGTGATCCGGGCCACATCGCTGCGGAACTGGTAGGCAATGAAGCGACCACCCTCGGCCAGGTTGTCGTTCACCGCCCGGGCGACCCGGGTGCCAACGTCTGCCGGCATCTTTGAGAAGGGGATGCCGGAAATCACCACATCCGCCTTGTCCAACCGGTGCGACGCCAGGATCTCCGCCAGGTTTTCCGCACTGCCCAGGTGATTGATAAAACGCGGGTCGGCGATGTCGCCAAGCAACTCATGGAAGTGCGGGCTCAGTTCGATGGATAGCAGGCGGGCATCCTGGCCGAGGTTCTGGAGGAACGTCCGCGTGGTGCCGCCGGTGCCGGGCCCCAGCTCCACAACCCGTCTGACGTGCGTCAGTTCCGACGCATCGAGTATCCTGCGTTCCAGGTACCGCGAACTGGGAATGACCGAACCCACCTGACGGGGCTCACGCAAGAATCCACGGAAGAAGGCGCCCGGACTCGTTCTCCGGTCTGAATTGTCTTCCGGGCCAATACTTTCCCCGCCCATACGGCTCCCTCTGCCTGATTGTCTGGTTTATGAAACAGTCTTAACCATGAGACCTGTGTCCACTGCCGTCAATCATTACCCGCCTGCAAAGCGCATTTCAGTCATCCATATTGGCCGGTCGACCCATCGGACTCCCAACAGACAGACTCAGGCCGGTTCCAGAACCTGGCGATCCAGCTCCCTCGTCAACGTAGGCGGTAACTGGAGGGCGTTCGCCAACTGATCCAGCCAGGCCCGCTCCATGGGATTCTGGTCGTCAACAATCACAGCACTGACCAGGTAAACCTCCCGGGCCGCCTGGGGCGAGTCCGCCTGTCGGGCCAGAACATCAGCGTCCAGCGGTGCCTCGAACTGCTGCTGGATCCACGCCTGCAGTTCGTCATCGGCGCCAAGCTTCTCGATTTCCTGTGACAGCAGGGCTCGCTCGTTCGCATCAATATGACCATCGGCACGAGCAGCCATGATCATCGCCTGCAGGATTTCCAGGCCCCGTTGTTCCCGGGCCTGCCCCTGCAGTTGTTCCAGCGGCTGCCCCTGTCCGGTCTGGCTGTCCCCTCCAGTGGTGGCCGCGCCACCCTGATAGTTCTGATACGCCTTCCAGGCCAACACGCCGATACCAGCCAGCGCACCATACTTCAAAGCCTTGCCGCCCATTTTCCGGCCCCGTTTGGAGCCTACCAGCAGGCCCAGGGCCCCGCCGCCCAGAAGGCTTTTCAGGTCAACACCGCCAGCGGACCCCGAGGATCCCTTCAATTGGGAGGAAAGGTTGTCGACAACCCGGCCGACATCCAGCCCACTGGCGGCCCCCTTGCCGGAAGACTGGCCCGAAGCCTGGCCGATAAGCTGATTCAGAATCGAGGATACGTTCATGATGCCCGTCCTTCCTGGTGGTTGTGGAATGCGTCGAACCAGACTATGACCACCCCGTGAGACGGATAGTTCCGAAGGCACTGACCGTAAATCTCAATCGCATAAGCCGATCGTTTTTTTAATTGAACCAGCCCCGGTTTTTCGTTCAACATCTTCCATTGCAGGAGTTGAAGCCAGTTCCATTAGCCGAGATAGCGGGAGGTCGACCATGGCAGAAGAATCACTCAAGGACCAACTGAGCAACGCCGTGAAGAACGCGATGCGAAACAAGGACAGGACCCGGCTCGGTACGCTGCGCATGGCCCAGTCCGCCATCAAACAGATCGAGATCGATGAACGCCGGGAACTGACTGACGAAGACGTCCTGAAAGTACTGGACAAGATGCTCAAGCAGCGCCGGGATGCCGCCGCTCAGTACGACGATGCCGGCCGACAGGAGCTGGGCGACAAGGAAAGGGCGGAAATGGTCGTGATGGAGGAATTCATGCCCAGCGCCCTGTCCGAAGATGACCTGGATGCGCTTATCCGCACCACCATCAGCGCGACCGACGCCCAGGGCATGCAGGACATGGGGCGCGTGATGAACGAGCTGAAGCCCCAGGTCGTCGGTCGGGTGGACATGGGGCATTTGAGCAAGAAGGTGCGGGAGGCGTTGGCCGGCTGACTTCGGTCGCCGCAGAGTATGATGCCGGCAATAAGGAGATTTGAAGCTCGACTAGCCAATTACCTATCGCTAAACATTTCAGGGATACGGGCTATGACTATGTCCCTTGAAGGATTTCTATGATCTTTGCGCCTTCTGATCCGGCTTCCTTCTCCTGCAAAAGCCTCGCGAACTCCAGAGGTGTTCGGCCCTGCTCACCCTCTATATCGGGATCAGCACCGTGTTCCAGAAGAAGCTCAACAGCGAATGGATTTCTGTCCAATACCGCCGAATGCAACGCCGAAACACCGGAACCCGTTGCGGTATCGATAGCGTTCACATCAACGCCATTCTCCAGAAAATGCTCCAACAACTCCCTGGCCTGGGATTCATCCGGGTACAGGGCGGCGTAACGGGCACCGGCTTCAGCATTCAGTTGCTGAACCTCCCTCTCCGTCGGATGGAAGCCATACAGTGCCTTTTCAGCACCCCATTTGAGCGCTGCCGGGGAATCGTCGGAACTCATGTAGACGATCAACGTGACAGGGGAAGTATTGGCGAATTTATAGGTGAAGGCACCTGCCACACCAATCACCGCCACAAGCAGAAGAACCAGAAAACCTGCAATAAACTTTCTCATGGAGCCATCCTCAAACCCAGACCAGGTTACCCGCATAGAGGTCTGAAACCGCAAATGAAGGCAGTTCCCTCGGTAGGGATGCAATACCGGCGAGCAGCATCTCAAAGCGGGATTTCTGCTTCAGGGCAATCATCGCTCTCACCGAGTCGTAAATCTTCGCATCCGTCAGATCTTCCTCCGTAGCGTGGTTCCACCAGTGCTTCATGTACTTGCGCGTAATCTTCTTCACCAGCGCCCGAACGCTCGCACCCGGCTTTTTACGAATGATCGCGTTGATCAGAATATCGACAAATCCAACCAGGTAAGAGGCGTCCACAGCGACGATCAGCAACGCCTGTGCGTAGCGCCGGGCATCCAGATTCATGGACATCCCCTCAATAGCGCGCTTACGCTCCGGCCAGAAGAAGACAAAGACTTCCTTTGCCTCCTGATCGGTCAGCACCACATTCTGATCACTAATAACGGGAAGACTGAGCGAAACATCACTCATGCTAATGACTCCTTTCATAGCAGGGACTTCCGTCCGTCTGGAAGCCGTTGATTTGGCGTTGCGCAATGGCCAGACCACCAAGCGCATAGCGGAGATTAGCAAGAGCGGAATAGTGGTTCAATGACCTGGATCACCGAATACTACAAACTTAGCCTGCCCGGATTCCTGCTAACGGTTTTACAAATATTTTCAAACTCGCTTTCCCTTCCACTCTCCAACACCAGATCCCCTGCTACTCTCAATAAGGAACCTACAAAAACAAGGAGTCAGTCAGTGACCACCCGCCCGGATTACCTCGCCAGTGGTGAAGCCGCCCGTCTTATCCCCATCGTCCCCGACAGCGCCAGGGAGAATAAATCAGCGTCTGTCTTGCTCGCCGGCATGCGAGCAGTCCTGGAACTACGACAGTCGCTTCTCAAATCCATCGGCGTGCGTGTGGGCAAGACCTCCCAGCTTGAGGCTTGGACCGAGGTGGTGTTCAAAAGCCATGACAAGAAAGCCCCCTCACCCAAGGACCGGCCCGATGGGCTATTGATCCTGAGAACCGGGAAGCGGGAATGGAAGGCGTTGATCGAGGCCAAGATCGGCAACGATACCGTTAAGGAGGAACAGATCTCCAAGTACCTCCAGCAGGCCAAGGCCCACAATGTGGACGCCGTCATCACCATCACCAACCAGTTCGCCGCCCTTCCCACTCACCACCCGGTCAAGGTACCGAAATCCGCCACCAAATCCGTCGACTTGTATCATTGGTCCTGGGCGTTTATCCGTACCCAATGCCAACTGCTGCTGAAAAACGACGGCGTTGAGGATGAGGACCAAGTGTTCATCCTCTCGGAGTTGTTGCGCTATTTCGAGAGTGATCGTGCCGGCATCAGCAACTTCGATCAGATGAACAGCGAATGGAAGGACGTCGTCAACAAGGTCAAAAGCAACACGCCGCTGTCCAAAACCAGTGACGAAGTGCAGAACACAGTGTCCGCCTGGCATCAGGAACAGCGGGACCTCTGCCTGATCATGGCCCGCCTGACCGGCAGCGAGGTCACCCTCAAACTGAAAAACCAGCACCGCCTGGACGCCGCCAAACGGGTCAAGGACGATTCGGACGACTTCTGCAAGAACCAGGTCCTCACCTGTGCCCTTAATGTGCCCAACGCCGCTGCTGATCTCGAGGTTACGGCAGACGTCCAACGACGCATGATCCACTGCTCCATGAAGCTGGCCGCCCCGAAAGACAAGAAGAGCACCAAGGCGAGGGTGAACTGGCTGGTCCGCCAGCTCAAGAAAACGAACCCTGAGGGCATCTCCATCAAAGCGATCCGACCGGGTACGGCATTGCCGACCCAGAAGCTTCTAAAGGATCTACGGGATATCCCCGAGCTGCTGGAATCCGATACCTCCAAGAGCACCGCGAGCACCTTCGAGGTGGTGTATTCCCTCGACCTGGCCGGCAAATTTGGCGGTAGGAAGGTCTTTATCGAGGAACTGGAAAAGGCTGTACCTCACTTCTATCAGGAAGCCGGACAATGGTTACGGGCCTGGGCACCACCGGCTCCCAAAATTCAGCGGGAACGCGCCCCGGAACAGGAAGTGGAAATGGAGGCAGATTCCCAATAGGAACCAACAGGATACCCGCTTAGCTACATGCCGGTTTGCCTCTATCCTGGGCTACGACATCCTCTCGTTCGATGCTTCCGGAAAGGAACGGTTTATCGAGGTGAAGACCACCGCGTTCACCAAGGAGACGGACTATGAACAATCCCATCATTGCAGACAACAAGCCCCAGAAAGTCACGTTGGAGCAAGGGAAAAAGTACATGTTCTGTGCTTGCGGGCGCTCCAACAACCAACCCTTCTGCGACGGCTCTCACAAAGGTACGGGGTTCAGCCCCAAGAGCTTCGTTGCAGAGGAAGATGGCCACGCGTTTCTCTGCCAGTGCAAACACACTAACGATGCACCCTTCTGTGACGGTACCCACGCCCAGTTCGATAAAGGCCAGGTTGGCACAGAAGGACCAGGTTGAGTCCCGAAACCGGGACAGATCCAAACGACTCCAATTCAATTAAAAGCAAGTAAACGACAGGGCCTGGCGCAAATCATCGTGTTCAAATGCAGAAGCCATATAATCCCGTTGGGTGGCGCCAATGCCATACCGATTGGTCAGATCGCTCCAGGTCTTTACCGCCCCGGCCACCTCGCCAGCGATCTCTTTAGCTCGGTCGGCCGATAACCCATAGTAGCCGGCATTATCCATCGCCAGTTGCAAGCTGGCAGTCCGGTCACCGTACATATCGACGGACAAAGACAGAACCCTGGGCCCCACGTCTGCCGGTACCGGGTTCATGTCATAGGCTGGAGACAGAACCCAACCAGCGGCATCACGCAGGAAGCCATGGTTGCGCAGATGATCATCCGTGTTCGACACCAGAATATTGAATACCAGCTGTTCGTGATCGACTTAACCCTAATCTAAACGAAATTATAATTTCCCCTATAGTTGATAAAGGAAAGTATAGCTTTTTTACTAAGGCATGTTAGCGGGAAATAGGTACATCCGTTGCATCATCACTCTCCGGATTAACGCAAAGCGGGCAAAGCCCTTTTGCGAGAACCATCAGAAGCCACCCCGAAGCCCCACGGGACACAGATCACCTAGCCAGCGGTTACAGATGCCGCCCGGAAGCTCTAGTGATAAAGTTCCATCCCTAGTCTAGGAAGGATACGCATATGCTGCCCCGCTTCCTCCGCCCTTTCGCCTTCCTGACCATCGCCCTGACCTCGGTGGCATGCCAGGCCATCGATAACCCGGATGCACCCAATTATCTTGAAGGGTTCCGGTCCGAGGTTTCCTCCCATGAGAGAGCTATCTACGAGGACGCGCAGACCATGTCGGACTCGGTCGAGGCGTATCGCGGCTACATTGCCTTCCTTGAGGAAGAACTTGCAGCCGCGACGTCCGCACTGGAGGGTGAGCTTGCCGGTTCTGAGGGGGAGGCATTCGCTGAGTCCCAACACGCCTGGGAGACCTACCAGCAATCGGAGAAGGCCTTTGTCTCAAGCGTCTGGACGCCGCGGAATTTTGGCAGTTCATCGGCCTTCTCAAGGCTGGCCTTCTACGCTGACGTTCTCCGTTCCCGTATTGAACCGTTGCTTAAGTACCGGATGCAATTCTAGGGCGGTTGAAAGCGATATGTGCAATGGTTGCAGGGGCGGGTGGTTGAGGGTTCACCCACCCAATTGAGAACGAGTCCAGAGGACCCGAAAAGGTCCTCCGGGTGATTCCCGGGAGTAGAGCCCTCAGATCGCCTGGCCACCCGAAACTTCAATGCGTTGCGCATTGATCCAGCCAGCATCGTCGTCGAGAATGGCGGCGACAGCGCCCCCCACATCCTCTGGCTGGCCAACGCGGCCCAGCGCGGTCATGCTGGCCACATACTCGTTCACTTCCGGGGTATCACGCACGTAACCACCACCAAAATCGGTCTCGATCGCTCCCGGGGCGAGGGTATTCACCGAAATACCTCGTGAGCCCAGTTCTTTCGCCATATACACGGAAAGCGTTTCGACGGCTGCTTTCATCATGGCATAGGCCGAGAAACCGGGAAGCGCGAAACGCGTCAGGCCCGAGGACACATTCAGGATTCGCCCACCCTCTTTCATGACGGGCAGCAACTTCTGAGTTAGGAAGAACGGTGCCTTGGCGTGCTCATTCACCATGCGGTCGAATTCTTCCCCGGTGATGTCCTGATAGTCTTTGAACACCCCGCTGCCAGCATTGTTAATCAGATAGTCGAAGTTCGCTCGCCCCCAGTGCTCACCGAGTACCTCGCTGACCTGAGCGGTAAACCGGGGAAAATTCGCCGAATCGTTCACATCAAGTTGCAACGCCACGGCACTTCGACCCATTGACCTGATGGCTTCAACCACGGCTTCGGCCTCCTCCTTCCCGCTACGGTAGGTCAGGATAATATCCCTGCCTTTTTCAGCCAGATGCAAAGCCATGTTTTTGCCCAGCCCGCGGCTGCCGCCAGTGATCAGTACTATTTTACTCATGGTGTTATCTCCTTGATTCTGATTAAGAAAGCCCTGCTTTTTCCTGGCCTCAGAAGGCGTGACCGTGGGAGGTTACCGTCCGTATGATCATCTCGTTCACGTCCACCCCAGCGGGCTGGGAGATGGCGTAAAGCACCGTACTGGCCACGGCGTCCGGTGAAAGCGACGCGCCCCGCAGCTCCTGCAGAAGGCCTGCTGCACTGGGATCAGTAATATCGTGGCCAAGCTCCGTGGTGGTGACTCCGGGTGAGATAACGGTGACCCGGATACGGTCGGTTTCCTGTCGGAGGCCCTCGCTGATCGCGTGCACTGCGTACTTACTGGCGCAGTACACACCACAGGTTCCGGCAACGGCATGGGCGCCTGTCGATGCAGTATTGATGATCTGGCCGCTGCCCTGTGCTTCCATCACGGGTAATATCGCCGCGATGCCGTTGAGCACGCCTTTTACGTTGATGTCGATAATGTCGTTCCATTCGTCCGTTTTCAGGGCACTCATCGGGGACAATGGCATGATCCCCGCGTTGTTGAAGAGCACATCAACCCGCCCGTATTCACCCTGCGCAAACTCGACAAAGCGCTTTACACTCTGCGCATCGGTGACATCCAGGGCCTGGAAAGCGGCGCTGCCACCGGCCTCGGTAATGTCGCTGGTGATCGCTTCCAGCCTGTCGGTGCGGCGGGCTCCCAGCACAACTTTTGCGCCTTCGCCGGCCAGAAGTCTTGCCGTGGCCTCCCCTATTCCGCTGCTGGCGCCCGTGATGAGAACGACTTTCTCTTGTGGATGTGTCATTGCTCTGCTCCTTTTGACCTATGGCTTGATGGACAAGGCCAGATTAGCGGGACAGCCCGCCTTTGCGGATACACAGAGCTACAACGTTATTGCCTTTTTCTACAACCCCGTGGAGGTTGGTGCAGGCCACTGATAGAGTTAATACCGTCAAAGACGGACTATGACGATCGCCATGAGCCTACACCAGAGAGAAGAGCTAGCCGCCATTATTGCCAGGTTCTCCTGCGGAGACGGCATTCATACCACGGCCATCAAGGGCGTAAACTGCATCCGGTTCAGCGAACTGAATGCGCGCCTGCCCAGCGTCTACAACCCGTCGCTGTGTGTGATCATGCAGGGGCAGAAGCGCGTGTGGCTGGAAAACGAGATCTATGATTACCGGCCTTCCGAGTACCTGGTGGTCTCGGTCGATCTGCCCGTGATCGGAGAAGTCACCCAGGGCAGCGACGAAAAACCCTATCTATGCCTGCAGATCGAACTGGATCTGCATGAACTGACAGAGCTACTGGTGCAATTTGTTACGGTAAAAGAGGGCAGAACCGCGCCTGAACGCGGAATATTCGTCGGCACCATGGACGCTACACTGGAAGATTGTGTCCTGCGCCTGGCGAGGCTGCTGGATACGCCCGGGGACATCCCCTTGCTGGGGCCCATGATCAAGCGTGAAATCTACTATCGCCTGCTGAATAGCCCGTACGGTGAGGTGATCACCCAACTCGCCCGGCCCGGCAGCCATATGCAGCGTATTGCGGTGGCCATAGAGCACCTCAGGTCGAACTTCAACAAGCCTGTCAAGGTAGAGGACCTCGCCAACCAGATCGGTATGAGCGTCTCGTCCTTCCATTCCCACTTCAAAACCGTCACCGCCATGAGCCCGCGTCAGTATCAGAAGCGGTTCCGGTTGCTGGAGGCCCGGCAGATCATGATGGCGGAAATGCAGGACGCCGCCACCACGGCCTACCGTGTCGGCTATGAAAGCCAGTCACACTTCAGCCGCGACTATGCCCGCATGTTCGGCAACCCGCCGGGCCGGGATATCAAACAGCTCTCGGCAGCTACATAAGCATTCAGCCACCTGCCCGGCGGGCAAATACCTGGGTCCAGAACGGGGAGTTATGGACGTCATAGCAGTGCAAACCTGATCTGCTGTGAGATTTGTGAAATCCGTACCTGGAATACCGACTCAGAAATACCCCAATAACCGACCAAGGATCAGTACACTGATCCAGACGACCAAAGACAGCGCGGCCCCTGCCCTCACCGATGACGGCATGGGGGCGTTCATCGGGAGGCTCTGGATACTTTGGCGTTTCAACACCCGCCCGAGAATCAGGGCGTTCAACACACCCAACAGGACAAGAACCATCTTCACCTGGAATAACGGCGACCCGGCGTAGTCCACGGCCGCCGTGGCGAACAGGAGTGCTCCGCTGACAACCGCCAATCCCAGACCCATCGCCGAGGTGATTCGAAGCACATCGACAAACACCATCACCGGATAGTGGCGCCAAAGCCCCAGCAAACGCAGATCCAGCGGCACAATGCCGCCCACCAGTATCGACACCCCGAGAATATGCCCGGCGTTTACCAGCGGATATAGGAACGTGGAGTTGCGCAGGGCCACGACAAGGGCCCAATCCTCAACGGAGACTAACGCCTGCTCAATCATCCCCGGGGTCAGGATGTACGGTCGGGATACAGGTTGTAGTCCTTCCCGTCGATTACAACCCGCTCAGCCTTGACCAGCCGTTCGCCTTCCCTGGCCGAGCGGTGACCATGCACGGTAATCTCCCGGCCCACACTCAACATCTCCTTGGTGAGCCCGACACGGTCGTTACGCCAGGGCTGCCCCACCTCCACGACCCATGCCTCGCCATCCACGGTTATGGTGACCTCACCATGGGGATTGCCAAGGCGCACTGACTCGATAACACCGGTGATTTCAAATTCCTCGTCCGTTGCCCAGGCCCAACCGTGATGGGCGTGGGCGACAGAGGTGGCGAGAAAAGCAAGAACAGCAAACCAGAGCAGGTAAGCAGAACGAAACTGAGGCATAGCCAATCCTCTTATCGCAATGTGGTCCGGGCAATCACTCAAGCACTCGTCAATGCCCATGGCAATGTACGAGATTCCCATCCCTCCAGACTAGGACAGGTAAGTTGGAGATGCATGCCCCTACCATAGCGACAGATCGGTCACACCAATACGGATGGCACCGGGCCGAATTCATCAAACCGGCAGTTCGATGATGTCACCCGCCACACGGTCTTCGCTCACCTCCAGCCGCCCTACCGTGATGGGCAGGGTAAACCGCCGGGGCCCGGCGCCACCCGGATTGAAGTAGAGCACGTCGCCGATCCACTCGTTACGGGGTTTGTGGGAATGGCCGGCGATCACCACGCGGTAGCGACCCTGAGGGTCCACGTCGAGGGTTTTGACGTCGTGGAGCATGTAGAAAGCGTGGCCGAGGAATTCCAGATCCTGGACATCGGGCAGATCCGCTGCACGGCCGGTCTTGTCGATATTGCCGCGGATCGCCACCACCGGCGCAATCGCCTCCAGCGCGTCCAGAACCTCATCCCGCCCGACGTCACCGGCGTGCAGAATCCAGTCCGAGCCTTCCAATACCGCCAGGGCTTCGGGACGCATCTTGCTGTGGGTGTCTGCGATGATGCCGATTTGCATGCTTCAACCTTGCCAATAAGCCTTACTGTGTTCATCCATCGGAAAGAAATGCTCGATCCGCAGATTCTGGGCGGTGACATCCAGGGGCGTGCCGATGGTTGCAATGGTGGAAAAGATCCTGAGTTGCTGGTCACCCAGGTTCAGGGTAAAGGGAATCGCGGGATAGTCCAGGTGTTCCACCACATGGCTTTTCCAGTGTTGCGGGATACCGGGCACCGTCAGTGCCTGCTCCAGCAGTCGATTGGGCTGGTCCCGGAAGGGGCCGGCCAGATGCTCGTGGTAGACCCGTTGCAGCATGTGGCAGGCAATATTCTCCCAGTCGCCCACGAAGGGTTTGATGCCCTGGCTGTCCAGCAGCGACAGCAGGAAATTTGGCCGGGCCGGAAACTGGGCACCCAGCTCCACCATGCGTGCCATCATCGCCTGCATGGCCTGGTTGGCCATCACCAGATAATACTCGTGGTCGAACACCACCGCCGGGTACGGCAGGTGCCCCTGCAACAGGTGCTCAAGCGCCTCCCTGATCATGGCCATGCCGGGCGCGCTCAGATCCTGGTCGGAATAGACCTGGCTGTAACCCGCGGACGACAACAGGCGGTTGGTTCCGGCCAGGTCCGCCTGCAGCATCTGCGCCAGATGCAGGACCATGCCCTTGCTGGGCCTGCTGCGGCCGGTTTCCAGAAAGCTGATGTGTTTTGCCGACACCTCGCACGCCAGGGCGAAATCCATCTGGCTCAGGCGTTTACCCTGCCGCATTTCTCTGAACAGCGTACCAAAGGCGCTCATTGGGTTTCCTGTGAATTCGAAATGTTCATCCAGTATCCCGACCGGGGGTAGGCTGCACCATTACCTCACAGGTAATTGAGACAATCACCGACCGGGTAGAAGCTTCGTAGTGTAGTCCAACCCATTGTGAAACCCGATTGAGGTGATGCTGTGAAAAACTTTGTCCGTCAATTCAGTGTGAAGCAAATCCTCCTGAGCGATGTCTTCCTCTCCACGCCCCTGGCGTTGGCCCTGATTCTGGCCACTGGGCCCATTGCCCAATGGGCGGGAGGCCCCGGCGCCACCTTCTACCTGGTGGTTGGCATCGTGATGCTGCTGTGGTGCGTGGATATGGCCGTCGTGGCCATCAATGAACGGTGGCAGGAGAAATTTCTCAACGTGATGATTGCTGCCGATGTGACCTGGAGCCTGCTGTCCCTGGCCCTGATGGTGTGGTTCGCGGATAACCTGCAGCCCCTGGGCTGGGTACTGTTCGCCCTGAACGTGCTGGTCCCGCTGGACATGGCGTGGATGAAGCGGGTGGCTGGCAGTAAGAAGCCGCAACAGCCTGCGTTCAGTTAATTAATGGCTCTCGACAAGCTGACAGTGTGTGGCTGGGCCTATACCGCCAGCCACACACGCAGGAAAACCCTCTTGCCCCCTGGAACCCGATTTGGGTAAGTTAATACCCCAAATGGGTGGATTGAAACCGCAGGACATTCCCAAAACCGGGACTAAGTTACTTCCACCTGGAAAGGGATGAAAACAGCCAACTACAGTAGATCTTGGACTTCCCCCGGTTTCGTCTAACCCACGCCTTGAGAGCCAGGGTCGAATTCAGGTCTCGCTCCCGGGTACCGCAAGAGACACCACAGCGGTGGAAAACGTCTCAAGCGCGGCCTCCGCCATCTCGTCGTCCCGATCCGCGAGCCAGCTGAGCACCAGCCCATCCATGCCACTGCTCAATAGCCGTGCGAGTACCGGACGAGGTACGGTCCAACCAGTGCCGGTGGCGGTTTCAATGGCCTGGGCCAGCCTCTCACCCTGCTCGGCGTACTGGCGGTATTGCCATGCCGCCAGGTCACTCAACTCCTGGTCACGCAGGATAAAGGTGGTCAGCTCATAGGCGGCCAGCTGCCGGTCCGGATATTCCGTGGCATGCTTCCATACCCGTGAAAGACTCATTCGGATGCATTGTTCCGGGTCATCACCAAAATCCGGAACCGCGACGGCCGCGTCGACCATGTCGACGACCATTACCCGGATCAACTCCCGATACAGTTCCTGTTTGGATCGAAAGCAGTAGTGGAAAATCCCCTGCTGCATACCCGCTTCCGCACAGATCTCGCGAGTGGTTGCACGCCGAATCCCCAACCTGGCTATGGTGCGAAACGCCGCCTCGACAAGCTCCTGGCGTCGCTGATCCACCGGCACTTGTGCCATTTCTGTCCCCTTCTGGTCATTGGGCAAGGCCTCAGCATTTTTACCGGAAATGTTGATGCCTGGCGTCCCATCTAGCCTACCGCACTATCCGGGTACAGACCCTTCTTTGTCAACTGACTTGGTCAATTGACAAACTTCAGACCACTACCTATGTTCAGGAATAAGCTTGCGTCCTCCGGCACAGACAGAACGCAAGCGCTATTCCCCACCGCTGAAGGAGAAGATCATGTCTGTTATCGACCGTAGTGACACGGTGTGTGTCGTTGGCGCGGGGCCCGCAGGGCTCGTCGTGGCCCGCCAGCTTCGCCAGGCCGGTATCCCGTTCCAGGTGTACGAACGTCACAGTGATGTTGGTGGTATCTGGGATCCGGACAACACCGGCAGCCCCATGTACCGGAGTGCCCATTTCATCAGTTCCAAATACAGCAGCGGGTTCGTGGGATTCCCCATGCCCGGGGAATTTCCGGATTACCCCTCCTGGCGACAGATACTCGGGTACATCCGGGATTTCGCCCGGGCTGAGAATCTCTACCCGCACATCGCCTTTAACACAGAAGTGGAGCACGCAGAGCCGCTGAAGGATAACCGCTGGCGAGTCACCGTCGGCAATCAGCGGTATGACTACCGTGCCCTTGTCGTGGCCCCCGGGGTGACCTGGCATCCGAGTCGCCCGAGCATTGCAGGAGAAGACCAGTTTGCCGGCGACATCATACACTCGTCAGAGTACTTTGAGCCGTCCACCTTCAGGGACAAACGCGTACTCATCGTTGGCGCCGGCAACTCGGGTGTCGACATTGCCTGTGACGCCGCCGCCAATGCCGACGCCGCGTTCCTGAGCGTGCGGCGGGGTTACCGCTTCCTGCCCAAGCATGTGTTCGGGGTGCCGCTCGATGTCTTCATCAACCATGGCGGTCAGCCCCCTGCCGGCATCACCATTCCGGAGGACCCCAATGAGCTTGTCGATGCCCTCGTCGGTGACCTGACCCGCTTCGGGTTACCGGCACCGGACCACGATGTCCTCACCTCTCACCCCATCGTCAACGACCAGATCATTCATCACTTCAACCATGGTGACATCGCGGCCAGGCCCAATATTGAACGCCTGGAGGGCAAGGACGTGGTGTTCGCTGACGGTAGCCGGGAACCCATCGACCTGATCGTACTGGCGACGGGTTACGAATACCGCGTCCCCTTCATCGATGAAGCGCTCTTTGAATGGTCAAGCGGGCACCCGCAGCTCTACCTGAACATCTTTCACCGGCGCCTGCCCACCCTGTCGATCGTCGGATTTATCGAGTTTGCCGACGCCGCTTACGAGCGCTTTGAGGAGATGGCGCAACTCGTGGCCATGGACCTGTCGTTGACGGGAAGCGACCTGGAAACGTTTACCGACATGAAGCGCAACCACTCCCCCGATTTACGCGGGGGTGCCGAATACATCGATACACCCCGGCACGCCAACTATGTGGAAACGCACACTTACCAGCAGGTGCTGGGTACCATCCGGGAACAGTTCGGAGTGGCACCCCTGGCATACACGCCAGTTCCTGCGATGTGAATCTCGACGTGGACCTTCAGCGCCAGGCTGTCGCGGTTCAATGGTGCCGGGCACGATCACCCGAGCCTGGCGGGATAGGGGCTTCCTTTCCCCTCAATGGTGCCCACCTGGCCCATGCGCATGGCCGTGGGCCAGCTCTTCCGCATCGGCATCGCGTACTTCAATGATGTCGATATCGAAGGTCAGGGTTCTGCCGGCCATGGGGTGGTTGGTGTCCACATCGGCAAACTTGTGGCCGACCTTGGCGACGACCACATGGCGCGGGCCCTGCTCGGTTTTCACCTGGGCGATCATGCCCGCTTTCCAGCGTTTTGCCCCCATCAGATGCTTGATCGGCACGCGCTGCACGGCATCGGGCTTGCGAGGACCGTAGGCTTTCTCCGGAGAGACCGTCACGCTGAAGCTCTCACCGGCCTCGCGACCTTCCAGGGCTTCTTCCAGGCCCCGGATAATGCCGCCGTGGCCATGCAGGTAGGCGTTCGGCTCGCCGTCACGGGAGTCTTCAACGACGTTGCCCTGTTCATCACTGACACTGTAATGGAACAGGACCACTTGATTCTTTTCGATGGGCATAGGGTTTCCCTGTGACAGTTCAAAGACCGCCATTATAGCCAGCGGCGGCGTTGACTCCAGCGGCCATCGCGATCAGGCCGGCTCAAACCGTTCCTGCAGCCACGCCTTGATCTCGGCAGACTCGTACAGCCAGCGCTCACTGCCATCATCCTGACGAATCTTCAGGCAAGGCACCTTGACGCGACCGCCGCCAGCCTCCAGCGCGGCACGGTGCTGCGGGTCATGCTGGGCATTGCGGGTTTCAATGTTCAGACCCAGCCGGGCGATTTCCTTGCGTACCTTGATACAGAACGGGCAGGCCGTGAACTGGTACAGGGCGAGATCCTTGCTGGCCTCGTCGACGCGGGCCTGATCGTCAGCGGCGCGGGTGATGCCCCTGGGTGTGCTGAGCTTCTCACTGAGCAGCATGAAGGGTGTCAGGACCAGGCGCAGGGTGCGGAAAAAATAGCGAATAATGACTCTCATGGGTAAGGCTCAAACTCCGGATTGACGGTGGCCTGCCGGGTGTCGGCATCCAGGCTGGATTTGTGTACTTGATAGTGGCGCATGAGGATATCACTTCACCCGGTTGATCAGGTACCAACCGGGCCCGGATTGATAGCAAACCGCAAACCGGGACAAATCGATTTCTGACCAGTCCGGTTTTCGGGTTTTGGCCCTGTCCCAGCCCCGGGTCTGTCGAATAAGCTTACACACCGGTTTGGCGCAAAATCCTAACCCGTTAATTGATAACAACAAACAGCATTGGCGCTGAATATGCATTCTGTTCCCTCTACTCAGCGAACGGGAGACAGACCATGTTAAGCCGATCTTCTTTGCTATCGATTTTCGCCGCGATACTGTACCTCGGTTCGATCCAGTCACACGCAATGCCCATAGACCTACTGCTTGAGTCCAATGATGACAGTGATGCCGGCAGTGAACTCTTCCTGGCCAATTTTGACAGTTACCAAAGCCTGATAGATGCCACTATCAACAGTAGTTCGTTTTCTCAGCTGAACCTCAATTCAAACTTCAGTTCTGGCGGCCTGGCCTTCGACGGTTCGTCCTACCAGTTACTGCTTGAATCCGATGTGGACGGCGACGCCGGAAACGAAATCTTCCTGGCCAGTTTCGACAGTTTTCAAAGCCTGCTGGACGGTACTGTCGCCGGCAGTTCGTTTTCACAGCTGAACGTCAATCCAAACTTCAGCGCCGGTGGTTTGGCCTTCGACGGTTCCTCCTACCAGTTACTGCTTGAATCCGATGCGGATGGCGATGCCGGAAACGAAATTTTCCTGGCCAGTTTCGACAGTTTCCAAAGCCTGCTGGACGGTACTGTCGCCAGCAGCTCGTTTTCACAGCTGAACATCAACCCGAACTTCAGTGCGGGTGGTTTGGCCTTCGATGGTTCGTACTATCAGTTACTGCTTGAAGCCGATGCGGACAGCGACGCCGGAAACGAAATCTTCCTGGCCGGCTTCGATGGCTTACAAGACTTGCTGGACGGTACTATCGCTGACAGCTCGTTCTCACAGTTGAACATCAATTCGAACTTCAGCGCCGGCGGTCTTGTCGCCTATGCCCCTGGTGACCCGACGGAGGTGCCAGAGCCAGCCTCATGGGGGGTATTGATGTTCGGACTTGGGGCCCTGATGCTGAGGAGGCGCAGACCCCGTTGAGGGTATCGCGGCAGGAAACAGCTGTGTCCCGGTTTCACCTGGGAGGTCAGGGCAAGCAAAATTCGGGTTAAAAGCGTTCAAGCCCCCCTGAAATCGGCTTCTCATTACTCGGCTGAGAGCCTGATATCGCCGTACCAGGCCGTGGCGGTTTCCCCGGTGTTATCCGAATCCGACATGATGGCAATGCCGACCAGTGGGGGAGGGGCTTCCCCAAACGCCTTCCGGTAATCCGCCACAATATCCCGCTCGACCATTACCCATTTACCGGCCTGCTCACTACCGGAATTCACCGCCACCATCATGGTCTTGTCGGTGTAGGGATTGGGCACCATGCTGTTCTCAGGCAGGGTATTGGCCCAGATGTAGTTGAGGGCGTTGCCAGGCAGGCTCTCGTCAAACAGGACCTCCGCAGCCTTGCGCCTGGCCCGCTCGAAGAACCCGGCTTTGTCCGGCTGGAATTCGAACGCCACGTAGATCCGGGCCGGGTAGTCATCGCCGGATTTTTCCCGGGCGTCGCCCCGTTCGAACACGTTCGACACCTTCCAGCGCCAGCGCAGGATCATCGAGTCTGTGGGTTGCAGATCCAGCCGTGCAATCAGGCCAGAGGCGCCGCCGTCGGTCTGCGCCCGGACCACCTGGGTACCCTCGTCAGTGACCAGCTCGTAGCGGGTATGCCGGTCAATGTTGGGGAATTCCAGGGGCTCCCAGCCATCGGAGATAGAGCTCATTTGCGAGAACGGCACCAATTCCGGCTCCTGGGCAAGGAGCCACGCCGATGGCAGGCAGACAGCCGGAAGAAGGAACAGGATGGCAGTGCTGGTCAGTCGTCGCATCACGGTTCTCTCTATCTGGGACGGCCTGGCGATTGTCGCCCGGCTATACGATATGATGAGGAAGTCCGGGCATGATCACCCGAGCCTGACGAAGTATTGGCTTCTTCTAGCCTTGCGGAGTCAAGCATCACGTCGAGTCACCTGCTCCAGGATGGGCTGCCCCGGGCGCTGGGCCGTTTGTGGGCCTTTCGCCGCCCGTGATGTCGTGCTGGCTGGTGACCACCACCTCCCTTGGCCACCATTCGGGGTGGTTGTCACGGATGAATCCCAACAGCTTTTCCCGGACATTCATTTCGGCTTCCCAGCCGGCAAAGGGTTCGGAGGTCATGAGGTAGAACGAAACCGTCTGGGCCGCCGCGCTCTGCGCGGTGACATAACAGCAGAGCTTGTGGTGCTCGATGACGTTTTTCTCTGCCTCGGCGAACGCCTTGAACTTCTCCCTCAGGCATTCGACGTCGGCATTCAGGTGAAGCGCCAGCTCTATCATTCTGTACATCTTCGCAGTCTTGACCGACAGGTTCTCGAAGGGTTTGGAGGTGAAGTACTGGACGGGTACGATCAGACGGCGTTCATCCCAGGTCCTCAATCGAATGAACGTATAAAAGATGCCTTCCACATAACACCATTGATTTTCGAAGATGACCAGGTCACCAATCCGTATAGGCTTGGCGAGCGAAATCTGAAGTGAGGAGAGGATGTTGCCCAACACTGCCTGGCCGGCGATACCCAGCAGGACGGTCAGAATACTGGCCGACGCCAGGAGAGTCAGGCCCAGCGTCTCGAAGAGCTCGATCTGGGACAGTATGTAAATGGCGACCGCGACAATCGTCACCAGGATGATGCCCCGACGCAACGCCTGAAGCGTGGTCAGTAAGTGGCGCTCATCCCGGGGTTTGGTGTCATCGATTTCGCCCACGAGACGTCGCTGCACCTTTATCAACAGGACATCCACGAAACGCAGCGCGATCATACCGACGCCCCAGGCTGTGATGGCGATCAGCAATATGCGGAAAGAGGTCGTCGCCACGGCCGAGAAGGAGACCACGTAATTCAGCAGAATCTGCGCCACAATCGTCATGACGACCAGCGCCATTGGCACTTTGATCTGGCTGGCAAAGATGCTCGGGGAGCCGGAAGGTAACCATCGCGCACTGAGGCCGACTAAACGGATGACGAGCCATCCCACCAGCCCCGTCACCAGCAGGAAAACCGGAATGGCGATCCACTCCCAGATCTGGAGCATGCCGAACGTGGATTTGAAACGTTGCGGTATACGCTTTTCCAGCCAGGAAGGGCCGTATTCTTCGTACAGCACAGGAACCGGGGCCAGACTGTCCGGCGTGAACAACCAGACGGCGTCCTCGTCGCCCACGCGATAACGGGCCAGACGAATATCATAGGCCTGGCCCTCGGCACTGAGGGAGGCGATCTGGAGGTTGCGTCGTGGCTGCCCTGCCTGGGGATTCTGCCCCGCTGGATCTTCGATAACGGCATCCTTTCGCGCCGGCAAGTCGGAGGTATCGATCCACTCGCCACGCCGGAGCACCGCAGCCAGCTGCCTGGCTAACTCAGGTCCCTTCTCGCGTTGTTCGGCGGGAGGCAGATCGGAAAGATTGAGAAGGTGCGCCGCCGCCGAGAAATTCCGTTGTTTGGTGAGCTCGAGAAAGCCACGAACCGAATCGCGAGGCGTCAGGCGATCGAGCGTCTCGGGAGGCGTATCGAGACCAGTATTCAACGAATCGATGGAAAACCATCGCATCTCCTTGTCGTCTTCCGACGTCTGCGCCATGCACAGACTGGAAAACAGAAGAGCAACGGCCAACAGGCCCCATGTCATGTATTTGTTCATCCGCGCCTCCCTGACATCCGCAACCCTACCCACGTCCCTCACATCGGTGTAGCCGTCGCTTTCAACAGGTAAAGCATAGGAGGCAAGGCGGCGCACAGCCAATGGCGAGCAGGCTGACTTCACAGGTGGGCAGCTAAACCCGATGCTTTACCGGTGATGGATTCGCCACCTACCTTTCCAGTCCCGCCGAGCAGATCACCCGTACAAAACGAAACACCTGAAGCCCATGACGCCATGGAAGCCAGGCTTCACTATTCCAAATCGGAGTCATCACATCGTGTACAAACCCACGGCGATATACCCAAGACCCAAGGGGTATATGTTTCCGTGAATGTAGGGTGAACTCCCTTCCCCATCGATGAAAAGGTTTGGCTTCAGGCTGGGGCGGCCAACCAGCACAATGGATTCGCCATCGGCATGGAGCTCTCCCGCCAGCTTCTCCTTCACTTCATCCGGAACCCACTGGTCGTAAAAGCTTTGATTGACGATCGCGTCGCCGGTCACTTCGTGACCTTCGCTGCTTTGAACGATAGCGTCATAGTCTTCCTGACTAAAACGAAGCACGGCGACCAGCCCGGAATCGCCGTCCCTGCCTGTCGTATCAGTAACCGACCAGGCGACTGACTTTGGTTCGGCAGGCAGCTTTATCAGTTCATCCAGGTTTTCGACTGAATGATGTACAACGGGTTCGGTAGTAGTGTCAGTCATGGCGTTGTTGTCCTCACACCCCGCAAGCACAAAGATACAGAGTAATGTTAGAAGTTGAATTAAGCGTTCCATTGTTTTTACCTGCGACTGGCAACCGGCCTACGTTCAGTAAGCGGAAGATTAAATCCTGAACGCTGTGCGCCCATGTCGAACCCTTCCCAGGAATAACTACGCTGGAAGGTAGATTTATGCCGATACCCGTGGGCCAGTCCTACCACGACTAAGTTGCCGTTCTCCGAATCCGGGATGCCTGTGGCAATATCTTTCTGTCCGGGATTGAAGTTGTACTGGTCTTCTGCATGCAGTGTGAGCCGCATATTGAACTTTGGCCGATCAGCTTGTCGGTTTTCGACTGTCACCAGACCGCTGAGCCAGAGATAGTGAGCCCCAATCGTCTTTTGCCAGTTCTCCGTGGCTGGATAGGGAAATGCCCGCTTAACAGGATCAGGGATGGCCGGGTCGCTGGAACCGCAGGGAAGAGCCGGGCCAGTGAAACTGAATGACTCAGGCTTTCTATTTTCGCGCCATAACTCGATCGACCACCACTGCGCTTCAAGCACTGCATTTCTGAGCGTGGTCTGCCCACTTTTGTCGTTCGAAACATACCGCTCATAGGAGAATTCCCTCTCCTGTCCCTTTCCATTAAGGAAATGAGCATAGGCAGCTGTCGCGTCACTGAGGTCTGGCCTGGTCAATACTGCAAGTTCAAGCTTGGAGACCCATTTGTAGTACGACCAGTAATCGGAGACGCCAGGTTCTCGTTTGGGAAGTTCTGAAAACCCGGAGTCGTGCTGGATACTCTGAGGTCTTGTCGCTGCGCCAATCTTGTACCACTTATACGTGTAGGCGGTTGATGGCAAAAACCGGATAGGTTGGACTGGGGCGTCGTCTGACGTTCGGCGCAGATCCTGAACCGGAATATCGTCTGAAGTACGCTGTACACCACGATGGCTCAACTCCCGGTCTATATCAGATTCATTGGGATTCCCGGACGTGCGCGTCTCACGGGAACCCTTTTCCTCCAACGTCTTGCGAATATCGGCCTTTAGCTGCCGGATTGCTTCAATATCCATATCTACAGTCCGTTGTAGTGGCTTTGTGTTTCTGGAGAGCATGCATCGGCATGCGGGGAGAACGGTGCGGGAACAACAAGCGCTGGTGAGGATGGTGGCTTATCCTTGCCGATACTCCATATACAACCAGCAGCAATCTACCATGATCCGGTTTGACCGTCACGGCCAAAAGGCCACTGACTCTCACCCCTGGCAACCTCCGTTGACAAGCCCGGCGGATCAGGAAAGAATCCAGAGTCCGCTACAGCCATAGGATGGTGATAGGACGTGACCCGATGAACAAACTTCCTGTACTGAAAATCAACGCCAGGCACAGCCAGGTGAGCCGCCTTCAGATGTTATTGAACAATGCCAGCTCGCCGGGGCCAGGCCTGCATGGGCATCCTTGATGCGGTTTGGGGTTATTCGCTAGTTGTGTAACAGTATGACGGAAAATACTGCTCAAGGAGGAGAGCACCATGATTGTTCGCTACACCCTTTTCTATGCTGGCCTAATGATCGCGGCATCCGTTCTGATGTTTACCATCAATACTGTTTTTGACCTGCCGGGCAGCAATGGCGCCAGTATCGCCATGGTCATACTGATCGCCGTTTTCACCGGGCAGATATTCGCCAGGGAACAAAGCCGCGCACCCACCCGGAAGGAACGTCATCAACTCGCTGGCGCCTTCACCGCCGCTGGCGTGGCCATCTCCATTGTTCAAATCAGCCTGATCTTATGGCTGGCTCTCAGCGCCATGGAGCGGCAGCTCCTGCTGGACGACCTCGATAGTGAACTGGTCGATATCATGCTGGGCGTCAGCATTATCGTAACCCTGATCCTTTACGGCGTTACCTGGCTGGGCATTGGCCTCGGGGCCAAGTCGATGTTGAAGAAGCAGGCAAAACAGCGCGCGCAATGAGCCTAATGGAAACAACAGATCAGTTTTCGTCCAAGCTCATCAAAAGCTCCGACAACAGCCAAATCCCTTGTCTTCAGCTGATGAAAGACGATCAGCCGTTCGGCGCCCCGCTAAAAGGCGCTCTGATTGAAGCCCAATACCAGGTAGACGACGGGCGCCACCTGCTGTTTATCACGGATGACGTTCCCTACGAGGAAACCTTGCGCATCTACCTGATAGCCAGCAACGCGGAAGTCCTGGACTCGCTGGAATTCGGTGGCTATTTGGCAAACGGCACACTGGAAGGCCTTAACATCGTTGGCGATCAAACCATTGAGTTCCGCTTCATCCATAAAAAGCGTTGCAGGTTAACTATTGAACGTGACAGGGGTTGGAAAAAACCACTGGCCTTCAAGCCCGGAGTGAATCGGCCTGGTGGGTTAAAGAAGCGATATCTGGCGCTCGATTTCGTCTAATCAAGGAACGAAGACCGCATATTAGAGGTTGCCCAATGAAAACGATGTTAATGCTATTAATCCCATTCGCCGTATTAGCCTGCACCCCGGTATCCGACTCAGCTCCCGACCACCCGGATAACGTTCCGAAATCAGCCGTCTGGGTAGGCGGCACAGACGGTGGTGTTTTCGTTCAGATCGACAAAGGGAACAGCGACTACCGGGGCGTAGTGTATGCCATGGAGACGGGCGCCATATGGTATGAAGGCCCCCTTGAGTACTCGGGCAGCTCAGCGTTCGATTTGGACGACCCGCAAGTCTATGACGGATGGGATGGGGATGACCTGTATCTGACTGACGGCGAGACGCTGAGCGTTCCCGAGTAATTGCGTTGACTTAGAGAGCCCTGACCTTCGTCCTCTAGGGTGTTTGTCCCTGATTGTGGCTTGTCCCTTCCTTTTTCTCCTTTCTGTGGGCGGCTAGGGAGCCAGGTCAAAAATCTCCCTGAGCGCTGATGCATGTTCTCGGGGCCGGACGACCATCAGCATGTGCCATCTGCCATCAAGCTTCTCAAGCGTATCTTCTACCACCTGTTCAATGCCACTGTGATGCAGCTCGTATCTCACCACTGCGCTGTCATCACCTTGAAGCTCTACCGACATGTTGTCGATGTTGTCCACATCAAGGGAGTCCAATATGTATGGCAGATAGGAGGTGAGTGCTTGATCGAACGCCGCCCGTACTTCGAGGTCTGAGGCTTCCCCAGTGTCTTCCAAGGGTATCGTGTCGAAGAAGGATTCCAGAATAGGATGTCCCTTATGCCGAGATGTTCGCCTTGCTTCAATAAGAACGGGCAGAGCAAACTCCCGGAACGCGCCTACATCCCTCGGGTGTAGATAGCCAGCAGCGTCCAGGAACCTGGATTCTGCAAATGCTTGCCGGTATTCCTCAAAGATCATGGTAATCTCAACCACCTCTTTGTCCTCGGCTGAGGCGGGACCAATAAGCGCAAGTGATATCAATACAGCGGCGAGGAATCGGGTCATCCTGTCTTTCCTTGATCAGTGGGGCGGTGCTTAGGCGGCCTCCTGCCTTCGTGGGGTATTCTGCTGGAAAACCATAGGCTGATCAATTGTGTTTTCCTCTCGGGGGTCTGTCCATGATGGCAGAAGCAGTTTCCCCTCCCCCTCAAACCGCTACTGAACTTTTAGGGCGCCGTCAGGAATGAGACCCAACGAGGTATCCTGTTCAGCCTGAGCGATTACCTGGAACTGGTGGACTATACCGGGCGGATCATCCGTCCCAACAAACGGGGCCATATACCAGAGCACCAACCGCCAATCCTGACAAGACTGGGGCTGACCACCGAACAATGGCTTACCGAAGCCACGGAGTTTGAAGACCGGTACCAGAGCAACCGACGGGATCATCTGGATCGACGACGATCAGCGGCCTGACCTGGACCCGACTCCCCCACCCGAACCTATCAGTGGCATCCCCGCCGGGGCCAGACTCGTTCTGAAAACCGCAAAAGCGATCAATATGGGCCCGATTTGCCTGTTACCGAGCGTTTGGACTCCGCCAGCCAGGCTAGTGACCTCTCTATGCCAATCTGCGCCGATGGACGAAGGTGCGCTTCTCTAGCAGTGCCTATCCCTTATTGCCATCCATTTCGAGCAGTTGGGTCAAGGGGGTATCGCTCATGACGGGCCTGCCATGCCGGTGGGTATTGGAGGGGAGTCCAACGTAAAGTCCGGGCGGGCGCGTTGTTGATTTCCGAAGGTCTGTCTTGCAGGATCAAAGGCGGATGGATCATCGCCCGACCAGACACGATGTCTGGCGACACCCGGAGGCACTCATGATCGACGAAGACGATATGAAACACCTGGGGCGCTGCGTTGAGCTGGCGACCCGGGCCCTGGAGACCGGCAATCCACCGTTTGGCTCCGTGCTGGTGGATGAGCACGGCGACGCACGGTTTGAAGATCATAACCACACCGTCGGCGGCGATGACACGCAGCACCCTGAATTCGCCATCGCCCGCTGGGCGGCCGCCAACATGACGCCTGACGAAAGGGCGGCGGCAACGGTGTACACCTCAGGTGAACACTGCCCCATGTGCGCCGCTGCCCACGGCTGGGTCGGGCTCGGCCGCATTGTCTATGCCAGTTCCTCCGAACAACTCGCGGCCTGGCTCGACGACATGCATGCCCCGCCGCCGCCCGTCGCAATGCTTCCCATCCATACGGTTGTGCCCGGTGTGCCCGTGGAAGGTCCGTTCCCGGTGATGGCGGAAGCCGTTCGGGAACTGCACAGGCGGTATCAGGACAGCCAGACGTAAAGCGGTTGCGCCGCTTCCCCTCGTGCCCGGACGTTACTCGGCGGGAGGTGAACTCCCCCGCTAAGCCGCGCCCAACTGCGCGATCAGGTCGTCGCAGGAGCAGTCAATAATACTGACATTGCGGAACCCCATGTTTTCCAGGGCCGCGGCGGCCAGGGCTGCGCGCCCGCCGGTCGCACAGTGCAGCAGGATACGCTGGTCCGGATCCGTCGTATGCTCGGTGATCTTCATCTCCAGCACGCCCCGGGGGATATTGATGGTACCGGACGGGCGCTTCTCGCTAACCTCGCCGGGCTCACGCACATCGATCACCAGGGCATCACTGTTGTCAGCCATCAGCTCCCTGGCCGCCTGGGGTGTCAGGCAGTGCACCGAGGCCTTGGTGGCCGCGACAATCTCCTGCAGGGTTTTCAGGCTCATGATCCTGTCCTCTGTCTTGATGGATTGGTTTTCCAGAATAACAGTGCCAACAACGACCTCCTATAGCGCCGTAACAGACGCCTTTCCCTGATCGCAGCCAGCCATTGACCAACGAGTCTGCTAACCTGCTCATTCCACTGATGCCAACGGAGTACCTGCATGATCACAGTCCATCACCTGAACAATTCCCGCTCACAACGGGTTCTATGGATGCTGGAAGAACTGGGCGTACCCTACGAGATCCGGTTCTACGAGCGCGATCCCGAGACCATGCAGGCTCCGGAAAGCCTCAAGAAGGTACACCCGCTGGGTAAATCGCCGGTCATCACCGACGGTGACCTGGTGGTGGCAGAGTCCGGCCTTATCATCGACTACCTGGCCCGTACCTACGGCAAGGACACCATGCCCCCGCCCGACAGCGGCCAGGCGTGGCTCGACTACAACTATTGGCTGCACTACGCCGAAGGCTCACTGATGCCGCCGCTGCTGATGCGCCTGGTATTCGAAAAGGTCAAAACCAGCCCGATGCCGTTCTTCATCAAGCCCGTGGCCAAGGGCATCGCCGACAAGACCAATCAGTCCTTCATCGGCCCGATGATCGACACCCACATGGACTTTGTGGAAGCCCATCTGGCGCAGCATACCTGGTTCCTGGGTGACGACCTCAGCGCAGCCGATTTCCAGATGAGCTTCCCTCTGGAAGCCTCCGTCGCCCGGGGCATCGTCGGCAACAACCGGCCCAACATCACCGCCTGGGTGGAGCGGGTACATGCCCGGCCGGCATATCAGCGTGGGCTTGAGAAGGGAGGGGAGTATGATTTTGCCTGACGGCTGACCAGGCCGGAGCGGCGGCGAATTCGCAATAGGCAAAGGCCCGTGTACGACCTTCCCCAGTTGTCGATAGCGGCCAGGAACCCACGTCCTGTTTATTGACGACCACGGCAAGCAGTGCCTGAATATAAGGAACACCACCGTTCGGGGAAAACGGACATGAAGTGGCTCATTGTGCTCATCATCATCGCCGGGGTGGCCTATTGGCTCTATCGCGGCCAACGCAGGAACCGCATTGAAGACCCGGATGTCGTCACCATCGAGAAGAAGGACTACTACCTCACCCCGGATGACAATGCGTCCGAGGAAGCGCCGACTCCGGACAAGGACAATCCACGGCATTAAGAGGAGATGGGCCGATCCGCATCAACAGTAGGGCCGTACACTCTGGACACAATAAGGAGGCGGATCATGAGCAACCCTGTTATTGCAGACAACAAGCCCAGCAAGGTCACGCTCGAGCAAGGCAAAAAGTACATGTTCTGCGCCTGCGGGCGTTCCAGTGATCAACCCTTCTGCGATGGTTCCCACAAGGGTACCGGTCTCAGTCCCCAAAGCTTCGTTGCCGAAGAAGACGGCCACGCGTTTCTGTGCCAGTGCAAGCACACCAGCGATGCGCCCTACTGCGACGGTACCCACGCGCAATTCGACAAGGATCAGGTGGGCAAGGAAGGGCCCGGCTGACCCGGCAGGAGTCGCCCCCCCTATCTACTTACACCGCCCCACCCAGGCCTAAAGTCGGACCATCGGGTCCTCCCTGATCGTGCAACCAGCGCGAAACCGGGACAGACCTCTTTCTCACCTTTCGGGCGCCCAGGACCACGCATTTCCACGCGAATACCAGTACGCCGCTCTACCTCATCAATAAATCGTTCACCACCTGTCAATTTGTTTCGATCGATTGCCTGACGAATCAAACCATCGGAAATTGAGTTGGCACCGTCGGCAACAAAGTCACAATAGTTCTGAACCCGATCCTCTGGAGTTTGCCCGAGGCTGGCCAGGGTCGGCGGTTCATCGAGGAACCACTCCGCCCTTCCATACTATTTACGAAACGAGTCTGGCGGCCTGCGAGACGCTTCATCAGTTGGGGAATGGCGGACAGGTCATCCGTCGCGCGGACCACCAGATGGACATGATTGGTCATCAGACAATAGCTGTATACCTCCAGACCAAGCGTTATCTTCCATTCTCTGAGGTTCGTCAGGTAGTACTCATAGTCGCGAGTTTCCACAAACACGGCCTGGCGGTTGTGGCCGCGCTGGACGATATGATGAGGAAGTCCGGGCACGATCACCCGAGCCTGACGGGGCATTTGGCTTCTCCTTGCCTTGTGGAGTCAAGGCACAGGATCCGTCCTGTGCCTGGGGATTTGTGTTCTAGCCTACAGAGAAAGGCTTGAGTGCGAGCGAAGCCAAACTTTCAAGGACCGGCGCGTGGAAAATAGATCTGTCCCGGTTTTCAGTCCCGGTTTTCGGGGCATTTCTGGGAGTCGAGATTCAAGTCACAAGCCTTGCTTTCGGAACAGGCCCTCTTGAGTTGCATGGCTTACGTGGACCTGAATCCGGTCAGGGCAGGCATGGCTGAAACACCGGAAGACTCCGACCACACCAGTATCCAGGAACGGATCGCCCCAAGGTTCAATCTGTCAGAAGCTATCCAGACACAAAGTGAGCAGCTATTCCTGAAGCAGTTTCCCCTCCGCCTCAAACCGCTACTGAACTTTGAGGGCGCCGTCAGGAATGAGACCCAACGAGGTATCCTGTTCGGCCTCACCGATTACCTGGAACTGGTGGACTTCACCGGGCGGATCATCAATCCCAATAAACGGGGCTATATACCGGAGAACCAGCCACCAATCCTGACAAGGCTGGGGCTGACACTACCGAAGAATGGCTTACCGAAGACACCGAGTTTTAAGACCGGTATCAGACCAATCGTCGTGATCATCTGGATCGGCGACGATCCGCGGCCTGACATAAAGCAGCCCCTACCCAACTAACCCCTCTTTTGACTCCTACCAGGGCCAGACTAGACCTGAAAACCGCTAAATTGAGCGCTTTGGGCCGAATCGGCCCGTATTACAGCTATTGGCCTTCACCAGACGGTCAATCCAGCTTCGCCGGGATTCTTCGGCCGACGGATCAAACGGCCTTTCCTCTACGGTGTCTGTCCCTGATTTGATGTTCTGTCCCTGATTTACCTTGATTTATACCAACTATTCTGCGACATGTATATATAAAAAACTAATTATAGCGTCACTGTATTTTACAGTTAGATATCTTTAAAGTTTTTCACCATCAATAAACTACCGAAAAACATCAATAAAACTTATCATGGCATCACTCTTGCTTAAAAGGCCTTGGATCTATGAAAAACACTGACTCCTCGCAGATTTAAGATGTTCCGTGGAGCCGTAAAAACATATATCCAACTCTTATATGCAGGCAGTGCCATAATTATATCGGGAGGAGATATGGAGAGATTTATATTTTTTGCAGTAATTTTATTTACTGGACTTCTTTCCACACAAGCGTGGGCATGTAACGACCCACCTTGTGGGAGCCCAAGCCCTGACGAAGGACCGGGAGGCGACTATAAATATGAAATTACCATCGATACAGTGTATTATTGAGATCGATTGACAACAACTTATAGCCAAAATGATGTATTTTTGTATGCATAAAATTTATTGCTTCTGGCGAGCAGACAAATCTACCAAAGCCTCACATCTTATCGGCTCGCCAGCTTTCCTTTTCTCCATAGCCCAACTCTCATAACTCATCAACGTATCAAATAAATCATTCTGATAATCTCCCTTTTCAGACTGATAGCTATCTAAAAGATTTCTAGCTGACTCAAGGTATGATAACGCCTTTTGCTTTACAGCTAAGGCCGTTGACCTTGGCGCTGAAACAGATCTATGAGCTTCTAAACACGCCATCCCGTATAGTGACCAGCGATCATCTGGAGCTCTCTCTAGAACCCATGAAAAATTTTTCTTGGATGCTTGGTAAAAACTTTCGTTATCCGTTTCTATCCATAATATTAGATTAAGCAATCCTAGATCGTAAATAATGCTCGTTTTTATACTTTCATTCTTATGCAATTTCTCAGAAATTATAGCGTCTAAAGCACGCTCAGTATAATCTAGTGCTTCTCTATATTGGCCGGTAGCATCTAAAGTCATTGCAATTCCATATAGTGGCCTATAATCGTCACCCATAAATTTTAAAACTTTTTCGTAATTTGATCTAGATTCATAAAATCTGCCTTGATAAAATGTGGTTCGCGCCAACCCCAAATACCCTCTATAATTGTTCGGCGACACATTGATTGCCTTCTGATAGAAATCAGACGCCATGCTGAAATTTCTTGAGAGCAAATAATATTCGGCCTCACCCAAATACTTCTCGGTTTCTTCTTTAGATTTACAGTCTGAGGTTGCAATTTTCAAAAAACGAACCCAATTGCATGGTTTAGATATAGAAAAGGCAGAGACCGTAAAAGCTAGAAACAAAGCAAAGGTGATAGTAATACACCATATGATTACAGAAGCCGGAGCTCGTGAAATTTTCTGCTTTTCGAGGCCGATGCAAGAAAGTCCCACTACGACAAAACCGATGCCTGCAAGGGAGACTGCAATTAATGCAGCTCTGCTGGATCCAAGAAGATTAATAGCAAAAGCTGCAGCAATGGAAAGAGCAATTAGACCCCAAGCATATTTGGCCTGAGGAAGATTCTTCGTGGCTTCTTTCAGGGCATTTAGGCTATCCATTTCTCATCATAGTCGTTTGTGGCGTCTTCCAAGTTAAATTAGCACATAACCGAACACCGGGACAGATCCACTTATCTGAGCTGCGTAGTGTATGTCGATCAGAAGCGAATTAGGGCTCCCCTGGCGGAGACACAGGAAAACTCCGATCACACCAGTATCCAGGAACGGATCGCTCCGAGGTTCAATCTGTCAGAAGCGATCCAGACACAGAGCGAACAGCTTTTCCTGAAGCAGTTTCCACTGCCCCTGAAACCGCTGCTGAACTTCGAAGACGCAGTCAGGAACGAGCCGCAAAAGGGCATCCTGTTCAGCCTGAACGATTACCTGGAACTGGTGGACTATACCGGGCGGATCATCCGTCCCAACAAGCGGGGCCATATACCGGAGAACCAACCGCCGATCCTGACAAGGCTGGGGCTGACCACCGAAGAATGGCTTGTCGAAGCTACCGAGTTTGAAGATCGGTATCAGGCCAATCGTCGTGATCATCTGGATCGGCGACGATCGGCGGCCTGATGCCCCTTCCTCTCCCAATTAACTCCCTTCCTTGGCTACCGCCAGGGCTAGACTCGGCCTGACAGCCGCCAAACTAACCATTGTGGGTCGGGATTGGTCCATCACCGAGCTGTTGCCCCTCACCAGACGGTCGATTCAGCGTTCCCCGGGTTCTTGGATCGGTAGATCGAGCGGCTTTTCCTCTGAGGTGTCTATCCTTCTGATTCACTGCTTCTGATTTGTGATCTGTCGACGCCAGTATGAGATCTATTATTGCATGTAATCAAACCGATTTCCCTCGCCCTCTTGTTGCCTCTGACGCATTCGGGAGATCTTCATGAATCCCGGTGTTATTCTGAAACCCTGGCTTGTAATAATGTGCATACACCAGCTTTTCTTGCTTCAAAGTAACTGTCTCTACCTTCGACAAATCACTTTTAATGTCTACCTGAAGGGAGACTTGCTCTTCCACGCCTGAGTAGAACGGAACTATGGTCACTTCTTTGTCCATCCCGGATGACTCATTAGGTTCCCCCATGAAAACTACGCGGCCAACGAACACCTTTCTGCTATCCATGCAGAGTACGATTACAACACCTTTTAAGAAGGATTCAAACAGGCACTCAAGCATTGGCTCATCTCTCACTAATTCACCATAAAGATATATGGTGTATTCCCTGGACGCAGAGTTTCTTATTTTTTTTATATCGGATTCTGAGAGTTTGACGCCATCTTTACTGGCCTTGTCTCTTGCCACCTTCAGGCCTATTGCAAAAGTCTTCATGGTGCCGCGTTTTCTCGAAAAAGCACACCATACATAGGCAGCAATTAGGGAATTAATACTTCCTTCTATGATCCAGGCAAGCTTTGCCGTATCCTTTTCAAGAGCGTAAAGGATGTTCTCCTGAGCTTTATTATTCGCGTTCTCTGGAGCCCAAGCTGAGAATTGTTCTGCCAAATACCTACCTAGATCAATCGAAACATCAAATGGCCCAATAGGTTCTCCGCTACTGGTAAAAGGATTTGAAAAGGTGGGAATGCTGATCTGCGAAGGGACTATCGTTTGCCATAACACAAGTATGGCGAAGCCTGCTGCAACGCAAAGGATACCGTGTCTGGCGCAATGGAGGTAAAGAAGCTGCCCCTCAAATCGATGCAATATAAGGGAATGCCAAGGATGCTTTGTGGCTACGATGTAGCCACAGACCAGTATGGGAACCAGTAGGAGGGCAATCATCCTGTTTGATGGTCTAGTTAGTCCTCGACGCTCATCGGCGTGTCCTGCCCATGAATCCTCGCGGTCTCCCGCCCCTCGGTGGGATCCATAGTTACAGCGTAACACCCAACGGCCCTCATCGTAGGCTGGAAATTCTCTACAACGTCATAAAGGCGCTTGGATTCCTGTTTCTTGGACTCTGATTCAGATCCGATGAACCAGTCTTTGATGCTCATGCTACCTTTCTCCTTTTTCCTGAAGATAGTATGGGTATGAGTATCTGTCCACTTACCATCAACAGCATTTTCTATGCGGGGATACGATTCTCAGATAAGCGTAGACCAACTTCAAGAAAAATCGAAAAGAAACATCGATTCGTGCACATGCAGAGCCAACCATAGCAATTATGCATTAAATATAGGAATTAGATTGTCTCTGTCTATTGATATTTGGACCGGTATAGTCAGGATTCCTGAAGCACGGTCTGTAGCCATAACCTCATAGACTTGTGACGATAGGTCGAACAAGACAAAATCCACAAGCTACCATTGTGTGACATACAGAATGTGCTTTAAGTTCATTATTCGCTAGGACTCTACCGTTTACACGCTTGGTCTTGTACTTCCCTCGATACGTATGACAAACCCCAGCCTCAAACGGAGGCCTGTTCAAAGGCCTCTGGCCTGACGCCACCCAGATGGGTATGACGCCGAAGCCGGTTATAGAACACTTCGATGTAGTCGAACACATCCGCCTTGGCCAGGTCACGGGTTTTGTAGATCCGCTTTCCGATCCGTTCCCTTCTCAGGCTGTTGAAGAAGGACTCGGCCACAGCGTTCTCCCTGCAGTGTAAGCGTTCATTCCGCGACGTTCTGCCACCCCGCTGAGATTCGCCCTACAGTAACCTCACATTTTCCAACACGAGGTTACCCCTATGAGAAAGCACCGCACACCCGAGCAGTGGCAGGCCCTGGTCAATCAGCAGCGTTACAGTGGTCTGTCAGCGCCACAATTTTGCAAACAGGAAGGCATTGACTATGCCAGCTTCTGCAACTGGCGCAAGCGCCTGTCGGACCGATCGAAGGATGGGGCGGCAGGTTCCGATGAACCCGGTTTTCTGGATCTCTCGTCACTGATGGGCAAGCCGTCCTCTTCCGGTCTCCGCTGGAACATTGTGTTGAGCCTTGGCAACTGCGGACCTCTAGCAGTGTCTGATGAGATGGACGCCTCCCCTCTCGACACGGCGTCGCGATGCGCCAAACTTGTGGTGTCATACCCAGTCACTCGAAAGAGGAGGCGTCACAATGCAAGTTAAACTGATAGGTATTGATCTGGCAAAAAACGTCTTTCAGATCTGTGGCGTAAAACAGGCCGGCAAGGTGGTCTTCAACCGCCAACGTACCCGGGAGAAGCTTCTGGCGGAGTTGCGTAAGTATCCAGAAACACCCGTGGTGATGGAGGCTTGCTACAGCGCACACTACTGGGGGCGCACCCTCCGGGAAATAGGCCACCCGGTCCAATTGATTCCGCCCCAGCACGTCAAACCCTTTCTACGAGTCAACAAAACGGATGCCTGCGATGCACGTGCGATCTGCGAAGCGTCTCAACGTCCGGAGATTCACTTCGTTCCGGTGAAATCCGTTGAGCAGCAAGACCTACAGCTGCTCCAGCGCCTACGTAGTAGACACATCCGAAATCGCACGGCACTGGCCAACCAAATCCGTAGCATTGCCGCGGAATACGGTCTGGTATTCTCACCCTCGTTGAGACAGTTGCGCACCCAACTCCCCCGCACTCTGGAGGACGCGGAAAATCAACTGACCCATGTAGCCCGAGAAATGATTGCTGCGATGGCAGACGACCTCCGTGTGCTGGACCGGAAAATCGAGTACCTCACGCAGCGTCTGACCCAACAGGCTGGGCATTCCCCGGAATGGAAGCGCTTACAGAGTGTGCCCGGTATCGGCCCGATCGTAGCGGCAGCTTTACTTGCTGCCGTAGGCTCAGGGAAACAATTCCGGTGCGGACGCGATTTCTCCGCCTGGCTTGGTCTGGTGCCTCGCCAGCACAGCTCAGGGACGACGAAACGATTGTTGGGAATCAGTAAAAACGGGGACCGTGAACTGAGGGCGCTGTTAATTCACGGGGCCAGAGCGATCATGAGACGAGCGAAACACCGTGACGATCCCTTAGCCCGTTGGCTACTTGCCCTTATTAAGAAGCGACGGGGGCATAGGCCATCGTCGCCCTGGCCAACGAAAGCGTGAGAATCGCCTGGCGTGATTCGGTACGACGAGACATTCGACGTTCACAAGGCTGTCACCTGACAGCGAAACCCACAACCAGGATCCAGAACTCACCGGGTTACACCAGCCAACGGATGAAGCAACCGGTTACCCGGCCTTGGCAAGAGCCTGAACATTGGACAAGTCGCGTCGCAGCACGAGTGCCTGTATAGGCTGCCGGGGTCGGATCTCATCAAGGCGCGGGGCGCGTTGCCAAGACGCCCCAGACACGACGCCGGATATATGTCCGTGAACCACTCGCTTCATCGACAGGCAAACTTGACGTCGGGGAAGCGTCCATCTATGTCCACAAAAAGATTCAGCGTGGCATTTAAATTTTGGTCATGTTACCGTTGATGCCACTCTAGGGCACTCCGCATAGCGGAACACCCATCTCTGCCCGAGCGTAGATGGGAGACACTAATACAGAAGTGAAATTTCACTTTTTCGACAATGTCGAAAAGCTTGCACTACGCAGGCGCTAAGCGTCCAAACTAACGTGCCCTAGAGTACTTCAAAACTTAATTTCGCTCTTACGCCAAAGCACTTAAAAAGCGATTAATTCCACCCATGGAATAGCATTCCAACCCTACTTCACAACCAAAACCAAACAATCCTCGTTATGAACACGATAAAAAAAGACTTTGAAAATTCGTTTTCAAAAGAAAACCTTTTACTAATATATAACGAAGAAATTTCAGGAAGTAGATCTACTGGCGTTGATAACATTTCAACTAAAACTTTCGAGACCGACCTAGAGAATAATATAATCGCCGCTCGAAATAGGGTGCTCAACGGAAAATATCAATTTACAAGATACAAGCAAAAATTGATAAGCAAAGGCGAGAACAAGACCCCGCGAGAAGTTTGCATTCCAACAATCCGGGACAGACTAATACTGAAGGCCCTAAACCAATTTCTTCAGAAAAGGCTATCTGATAAGATAGAACAGCCTTTGCCTCAGTCAATCACAAAAAAGATAAAAGCTTCGATAAATGACAACCCGTACGACTGGGTCGTAAAACTTGATGTTGCGGATTTTTATCCTAGCATAAGACATGAAATATTGAACCGAAACCTTCGAAAATTCATCAGGCACGGGCCAGCACTACGCCTGATAGAAAAAGCCATCGAACAAAGCACGAAAAAATCTAGAAAGAATGAGTTAGGTATACCTCAAGGCCTACCAATATCCAACATCTTAGCCGCATTATACCTACGAAACGTAGATAAACACTTTCAGGAAAAAGATAATTTTTTTTACCAAAGATACGTCGATGACGTTTTGATTCTTTGCAGTAGCAAAGACGCTCAGGATATAAGCGAAAATGTAATAAAGCGCTGCAAGAACATTGGACTACAAGTCTATGATCCTCAAAAGAGACCGGATAAGTCTTTAAGCGTCCCTATAACGAATGAGTTTTCATATTTGGGTTATCGCTATAATCCGACAGAAAACCTTAAAGCGCTGGCCACCACAAGCAAAGCCTCTAAACAAAAATTGATCGATTCTCTGGTAGGTTTATTTACCGCTTATCAGAATTCGAAAAGAAAATCGCTAGGCCTTCTACAATGGAAGGTCAACTTAAGAATAACGGGGTGCATATCAGAAAACAAAGGTCGAGGCTGGTTATTTTTCTTTTCAGAAATTGATGATCAGAAAACGTTATTTCATCTAGACAATATTGTGAAATCTTTGTGCAATCATTTCAATGTAAGCATTGAACTGAAAAGATTCGCACGAGCGTGGCATGAGATAAATCACAATAGATGGAGAAATAAGTACTTTCCAAATTTTGATAAATATGACGTTAACGAAATGGCTTTAATAGTTGCCACACACCAAGGCGTAAAACCTGAAGACCTTGACATTAGCGATGAAGAGATAAAGGCAACGTTCTGGACTATCGTACGCAAAGAAATTAGAGAAATGGACGCTGATATCCAGCCCTTTAGCTAAACGATAGAACTTACGTCTCTATTGCGTCGCCATTTAGATATACCGGAAAATAATTAGTGACGCCTATCATGTCAGCAATGAACACCACTTCAATTGCTAAAAGCAAAAAAGGGAGCAAAAAAGGCACCAATCTCTGGAAGTGTGCTAATAAATAAATTTTCAACCTGACAAGCCCAGTGTAAAAATAGTCGCGCTCCATTTCCAAGGTAGCGAGTTGATAATCACTCCTAGTATGATTTTCCGTATCTGTTGTAATATCTGAGTACTTTTCTTGGTAAGAACTCAGATCAGCTTCAGTTAATTGTGCCTTCACTTCTCGATCTTTATCAATCGATCGAATCAGCTCTTTCAGCTTATCTCCACACTCCGTGAGCGTTTCAGCTCTAACGTCATATCTAGCGGTCCCGATAACTACCGAGTACACAAGCACCGAAACGGCGAGAAAAATCTGCATCATGTTAAGAACGTCTGGCTCAAATGCCAAATTTACACCCGAAGTTTGCACCAAAGGAACAAAAATCAAACCCAATGACAGAACCGTTGTAGTAAAGAACGCGAACTTTCCTTGCCATTGGAGACGAACCGCGGCATTGTATCTACACTTTGCAGTTACCCTCATACTCATTTGAAGTTTTTCCGCAGCGTCTTTGACAGGTCTCTCTCGCTCTCCTAACGAGAAAATCCAACTAAGAAATGATCTCAAATAACTCATAAAGTTCCTATAAAAATTGACAGGAAACGGAATGTGGAAAACACCAAAAACCTTTCAAGTAATTCCCGGCATGGGTTAACTATTTCCGAATGATGAAGTCATCTTCTCAGATAGACTTCTAACTCGCGATCTAGTCTTTGATCTCAAGAAGAGTTCGTCTAGAACATAATCTACAATCTCGTAAGAATCTATCAGATCGATTTTCGAAACACTACCAGAGTGGCTTCCCTCATTACCGACAAACCTTATCGCATGTAAAATGCCTTTTAATTCTGGATAATGTTTTTCAAAAAACTCGATCCTATGGTACAAATTTACTTTTTTCCCTTTAGAGTTAACTTTTGCAACCTTTAGGTTATCCAGAAGCAACTCAATAGCACGTCTTACTATATTTGCCGCCGAAGCTGGATCTGAGAATAACAGCGAAAACGATTTCAACAAAAGCTTTCTTACATCTTCTGGATATTGCTCGTTTAAAGTAAAGACAGGGAGGCTTGGAGAAAAGTACTCAGGATACAATCTCGCCGGGTGATCGGGGCCTCCTTGAGAAGTCTTCTTATATATCTCTGCTCGCCCACTAAAGCACACATTATCACCACAGCTGCTACAATCCAAAAAACCAACAAATCTCGACTGAATCCATGACGACTTTTCTATAGCGGTAGATAAAACGCCCAGAAATCCGAGAAATACATTATCTTCAAAATTGTCCATTTTGAAGCTATCGGGATCAAACTGCCTTTTCGACGTTTTAAACTTTATACTTTTGAAGTCAAGACGAAGAGCTTCCTTACCACAAAATGGGCATGGCCACGTTGGCAAAGAGGTAATTGAATAAGGGGCTGATCGCTTCCAAAGATCAGTATTTATCATATCTTAACCTTTTAACAAATAGCAAATCACCCATTAGCCGAAAGCGCCAATTTACATCTTGACTGTCGATAAACGTACAATCTGCAAACTGTTACCGGTCTCCACCACAAAAACCCCATACGGAGACACAATCAGATGATCAATCTGGGTCGTCCCATCCTCAGTGGGCAGGGTCACATTGCGTATCAGATGGTAGGTCTTGCGGTCGAGCAGGAAGTGAGCCGACAGGTTAACGATGGCCTCACCCACCCAGCCCTTGAATCGGGCGGACCTGAGCACAGCAACCAGCAGAAAGAGGGGAACGAGGAACCAGAGGTGTTCCAACAGCGGCTGCAGTACGACGGTCAAGTCCATTTTCTCGTCCAGGTCGGGATTGTTACTTATAGTTCACTCCACTCTAGAACATGTCGCCAGGCCTGTCTGAAAAAAATTGTAAAACGGCAATCAATTTACAGCTTTAGCACCACAAAAAACCCGCCCCAGCAAAGCCAGGACGGGCCAAAACCTCAAAACCGGTTTTCCCAGGCGATCACCCCACCATCAGGTAACCACCCACAGCAGCAAGACCAGCGCCCACACCACGGGCAACCCGGTTGTCAGCCTTCATCAGCAGCGCGCCAAGGCCACGACCAGCAAAGGTAATGCCGAGAGTGGCAATGGAGAACCCGGCCAGGTAAGCCGCCAGCATGGCGCCCGAAGGCATTTCCGTACCGTGGGCATAGCCGTGGAACACCATAAAGGCCATCACCAGGGACGCGCCTACAGCCGTAGGCAGTTTGGCCATGGCGGCAATCAGGATGCCGGCGACGATGACTGACAGGACGATGCCAGTCTCAACGCCCGGCAGGGCGATACCGGCGAACGCCAGGCCGGCGCCCAGGATCATGCCGCCTACCACGAACAGCGGAGTAGCGTTTTTCATGATGTTGCCCTGGCGCACGCTCCAGAAGCCGATGGCGGCCATGGCCAGCAGGTGGTCCAGACCCAGCAGTGGATGCAGCAGGCCGCTGGTGAAGCCGCTGGTGCCGTGGTCGTGGCCCGGGTGGGCGACGGCAGCGGTGGCGGTCAGCAGCAGGGCGGCGGTGGTGAGCAGTTTGGTGGTCAGTTTCATGGTTTACTCCTGGTTATCTGAATTCGTGTCCCGGTTTGGCTTATGCGCTTTCGGCCTGTTTGTTGGGTCTTCTTTCCGGCAGCATGCCTTTCTCGAGAATGAAGCTGATGATTTCTTCCAGCCCTACCCCGTCGTACAGGTTGGTGAAGACGAAGGGGCGTTCGCCGCGCATTTTCTTGCTGTCGCGATCCATGACGTCGAGGGAGGCGTGGACCTGTTCGGCGATGTCGATTTTGTTGATGATCAGCAGGTCGGATTTGGTGATGCCGGGGCCGCCTTTGCGGGGGATTTTGTCGCCGGCGGAGACGTCGATGACGTAGAGGGTCAGGTCGCTCAGTTCGGGGCTGAAGGTGGCGCTGAGGTTGTCGCCGCCGGATTCGACCAGGACGAGTTCCAGGTCCGGGTGGCGGCTCTGGAGGTCGTCGATGGCGGCGAGGTTCATGGAGGCGTCCTCGCGGATGGCGGTGTGGGGGCAGCCGCCGGTTTCCACGCCCAGGATGCGGTCGGCTGACAGGGCCTCGTGTTTTAGGAGGAAGTCGGCGTCTTCTCTGGTGTAGATGTCGTTGGTGACGACGGCGATGTTGTAGTGGTCTCGTAGGGCTAGGCACAGCTGGCGCAGCAGTGCGGTTTTGCCGGAGCCTACCGGGCCCCCTACTCCAACTCTCAAACAATGTTTCATTGTGATGCTCCTAATTCGGTGTTCGTTGTTTGGGATTCGGGGGCTGCTTTTCGAGCTCCGGGCGGGCTGCGACCCGATATCCCTTTCCGGGACACGCCGTGAATCCGTCCATGGAGGCTCTTCAAAAACGTCCTTGTTTTTGAAGGTCCCGGAAAGGGATCTCGGCCCACAGCCTTCGGACTTTGGTGCAGCCCTCCTTCATTGCCTAACTCCGGAATAGCCGGGAGTACTGTGTTTCGTGTAAGGCACTGGCCAGGGCCAGGCCCGGTAATATGGGCCCCAGTTCGTCGTCGGTTCTTGCCAGGGCATTGTCGACGGCGTCCACCAGTTGTGGCCGTAGTTGTTCGGTCAGGCGCTGGGCCGCTGTGTGGCCGAGCGGTAGGGCCTTGCAGGCGACCGCGAGCTGGTTTTCCAGCCAGGACCAGGCGAAGCCGAGCAGGGTCTGGCGGACCGGGACATTGCGTGTGTGGGCGCACCAGGCGAACAGGGTGACGTAGCCCGGGGTGGCCGGTAGCAGGTCCCGTTCCGGGGCCAGGTCCAGGTTGCGCAGCAGGGTGAGCAGCGCGGTGCCCAGGCGGGTGTCTTCGTCTACCAGTTCGGCGGTTTCCCGGGTGGCGTGCAGCCATTGATTCCAGTGGTTAATGGTCGCCACGTCTCCTTCGGCCCAGGCCTGTTGCAGTCGGGTCAGCAGGGGCAGTTCGCAGCGGCTGAGGCCGTCGTCGAGGACGCCTTCCAGCCAGTCTCCCAGTTCTGCCTCGTTGTTGACCCAGCCCAGTTCGAAGGCGCTTTCCAGGCCCTGGGACCAGGCGAAGGCGCCGATGGGCAGGGCCGGGCTGACCAGTTGCATCAGGCCCAGCAGGGCCAGGTCGGCCTGTGGGTCGGTGTCAGTGCGCATGGCTATGGCCGTGTTCATGGCTGTGGTCGTGGTTATGGCCGTGACTGTGTCCATGGTTGTGGCCGTCGCGGCCGGCTTTGTCGTAGGCGCCGGGTTCGGGGTCGAAGGGGGCCTGGTGGTGTTCCAGTTTGGCGCCCAGGCGTTCGGCCAGTTCTTCCAGCACGTGGTCCGGCGGGAAGCGAACCCAGCCTTTGCCGTCGCCCTCGACGCCGATGGCCAGTTGCACGTGGCGGTTGCCCAGGTGGTAGCAGAGCTTGGCCAGGGGCAGGCCCGCGTCGATGTGAGCGGTTACTACCGGCTCGTCGGCTGCTTTTATGCGGATGATTTCGCCGGTGTCGGCTTGCAGGCAGTCGCCGCTGCGCAGCACCGGGCCGCGGTCGAGGAACAGGCCGACGTCGTGGCCGGTGTCGGTGGTGGCCCGTAGGCGGCCGCGGATGCGCAGTTCCAGCGGCAGCGTGAGGGTGTCGTGGATTTCCGCCTGTTCCATGGGTTCGATGCGTTGTGTCAGTTCCAGCATTGGGTCATTCCTCAGAACAGGTGGTAGCGCTGGGCCAGCGGCAGTTCGGTGGCGGGCTCGCAGGTGAGCAGTTCGCCATCGGCGTGCACTTCGTAGGTTTGTGGGTCCACGGTCAGGTGCGGGCAGGCGTCGTTGAGTTTGAGGTCGCCCTTGCGCACGGTGCGGACGTTTTTGCAGGCAGAGAGCATGCTGCGCAGGCCCAGTTCCTTGCCGATACCCGCGTCCAGCGCGGCCTGGCTGACGAAGCTGAGCCGGGTCTGGCTGGCTGCACGGCCGAAGGCGCCGAACATGGGGCGGTAGTGGACCGGCTGCGGTGTAGGGATGGAGGCGTTGGGGTCGCCCATGGGTGCCGCTGCGATCATGCCGCCCTTGATGATGGTGGACGGCTTGGTGCCGAAGAACGCCGGTTTCCACAGTACCAGGTCCGCCAGTTTGCCCACTTCAATGGAGCCCACGTCGTGGGCGATGCCGTGGGTGATGGCGGGGTTGATGGTGTACTTGGCGATGTAGCGTTTGGCGCGGAAGTTGTCGGCGCCCCGCTCTTCATCTTCCGGCAGCAGGCCGCGCTGGGTTTTCATTTTGTGGGCGGTCTGCCACGTGCGGCACACCACTTCGCCCACGCGGCCCATGGCCTGGGAGTCGGAGGCGATCATGGAGATCACGCCCATGTCCTGGAGGATATCCTCGGCGGCGATGGTCTCGCGGCGGATGCGGCTGTCGGCGAAGGCCACGTCTTCCGGGATGTTGGGGTCCAGGTGGTGGCAGACCATGAGCATGTCCAGGTGCTCGTCGATGGTGTTCACGGTGTAGGGCCGCGTGGGGTTGGTGGAGGACGGTAGTACGTAGTCCTTGGCGCATGCGGTGATGATGTCCGGGGCGTGGCCGCCGCCCGCACCTTCGGTGTGGTAGGTGTGGATGCAGCGTTCCTTGAAGGCGGCCAGGGTGTCTTCCACGAAGCCGGACTCGTTGAGGGTGTCGGTGTGGATGGCCACCTGCACGTCGAACTTGTCGGCCACGGTCAGGCAGTTGTCGATGGACGCCGGGGTGGTGCCCCAGTCTTCGTGGAGTTTGAGGCCCATGGCGCCATAGCGGATCTGTTGTTCCAGGGATTCCGGCAGGCTGGCGTTGCCCTTGCCGAGGAAGCCGATGTTCATGGGCATGTCGTCGACGGCCTGGAGCATTTTGCCGATGTGCCAGGGGCCCGGGGTGCAGGTGGTGGCGTTGGTGCCGGTGGCCGGGCCGGTGCCGCCGCCGAGCATGGTGGTGATGCCGCTCATGAGGGCTTCGTCGATCTGCTGGGGGCAGATGAAGTGGATGTGGGCGTCGATGCCGCCGGCGGTGAGGATTTTGCCTTCACCGGCGATAACTTCGGTGCCGGGGCCGATGACGATCTGGACGTCGGGTTGGGTGTCGGGGTTGCCGGCTTTGCCGATGGCGGCGATTCTGCCCTGCTGGATGCCGACGTCGGCTTTGACGATGCCCCACCAGTCGAGTATCAGGGCGTTGGTGATGACGGTGTCCATGACGGTGTCGTCGGCCCGTTGGCTTTGGCCCATGCCGTCGCGGATGACTTTGCCGCCGCCGAATTTGACTTCGTCGCCGTAGTGGGTGGCGTCGCTTTCCACTTCGATCCACAGTTCGGTGTCGCCCAGGCGGACTCGGTCCCCGGTGGTGGGGCCGTACATGTCGGCGTAGGCCTGTCTACTGATTTTCATGTTGTTGCCTCGCTTTCTGGATTCTGGTGCCTGGAGCCGATGGGCTCATAACTCAGGTGCAAGAGCCAATCGGGTATCGCTTTCCGGGACACGCCGTGAATCCGTCCGTGGAGGCTCTTCGAAAACGTCCCTGTTTTCGAAGGTCCCGGAAAGCGATCCCCGATCGTCTCCCCAGGCCTTGGTTGCTGTCCTCAGAGTTTTCCCATCACGTCGCCGCGAAAACCGTAAATTTCTCTGCCGCCGGTGAACGGTATTAAGGTCACTTCCCTCGTCTGGCCGGGTTCGAACCGGATGGCGGTGCCGGCGGCTACGTCGAGGCGATAACCTTTGGCCTTGTCGCGGTCGAACCGGAGCGCCGGGTTGGTTTCGGCGAAGTGGTAGTGGGAGCCGACCTGGATGGGGCGGTCGCCGGTGTTGGCCACTTCGACGGTGATGCGTTCGCGGCCGGCGCAGAGTTCGATGTCGCCGTTCTGGATGTGGTATTCGCCGGGAATCATCGCTCTCTCCTTACACAATCGGGTTGTGGACGGTGACCAGTTTGGTGCCGTCCGGGAAGGTGGCTTCTACCTGGACTTCGTCCACCATTTCCGCCACACCATCCATGACGTCGTCACGGGTGAGCACTTCGCGGCCGGCGCTCATCATGTCGGCGACGCTGCGGCCTTCCCGGGCGCCTTCCATGATTTCGGCGCTGATGAGGGCGACGGCCTCCGGGTAGTTGAGTTTCAGGCCTTTGGCTTTGCGTCGTTCCGCCAGCAGGGCGGCGGTGAAGAGCAGTAGCTTGTCTTTGTCTCTGGGTGTCAGTTCCATCGTTTTGCTCCGATGTGTTCAATGTTCTTTGTTTACTCCCTCTCCCCTGGAGGGAGAGGGTTGGGGAGAGGGGGGAGAGTCCCGCTCCGGAGTTCGCTATCTTGGGCACCTTCGGCGCCTCCCCCTCTCCCCGGCCCTCTCCCTCGTTGGGGAGAGGGAGTGTTTACTCGTCTCTCGGCTCTGCCTCGCCTTGATCCCAGGCTTGCGGCCTTCTTGCTCCCTTTCCCCTGGAGGGGTGAAGGCGGTTAAAGCGAAGCATCGCTTCGCCCGCCTGAACGCCCTTTGCCTCTGGCAAAGGGCCGGGGCGCGGAGCGGGGTTGGGGAGAGGGGGGAGACTCCCACTCCGGAGTTAGCTATCTTGGGCGCCTTCGGCGCCTCCCCCTCTCCCTGGCCCTCTCCCTCGTTGGGGAGAGGGGATGGTGTTTCAGACGCTCTGCCAGGCCCGCTAGCTGCTATGTCAGCCAGATTCTGGGTACATGGGCCGGCTGGCCGGTCAGTCGTGGTCTCAGTATTTCCCAGGCCTGTTGGCAGATGGCCCAGGCTTCGTTGCGTTCGTTGCCCAGGTAGCGCAGCAGAAGCACACCGCCGCGCCGGGTTGCTGCCCAGCGGGGGTTGTCCGGGAGTTCTGCGCGCAGTTGTTCAATGGCGTTCGCCTCGTCTTCCAGCCCTACGGTCCACAGGGTGGCCTGGACGGTGTGGCCGCCCTGGCCCCATTTGCCTTTGAAGCGGCGGTGTTTGGGGTCGAGGGTCTGGCGTTCCTGCCAGACGGGGACGCCGTCGCGGGTCAGGTGGAAGCGTTGTTCCAGTTGGCCGGTGGCGAAGGGCAGTTCGCTGGCCGGGCGGCCGAGGGCGAGGATTTCCCAGCCGATGCACTGGCTGCGGCTGCCCATGTCAATGGTTGTGGTCTGGGTGCCCCGGGAGCCGTCGAAGGCGAGGGTTTCCTGGGGCAGGTATTCCAGGGTGCCGCCGTCTTTCACCGTCAGCCTTGTGTGCTGGGCCCAGGCGACGCCGTTGCGGTCGGCTTTGTAGAGTTTTGCCGCCGCCGGGGTGGTCAGCAGGGTGTGGGCGCCGGTGCCGACGGTGGCGTTGATCTGCAGCGCATCTCCGCTGACCAGTCCGCCCGGGGGATGCAGCAGGTAGACGTGGCAGCAACCGTGGCGGCCTTCCGGGTAGAAGGGGCGCTGTACCCGCAGCGGGCCACTATGGCGCGCTGTGGCCATGCGGGTGACCGGGCGGCCGTCCTGTTGCCGGCCTTCGAAGCCCAGGGTCAGGCTGGCGGCCCAGCGGCGGCCCTGGTCGAATCGGTGGCCGGAGTCGGCCTGTTCTGGCATCGGCTGGTAGATGGTCATACCGTCAGGTATTGCTTGATGAGTTCGTCGGACAGCTCGCCGATCTCGCCTTCGGCCATGCGGCGGCCCCGGTCGAGGATGGCGAAGCGGTCGGCGTATTTGCGGGCGAAGGGCAGTTTCTGCTCCACCAGCAGGACGGTCAGGCCATCCTCTTTGATCAGCCGGCGGATGACTTCGCCGATCTGGGCGACGATGTTGGGCTGGATGCCTTCCCCCGGTTCGTCCAGGATCAGCAGCCGTGGTTCGATGACCAGGGCGCGGCCGATGGCCAGTTGCTGTTGCTGGCCGCCGGATAGGTCGCCGCCGCGGCGGTTTTTCATTTCCTTGAGCACCGGGAACAGTTCGTAGATGCGCTCGGGGATGGCTTTCTGGCCGTCACCCCGGGCGGCGAGGCCGGTGCGCAGGTTTTCTTCCACGGTGAGCAGCGGAAAGATCTGCCGGCCCTGGGGCACGTAGCCGATGCCCAGGCGGGCCCGCTGTTCCAGCGGTTGCTTGATGAGGTCCAGTTCATCGGCAAAGCGGATGCTGCCGTTTTCCACCTTCTCCTCGCCCATGATGCATTTCATCAGGGTGGTCTTGCCCACGCCGTTGCGGCCCATCACGCAGGTGCACTGGCCCTGTGGCACGTCCAGGTCCAGGTCCCACAGGGTGTGGCTTTCGCCGTAGTACTGGTTGAGTTTCTCGATCTGCAGCATCAGGCTTCCTCCCCCAGGTAGACCTTGATCACTTCCGGGTCGTTGGAGACCTGGTCCATGGTGCCTTCCGCCAGCACGCTGCCCTGGTGCAGTACGGTGACCTTGCGGGCGATGGAGCGGACGAAGCCCATGTCGTGTTCCACCACCACCACGGACTGTTTGCCCGCCAGGCTGGTGAGCAGGTCGGCGGTGCGTTCCATTTCCTGTTCGGTCATGCCGGCGACCGGCTCGTCCACCAGCAGCAGGCGCGGGCGCTGCATCAGCAGCATGCCGATCTCCAGCCACTGTTTCTGGCCATGGGAGAGGATGCCGGCGAGCTGGTTGCGCAGGTCCTGCAGGTGGATGGTTTCCAGCACTTCGTCGATGCGCTCCCGGTGTTCCGGTTTCATGGTGGCGGTGAGTGTGGGGAATACCCGCTTGTCCGCCGCCATGGCCAGTTCCAGGTTTTCGAACACGGTCAGGGCCTCGAACACCGTGGGCTTCTGGAACTTGCGGCCGATGCCCAGGCTGGCGATGTCCGGCTCGTTCATGTGCAGCAGGTTGTGGCGACTGCCGAACCAGACCGAGCCGGTGTCCGGGGCGGTCTTGCCGGTGATGATGTCCATCATGGTGGTCTTGCCGGCGCCGTTGGGCCCGATAATACAGCGCAGCTCGCCGTCGTCGATGGTCAGGTTGAGGTTGTTGATGGCCTTGAAGCCGTCAAAGCTGACGTTGACGTCTTCCATGTACAGGATCGGGCCGTGGCGCACGTCCACCGGGGAATCGGTGGGCGTGAGGAAGGTGAAGACCTGATCCCGGTTGGCCAGTTCACTCATGATGCTCATGCGGTGGCCTCCGCCGTGGAATCGTTGGAAGGGGTGTCGTCAGCCTTGCGCCGGCGCTTTTTCAGTAGCCCGGCGATGCCCTGGGGCAGGAACACGGTGACCAGTACAAACAGCGCGCCCAGGGCAAACAGCCAGGCGTCCGGCATGATGCCGGTGAACACGGTCTTGGCGTAGTTCACCAGGATGGCGCCGATCACCGCGCCGTAGAGGGTGGCGCGACCGCCCAGGGCGACCCACACCACGATCTCGATGGAGAACAGGGGCGAGAACTCGCTGGGGTTGATGATGCCCACCTGGGGCACGTAGAGCGCGCCGGCGACGCCCGCCAGCATGGCGGAGACCACGAACACGAACAGTTGCACCCGTTCCACCCGGTAGCCCAGGAAGCGGGTACGAGCCTCGGCGTCGCGGCAGGCCACGCTGACCCGGCCCAGCTTGCTGGTGACGATGCCCCGGCACACCAGGTAGCCGATGGCCAGGGCGATGCCGGTGGCGATAAACAGCCCCAGCCGTGTGGCGTCGGTACGCAGGTTAAAGCCAAGGATGTCGCGGAAGTCGGTGAGGCCGTTGTTACCGCCGAAGCCCATCTCGTTACGGAAGAACGCCAGCATCAGCGCAAAAGTCAGGGCCTGGGTGATGATGGACAGGTACACCCCGGTCACCCGGGAGCGGAACGCCAGCCAGCCGAACACCAGGGCCAGTGCCCCCGGCACCAGCAGCACCATGGCGAAGGCGAACCAGGCCATGTCGAAGCCATGCCAGTACCAGGGCAGCTCCTGCCAGTTCAGGAACACCATGAAGTCCGGCAGGATGGGGTCGCCGTAGGTGCCCCGGTCGCCGATCTGGCGCATCAGGTACATGCCCATGGCGTAGCCGCCGAGGGCGAAGAAGGCACCATGGCCCAGGCTGAGGATACCCAGGTAGCCCCACACCAGGTCCACGGCCACCGCCAGCAGGGCGTAGCACAGGTACTTGCCCAGCAGGGTGACGGTGTAGGCGCTGACGTGCAGCGCGTGCCCTTCCGGCAGGGCCAGGTGCAGCACGCTGACGACCATCAGTGCCATGAAGAGAATGCCCAGGAACAACTGTGTAGAGCGTTCCTGCAGAGGTCTGGTTAGCCACATATCAGGGTGCCCCTTCTGACTGATTTCTTGATCCAATGCGGATTAACGGCGTTAGTGAGTCGGGACACGTCTATGCCTCCGCCGCGCGGCCTTTCTGAGGGAACAATCCCTTCGGCCGTTTCTGGATAAACAGGATGATGAACACCAGCACGATGATCTTGGCCAGGACGGCGCCCGCCCAGGGTTCGAGCAGCTGGTTGATGGTGCCCAGTGACAGGCCCGCCACCAGGGTGCCCCAGAGGTTACCCACGCCGCCGAACACCACCACCATGAACGAGTCGATGATGTAGTTCTGGCCCAGGTTGGGGCCCACGTTGGTGAGCTGGGACAGGGCCACGCCCGCCAGCCCGGCCACGCCGGAGCCCAGGGCGAAGGTCATGATGTCCACGCGGGTGGCCTTGATGCCCATGGAACGGGCCATGGCCCGGTTCTGGGTGACGGCCCGCACTTCCAGCCCCAGGCGGGTGCGTCGCATGATCAGCATCAGCGCGGCGAATACCACCAGGGCGAAGGCCAGCACGTACAGGCGGTTGAGGGTCAGCGACAGGGCGTCGTTGATCACCAGCGAGCCGCTCATCCATTCCGGGCTGACCACGGTGCGGTTCTGGGGCGAGATCACGGTCCGCACCAGTTGCTGCAGGATCAGACTGATGCCGAAGGTGGCCAGCAGGGTTTCCAGGGGGCGCCCCTTGAGGAACTGGATAACGCTGCGCTCGATGGCGATACCCGCCAGCGCCGCCACCAGGAAGCCGGCGGGAATGGACAGGATCAGCGCCAGGCCGGGCTGGCCCGGCAGCAGTTGCTGCATGCCCCAGGTGGTGTAGGCACCCAGCATAATGAGTTCGCCGTGGGCCATGTTGATCACGCCCATCACGCCGAAGGTGATGGCCAGGCCGATGGCGGCGAGGACAAGGACGGAACCCAGGGACAGGCCGAAGTAGAGGGTTTCGGCAGCCTTGTTCATCTTGAGTTTCTGTTCGATGGAGCCCAGGGCTTTTTCCGCCGGGGCCCTGAGTGCGGGATCTTCCGAGGCGACGGCGCTGTTGAGCGCGGCCCGGGCGCGGGGGTGCAGGCTGCCGGCCAGCACGTCGACCGCTGCCACACTGCCCTGCTCTTCCACCTGGTAGATGGCGACGGCCTGTTCCAGGCGGTTGCGGATGTCGGCGTTCGGTTCCTCGTCAATGCGGGCGGTGACGTCGTCCACGATAGCGTCATCCACCTTGCCCAGCAGGTCCAGGGCGGCGGCTTCACGGACATCCAGGTTGCTGTCGTACAGGTCCATCATCGCCATGACGCCTTCCAGCTGACGGCGAATGGCGTTGTTGACGGCGATCCGGTCCAGGCCCCGACGGGACATTTCCCCCAGGTTCTCGCCGGTCACGGCGTCGGCCACTTCCCAGTCACGGCCACGGTTGTTGAGTACGATCACGATCTGGCCGGTGTCTTCCACCCGGCTCAGGCGGTTGTTGCCGTAGGCGTCGAGCCAGTCCCGGGCCCGCTCATGGCCACTGGTGGCGATGGTCTTGATGACGGATTCCGTCTCGCGGGGGGAGGCATCGGCCAGTTGCTCCAGCAGCGCCTCGGCGGAGGTGTCCTGCTGGGCCGTGGCAGTGGCCGCCGGCAGGGTCAGCAGGACGATAAGGAGGAGTGTGAGCCATCGGGGGATGCTCATGGTGTCTTCCTGTCTGGTGTCTGGGTGAATGGAAGGTCGGGGAAGGTAGGCCGGGGCGGCACGCCACCCCGACCGGATACTGCTTACTCGGCAGCCATGGCCTGCTCACCGGCAGACGCACCGCAATTGCCTTCCTTCACGTTGTAGTTGCCGCAGCGCATGGGGGCGCGCCAGTCGGCAATCAGGTCACGGGAACCGGGCAGGAAGTCGGACCAAGCGTCACCGGCGACGGTGGCCGGGGTCTCCCAGACAATGGAGAACTGGCCGTTGTCCTGGATCTCACCGATCAGCACCGGCTTGGTGATGTGGTGGTTCGGCATCATGGTGGCGTAGCCGCCGGTCAGGTTGGGCACGGTGACACCGATGATGGCGTCCTTGACCGCGTCCACGTCGGTGGTTTCCGCTTTTTCAACCGCCTTCACCCACATGTTGAAGCCGATGTAGTGGGCTTCCATGGGATCGTTGGTCACTGCTTCCTCGTCGCCGGTGTACTCGATCCACTGGTCGATGAAGTCGTAGTTGGCGTCGGAATCCACGCTCATGAAGTAGTTCCAGGCGGCCAGGTGGCCCACCAGCGGGCCGGTGTCGATACCGGACAGTTCCTGCTCACCCACGGAGAAGGCAACCACCGGGATATCGGTGGCGTCGATGCCCTGGTTGCCCAGCTCGCGGTAGAAGGGCACGTTGGCGTCACCGTTGATGGTGGATACCACGGCGGTCTTCTTGCCGGCGGAACCGAAGGTCTTGATGTCGGAGACGATGTTCTGCCAGTCGGAGTGGCCGAACGGGGTGTAGTTGATCATGATGTCTTCGGCGGCCACACCACTGTCCTTGAGGTAGGTCTCCAGGATCTTGTTGGTGGTGCGCGGGTAGACGTAGTCGGTGCCCGCCAGTACCCAGCGCTCGACGCCGAGTTCGTTCATCAGGTAGTCCACCGCCGGAATCGCCTGCTGGTTGGGGGCGGCGCCAGTGTAGAAGACGTTCTCGGACGATTCCTCACCTTCATACTGTACCGGGTAGAACAGCAGGCCGTTCAGTTCCTCGACCACCGGCAGTACGGATTTCCGGGAAACGGAGGTCCAGTTGCCGAAGATCACGTCCACTTCTTCCTGGGCCAGCAGCTCGCGGGCCTTCTCCGCGAACAGCGGCCAGTTGGAGGCCGGATCGACCACCACCGCCTCCAGCTCGCGGCCCAGCAGGCCGCCGTTGGCGTTCTGCTCTTCGATCAGCATTTCCACGGTGTCTTTCAGGACGGTCTCACTGATGGCCATGGTGCCGGACAGGGAGTGCAGGATGCCTACTTTGATGGTGTCTTCCTGGGCATGGACCATAGAAGCGCCGGCGCTTAGTGCTGCCGCCGCCACAACGCTGGCCAGTTGTTTCTTGAATGTTGTCACGTGCATATCCTCGCTTTCTCAGTTGTTTGTGCGCTTCTTTGGCGCGGGGCGAATATCGTGCGTTCGCCTTGTGCACTGAGAATTGCAAGCGGTGTGCCATACTGAGGCCTGCATTTTTTATTGTTACATTTCAATCAATTACAGAAGACGGGCCGATCATCGGAAAATCAGGGGTTTCAGATTTGGTGCATTGCGCCCGAAAGATCGCACCGCCATGAAGCACAAAACAACCACAGAGCCCATACTTGGTGCGCTTGATTATCCGGCGCCCCAAATCGACGCAGGGCATGCCCCGGTCACTATCCGCTCTCCCTATGATGACGATAGATGCCCCGATAACTTGACCTGTGTCAGGCGCCACGTATGATCTGATCCGTGCATCTATAAGGAGTCTCAATGATTCTTCAGCCCCGTTCTGCCCAATACCGGCCAATGCCAGGCATGAACCCGGCCCTGTCGCACGTGCCTGCTATACACCTCAGCGGCCGCCTGCCCTATTTTCCCGACCCACCCACTGGTCGGCGGTAAGCCTGTTGGTGCCATGGCACCATGCCTGCAATACTGACGCCGGGGCATCGTAGGGACATGACGGAGCAGCGCGGCTGCCGCGCCCCGACAATAAATCAGAAGAACGGAATAACGAGGTTGCGATGACACTGTCGCTGGTGGTGTTACTACCCTTTCTCGGGGCCATAGCCGCGCCCCTGTTCGCCCAGGCCGGGCGAACGGCCATTGCCATAGCCTCCTCGGTGCCGGCACTACTGGCACTGGCCACCCTGTTCCCCATGTGGAGCACGCTGGCTGAGGGTGGCACCGTTGTGCAGACCCTGGAGTGGCTGCCACAGCTGGGGATCAACCTCAGCTTCCGGCTGGATGGGCTGTCGCTGATGTTCGCGCTGCTGATCCTGGTGATCGGCCTGCTGATCATCCTCTACGCCCGCTACTACCTGAAGCCGCAGGAGAACGTCGGCAAGTTCTACGCCATGCTGCTGTGCTTCAAGGGCTCGATGCTGGGCATTGTGCTGTCCAGCAACCTGCTGCTGATGATGGTGTTCTGGGAGCTGACGAGCCTGACCTCGTTCCTGCTGATCAGTTTCTGGAACCAGAAGCAGGACGCCCGCCGTGGCGCCCGCATGGCCCTGGCGATCACCGGCGGTGGCGGGCTGGCACTGCTGGCCGGCATCCTGCTGATCGGCCGCATTGTCGGCTCCTTCGAGCTGGACGACGTGCTGGCCGCCGGCGACCAGATCAAGGCCCATGCCCTCTACCCCTACGCCCTGACGCTGGTGCTGCTGGGGGCCTTTACCAAGTCCGCCCAGTTCCCGTTCCATTTCTGGCTGCCCCACGCCATGCAGGCACCCACGCCGGTGTCCGCCTACCTGCACTCCGCCACCATGGTGAAGGCGGGCATCTTCCTGATGGCGCGGCTGTACCCGGCGCTGGCGGGCACCGAACAGTGGTTCTACATGGTGACCTTCACCGGTATGGTCACCCTGCTGATCGGCGCCTATGTGGCGCTGTTCAAGCATGACCTGAAGGGCCTGCTGGCCCACTCCACGGTCAGCCACCTGGGCCTGATCACCCTGCTGCTGGGCATGGGCACGGAACTGGCGGCGGTGGCGGCGCTGTTTCATATCATCAACCACGCCACCTTCAAGGCCTCCCTGTTCATGGCCGCCGGTATCATCGACCATGAGACCGGCAGCCGTGATATGCGGCAGATCAACGGCCTGTGGAAGTACATGCCCCATACGGCGACGCTGGCGATGGTGGCGGCGGCCTCCATGGCGGGGGTACCGCTGCTGAACGGGTTCCTGTCCAAGGAGATGTTCTTCGCCGAGGCCCTGAGCCTGAACCTGCCCGGTATCTGGGCGTGGATTCCGCCCATCGTGGCCACCCTGGCGGGCATCTTCGCGGTGGCCTACTCGGCCCGTTTTATCCACGATGTGTTCTTTAATGGTGCGCCCCGCAACCTGCCCATCTTCCCGCCCCACGAGCCGCCCCGTTACATGAAGATTCCGGTGGAGATCCTGGTGGTGGCCTGTGTGCTGGTGGGGCTGTTCCCGGCGTTCTCGGTGGGCCCGCTGCTCTATGCCGCCGCCTCGGCCACCCTGGGCGGTCAGGTGCCGGACTATGGTCTGGCGGTATGGCACGGGTTCAACCTGCCGCTGATGATGAGCTTTGCGGCGTTCATCGGTGGCCTGGTGATGTACCACTACCGTCAGAAGTTCTTTGATTTCCACGACCGCTTCCGGGAGATCGACGAGAAAGCGGTGTTCGAGGCCGCCGTGTCCTGGCTGGTGGACCGGGCCCGCACCCTGACAGTGGTACTGGAGAACGGCTCGCTGCAGCGCTACGCCATGCTGCTGGTGGTCAGCGCGGTGGTGGTGGCCATCGTGCCGCTGGCGGGCATGAACCTGATCGGCAGCAACGGCCTGACCCCCATCGACGCGCCAACCGCCGTCGGTGCCGCCATCCTGATCTTCTGCACCTTCGCCACGGTCTATATCCGGCGGGAGCGGCTGACGTCGCTGATCATGCTGAGCGTGGTGGGGCTGTTCGTGTCCCTGACCTTTGCCCGACTGTCCGCCCCGGACCTGGCCATGACCCAGATCTCGGTGGAGGTGGTGACCATCGTGCTGCTGATGCTGGCGCTGTTCTACCTGCCGTCATGGACACCTTCGGAAGGGTCCACGGCCCGGCACACCCGTGACCTGGTCATTGCGGGCGTGGCGGGCCTGGGCATGGCGGCGGTGACCCTGGCGATGCTGACCAGCCCGTTCAGTTCCATTTCCGACTACTTTATCGAGCACAGCAAACCCGGCGGTGGCGGCACCAACGTGGTGAACGTCATCCTGGTGGACTTCCGGGGCTTCGATACCCTGGGTGAGATTACGGTGCTGGCAATTGCCGCCCTGGGCATCTACGCCATGCTCCGCGGCCGCGAGCTGCAGGCGCCGCCCACCGACGGCCTGGGTCACCCCTGGGCGCTGGACGCCCATCCCACCATGCTGCGGCAGATGTCGCGACCGCTGCTGCCGCTGGCACTGATGGTGTCGGTGTACATCTTCCTGCGCGGGCACAACCTGCCCGGCGGCGGCTTTATCGCCGGCCTGATCACGGCCATTGCCCTGCTGATCCAGTACATTGCCAGCGGCGACAACTGGACCCAGGCGCGGGTGAATGTCCGTTACCACAATATCCTGGCGCTGGGCCTGTTCTTCGCCACCGTCGCCGGCGCCGGCAGCCTGGTGTTCGACTATCCGTTCCTGACCTCCACCTTCACCTATCTCAAGTGGCCGGTGGTGGGCAAGTTCGAGGTGGCCTCGGCACTGGTGTTTGACCTTGGGGTCTACCTGACCGTGGTGGGCGCCACCCTGCTGGCCCTGGTCAGTCTCGGCAAACTGACCCCCGCCGGCCGGCCCATGACCCGAACCGAAGCACGGGAGGAGTCGTAACCCATGGAGATTACCTTCGCACTGATTATCGGGTCGCTGACCTTTGCCGGGGTGTACCTGGTGCTTCGCGCCCGTACCTTCCCGGTGGTGGTGGGGCTGACCCTGCTGTCCTATGGAGTAAACCTGTTCCTGTTCTCCACCGGTCGCCTGGTGACCGGTGGCCAGCCGATCATCGGCAGCACGGAGAACTATTCCGACCCCCTGCCCCAGGCGCTGGTACTGACCGCGATTGTCATCGGCTTTGCCATGACCGCCTTCGTGGTGGTGCTGGCCCTGCGGTCCAAGGCTGATACCGGAGATGACCACGTGGACGGCACCCGACGTACCGACCTGCCCGACGAGGCCACCATTGACCAGCCGCGGGAGGAGACCGGCCAATGAACCACTGGCTTATCGCGCCGATCGTGATTCCGCTGATTGGCGGCTTCCTGCAGGTATTCGTGGGCTACGCGCCCCTGAGCCTGCGCCGTACCCTTGGGCTGGTCACCACCGGCCTGTTGCTGGTCAGCGCCTTCTTCCTGCTGATGCTGGCCGACGACGGCAGTTACCGGGTCTACGCCTTCGGTAACTGGGCACCGCCGTTCGGCATCGTGCTGGTGCTGGACCGCCTGTCGGCGCTGATGGTATTTGTCACCGCGCTGCTGGGGCTGTTCTGCCACCTGTATTCCCTGGGTCGCACGGATGTGGGCAGCCGTCAGTTCCACGCCCTGTTCCTGTTCCAGTTGATGGGGCTGAACATCGCTTTCCTCACCGGTGACCTGTTCAACCTGTTCGTGGCCTTCGAGGTACTGCTGATTGCCTCCTATGGCCTGTTGCTTCACGGCGATGGCACCAAACGTACCGTGCCCGGTTTCCACTATGTGGTACTCAACCTGATCGGTTCGGCCATGTTCCTGATTGCCGTGGGCATGATCTACAGCGTGACCGGCACCCTCAACATGGCGGACCTGGCGGTGACCATCCCCACCCTGGCCGAGGATAACCTGCCCCTGGTGAAAGCCGGCGGCATGATCCTGCTGGTGGTGTTTGCCCTCAAGGCCGCGCTGCTGCCACTGACCTTCTGGCTGCCGAAGGCCTACGCCAGCGCCACGGCACCGGTGGCGGCCCTGTTCGCGGTGATGACCAAGGTGGGCGTGTACGCCATTATCCGTGTGTACACCCTGATATTTGGTGAGGATGCGGGTGCCCTGGCACACCTGGGCATGGACTGGGTATTCCCCCTGGCCCTGCTGACCATGGTGCTGGGCGTGGTCGGCATGATTGGCTCCGGCGGGCTGCGGACCCTGGTCGCCTGGCAAGTGGTGGTGTCGGTGGGCACCATCCTGGCGGCCTTCTCGCTGCTCAACGAGGCGGGCCTGTCATCGGCCCTGTTCTATATGGTGCACACCACCTGGGTGGCCGCCGGCCTGTTCCTGGTGGTGGACATGATCGCCGCCCAGCGGGGCTCCGCCGGCGACCAGATCATCACCGCCCCGCGCATGCCCAACCGGACCTTTATCAGCGTGATGTTCATGCTGGGTGCGGTGGCCGCGGCGGGCCTGCCGCCGCTGAGCGGGTTCTTCGCCAAGCTGCTGATCATGAACGCCGCCACCCCCGGTGTGGACATGGCGGCGCTGTGGTCGGTGATCCTGCTGGCCGGCTTCATGTCACTGGTGGCCTACAGCCGGGCAGGCAGTATCGTGTTCTGGCGTAACGTGCAGGGCCACATCGAGAACCCGGAGAAGCTGACCTTCCCCCACACCGTGGGTGCGGGCGCGCTGATCGCCCTGAGCATCGCCATCGTGGTGGTGGCCGGCCCGCTCAGCGAGTACACCGACGCCACCGCTGAACAGCTGAGGGACACGTCCGCCTATACCAGTATCCTGGAGGCGAAAATGGTCGGGGAGGATGAATCATGACGGCTGAACGTCTGGGCTTTCCGCAGCCCTGGCTGAGTGTTGCCCTGTTCGTGGTCTGGCAGTTCCTGGCGGACGGGGTATCCGGGGCCAGTGTGGTGATGGGTATTATCCTGGCTGTGATCATTCCCCAGATTACCCACCGCTTCTGGCCGGACAGCCCGCGCATGCGCAAGCCGTGGGTGATGATCCGTTACCTGGTGGTGGTGATCTACGACATCATCGTGGCCAGTATTACGGTGGCGATACTGATCCTGAACCCCCGTCGCCCACGACCGGCGTTCGTGTCCTATCCCCTGACGCTGGACCATCCGCTGGCCATTACCATGCTGGCGAGCACCATTTCGCTGACACCGGGTACGGTGAGTGCGGATGTGAGCGACGACGGCGAGTTGCTGCTGATTCACGCCCTGGATGTGGATGACAACGAGGAGCTGATCCGTGCGATCCACCAGCGCTATGAGAAGCCCCTGATGGAGATGTTCCAATGATGACCATCGCTCTCCATATCACCCTGGCCATGGTGGCCATTGCGGCCCTGCTGAACCTGTACCGCCTGGTTCAGGGCCCGGACGCCCCGGACCGGATCCTGGCGCTGGATACGCTGTACATCAACGGCATTGCGCTGATCATATTGCTGGATCTGGTTGTGGGGTCGCGGCTGTATCTTGAGGTCGCCATGTTGATGGCGGTGATGGGCTTTGTCGGCACGGTGGCCCTGGCCAAATACCTGAAGCGCGGCAGCGTTATCGAATAAGGAGTGACACCATGGATCTCACGAGTTTGCATCCCGTTGCCGAGGTGATTATCAGCGTCCTGCTGCTGACCGGCGGTTTCTTTACCCTGGTGGGCGCGATCGGCCTTGTTCGACTACCGGATCTGTACGCACGCCTGCACGCCCCGACCAAGGCGACCACCCTGGGCGTCGGCAGTGTTGTGATTGCCTCGATGATCTATTTCTCCCTGAAGAACGGGGATATCGCCATCACCGAGTTGCTGGTGACGGTGTTCCTGTTCCTCACCGCTCCCGTCAGTGCCAACTTCATAGCCAAGGCAGCCATGCACCTGAGGGTGGAGCGGTCTGAGGAGACTCGGGGGCATCCCTGGGATCAGTGACCTTGTTTATTTTACAGGTAAGACTGCTGGATTGGGTGCCTGGCTGGGGGACCAGGGGGAGCTTTTCTTCGCCGCAATTCAGGGGCCATCCCTGGCACCCGCCTTGCTCCGCGCCATCCATGGCGCTGCTACGAAAAGCTCCCCCAGGTCCCCCATCCGTCAGACTGATTTGCTGGTCGCTTATCGAAGAACGGACACCCGGCGACCTATCCGACAAGCGCTCGCAGACTTACCCCAAAATCCTCAGACCAGTACCTTTGCTTCCTTCCTGGTCTACCCGCTTTCAGAACAAACCACCAGAAAAAACGTTACCCGATAGCTCTGTAAGGTGTGGGGTATAGGGGGTGTTTTTCGCAGCAGCGACAGGGATGTCGCGGAGCAAGGCCGGTCCAGGGATGGACCGTGAATTGCGGCGGAGAAAAACACCCCCTATGCCCCACGCCCAGGCACCACATCATCAGGCTACAAACGAAAACCTCAAAGCCCGGTAAAATCGAAATCCAGTTCAGGAGTCCGGCCGGAAACCACGTCGGCCAATGCAGCCGCAGACCCACAGGAGTGGGTCCACCCCAGAGTCCCATGCCCTGTATTGAGGTACAGGTTGGTCAGCGGACTCTTACCGATATAGGGCACGTTGGAAGGAGTGGCAGGCCGCAACCCGGTCCAGAACTCGCACTGATCCCAGTAGGCCCCCTCCGGCATGATCTCCGCCGCCCGGCGCACAATCGCCTGGCAGCGCACCAGGCTCAGGTCCCGGTCATAGCCGCCAAGCTCGGCGGTACCCGCGATCCGTAAACGGTCACCAAGGCGGGAATAGACCAGCTTGTACTCATCATCCGTCAGGCTCACCTGGAACGCCGCTTCCTCGTTTTTCACCGGCGCCGTGATGGAGTAGCCCTTGGCCGGATAGATATTCAGGAAGAAACCCAGCTTGCGGGCGAAATGGGCGCTGTAGCTGCCCATGCTCAGCACGTAGCTGTCCATGCGCAGGGTACGGTGACAGCCGTCGGGGCCGATCACGCCGACACCCAGGATGCGGTCACGGGTGTTCTCGAACCCCACCACCTCGGTGTCGTAGAGGAACTCCACCCCGGCGGCTTCCGCCTTCTTCGCCAGCTCCTGGGTGAACTTGCGGGCGTCGCCGGATTCATCCTCCTTCGTGTAGGTGGCACCGGCGATCCGGCTGGCAATGGGTTTGAGTGCGGGCTCCAGCTCCAGGGCCTGGTCGGCACCAATCACCTGCCGGTCACAGCCCAGATCCTGCATGATACGGGTGGGCTCCCGGGCGGCGTCGAATTCCTTCTCGTTGGTGTAGAAGTGCAGGATGCCCTTCTCCAGGTGGTCATAGTCCAGATCCAGTTCCTTGCGCAGGGCCTGTAACCGGGTCCGGCTGTAGGTACCCAGGTTCACCATCTGGCGGATGTTCCAGGCCGCGCGTTTGGAGGTGCACTGGGTGAGGAATTTCAGGCCCCAGATCCACTGGGCCGGGTCCAGTTTGAGCCTGAACAGCAGCGGGGCGTCCGGCTGGCTCAGCCACTTGAGGACCTTCAGGGGAGCCGAAGGATTGGCCCAGGGTTCGGCATGGGACACGGAGATCTGGCCACCATTGGCGTAACTGGTCTCGATACCCGCCCGGGGCTGGCGATCCACCACCGTTACGTCATGACCCGACTGTTTCAGATACCAGGCCGTAGTCACACCAACCACACCGGCGCCCATCACCAGTACGTGCATAGTCGATCCCCTGTCTATTCTGGAAGTGTGGAATCCGACGCCTGTGGCGGGCGTCCTGGATCCCGGAAGAAAAGCCTGTTTCTTTATCCGCCGGACCGTTTCACGGTCCAGCCCTGGTCCTGCAGGATCGGGACCAGGATATCCCGCTGGTCACCCTGGATCTCGACGGTGTTGTCCTTGACGGTACCACCGGTGCCACATTTGGCCTTGAGCTTCTTGGCGAAATCCTTGAGGTCCTTGCCCGCCAAGGGGATGCCAGTCACCAGTGTGACGCCCTTGCCCTTGCGGCCCTTGGTTTCGCGGCTGACCCGCACCACGCCGTCGCCAGCCGGTGCGGTCTGCTCCCCGCAGGTGCATTCTTCCACCGGGTTGCGACATTCCGGACACATTCGGCCCTGTTCGGTGGAAAAGACCAGGCCACCGGTTCCGCGCTTCTTCACAGTCTCTCCTGTCAACAATCAGTGACCCGCACGGGGAGTGCCCACCGGGCGGGACGTGGGGTTCAGATCAGTTGCCCGGAGGATAACGGCTGAACATATCCGCGACCACCTCGTTGATCAACTTTTCGCGGGTTTCGGGGGACTGGTTCTGGTTGAGGTAGCGCTTGCTGGTGCCCCGCCAGACCACCTTGTTGGTATCGGTATCCACCAGGTCGACGATCAACTGGCCTTCCTTCACTTCCCGCACCGGGGGCGCTGTGGAGATGCCCCAGCCGAAGCGGTTAAAGCCGTAACCAAAACCATAGGAGAAGCCGGAGGTGTCGAGCCGGTCTACTTCATCAATGTGGTATCCCACCAGCAGGTCCGCGGAATCGGCCCCGGTCCGGGCGAGCCCTTTCGCTTCCAGCGCCCGGCTGACTGCGTCCTCCACCCGGGAACCATCCAGTGAGGTGTAGGCATTGTCGTCGGTCTCGCTGAATGCCCAGGTCTCATAGCTGGCATACGACGCCTGCGAATCATAGTCCGTGACGACATTGGACGCACATCCGGTCATCAACATGGCAACGGCCACCAGCAGCAATGCCGGACCAACCCTTAGTGGTTTCATGGTAGACCTCCCGTTCATAAGTCCTCCAGTATGTCCTTATGGTAGCCGCCCCGGGCGGAAACAGATCATTCAACCCTGTCCGGGTAATGGTAATCCAGTTGATTGGCCTCACAAAATGAGACCAGGGATTCCATCGCCGGTTCAGGCAGGTACACCGTCATGGTGACACCCTCGCCATAGACCGCCTCCGCCGGATCCGCGTCGTGTTGCTGGCACCAGTGCCGCAGGGGCTGCTCCAGGGCGAACGGCAGCGACACCACCACTTCCTCCATGGGCCGGTTCACCTCCCGCCCCACGGCGGACAGTACCGATTCCGCCGCCCCGGCATAGGCCCGCACGAGGCCCCCGGCCCCCAGCTTGATACCGCCGAAGTAGCGAATCACGATGACCGCCACGTCGCCCATGTCCTTGTGCTGGATCACGTTCAGGATCGGCTTGCCGGCGGTGCCCGAGGGCTCGCCGTCGTCGTTCATCGCTGCCTCCGCCGCCGAGCCGGGCTGGCCGATCTGGTAGGCCCAGCAGACATGACGGGCATCCGGATGGTCCTGCCAGGCCTGCTGCACCAGGGCCCTGACCTGGTCCCGGTCGTGGACCGGGGCAACCCGGGCGATAAAGCGACTCTTGCGGATTTCCGTCTCTTTTTCCAGAAAGCCCGCCGGTATCGGATAGCCGACGCTCACGGGCGCCTCCGGGTGGCCCCTTCACCCAGGCCGGGATCGTCGGCGCTGGTGAAGACCGGCAGCCGGATCTCAACCTGCAGGCCGCCGTCTGCCACATTCCGGGCCTCGATCCGGCCGTCATGGGAGGCGATGATGTCCCGGGCGATGGCCAGCCCCAGCCCCCAACCCTTGCCGCTGCGGGCCCGGTCCGCCCGGTAGAAGGGCTCAAACAGTTGGGACAGCATCTCTTCCGGCGCACCGGGGCCCTGGTCGGTAATGGTGCATGAGAGTATGCTTCCCTCCCGGGCCAGCCTGACGGTCACAGTCTTGCCTGGTGGGGTGTAGTCGAGGGCATTCTGGAGGATATTGTCCAGCCCCCGGCGCAACAGTTCGCCGTTGGCCAGCACCGTCACCTGCTGGCAGTCCTCACCCGCCTCGAAGTGGCAGTCCACCCGCTGGTGTTCGGCGTAGTCGGCGGCGTCCCGGAGCACGTCGTTGATGGCCCGCACCATGGTCACCGGTTCCCGCTCCAGGCCGTCGCCACCGCCGGATACCCGGTACAGGGTGAGGATCTGGCCGGTCATTTCCTCCAGGCGTTCGTTCTGGCGCCGGATGCTGGCCAGCAGTTCCGGCTCCATGCCACCACTGTCCGCCGCCAACTCGATAGCGACCCGCTGGCGGGCCAGCGGGGTGCGCAGGTCGTGGGAAATGTCCCGCATCAGCTGTTGCTGCCGGTCCAGCAGGTCACAGAGGCGTTCCGTCATGGCATTGAAGGCCCGGGCGGTGAGGCCGATCTCGTCCCGACGGCGGGCAATGCGCTGGTTGACCCGCAGGCTGAGGTCGCCACCGGCAATGGCCTGGGCAGTGCTTTCCATATGACGCAGGGGACGCGACACCAGGCGTGCGATCCACCAACAGGCGAAGGTCAGCAGGATCACTCCCATGGACAGCTCCAGCGCACGGGCAACACCCGGGGAGATACGCCCTTTCCGGTCCGAACGGGGCCAGGCCACCAGCCGCTGGTTCTCGTTGACCTCGATCACCGCCGGCTTGCGGTGGTACCAGGAACGCATACGCTCCTGCACGGAATCCGGCAGCTCGTCCTCGGCCTGGTCGACATCCACCAGCATCAGGTGCAGGTCCAGTTCATGGCCCTTCTCACGGAGATAGCCCCAGAAGGCGCCACGGTCGGTGCCCCGGTCCAGTCTGGCCGCCTTGATCGCCACGTCCCGCAGGCTTTCCAGGTCCTCGATGGCCTCCCGCTCACGTTCCAGCAGTTCCCGCGTCACCAGGTTACTGAGCACGATGGCGGCCGCCAGCGCCAGCCAGATCAGCAGGAAGATCCGCCAGAACAGCGGGAACATCAAGGGTCGTTTGCCGGTGCTCAAGGAAACTCCTGAAAATCAGTGGGTGGTCGTCTGATCGGTAACCCGGTAGCTGTAACCCAGGCCACGTACGGTTTCAATGCGGGAGGGATCTTCCGGCCCCAGCTTTCGGCGCAGGTTGCTGATGTGCATGTCGAGGGTACGGTCATAGGCAGCCAGACGACGGCCCAGGGCCCACTGCATCAGGTCGGTCTTACGCACCACGCTGCCGGCGTGGGCCAGCAGCACCTGCAACACCTCATACTCGGTGGCGGTCAGGTCCACGGTTTCGCCCCGCAACAATACCCGCCGCTGCTCCGGCTCCACCCGCAGGTCGCCGAATACCCGGTCGGCATCCACGTCTGCCTGGTGGTCCCAGGCCACCCGGCGCAACACGGCCTGGATGCGGGCCACCAGTTCCCGGGGGTTGCAGGGCTTGGGAATATAGTCGTCCGCACCCACTTCAAAGCCCACGATACGGTCGGTCTCATCCCCCCGGGCGGTCAGTAGCAGTACCGGCAGGTGGTTGCGGGCCCGAAGCTCCCGCAGCACCTCCAGCCCGGACATGTCCGGCAGCATGATGTCCAGCACCACGATGTCGGTCAGGCCCTCCGCCGCCAGTGTCAGGCCGTCGCCGCCCGTTTCCGCCTCGCGCACCTCGAAGCCCTGCCCCGTGAGATAACGGGCCAGCAGGGTGCGCAGTTCCTCGTCGTCTTCAACCAGTAGTACCCGGTTCTGCATCCGGTATTCCCCTTTGTGCTCCGGTACAAACCATACCACTCCACCGTACACCCGCGCAGCAGCGCCCGGGCATTTACAGATTTTTTACCACCGTCTGACAGGAGCTTACACCGGATTCCCTATCATGCTCATGCAACTTGCGCGATACCCCTTCGCGCCCAATGACGACACAGGAGTGATTCCATGAAAACACTGAAAACCGGTCTGTTCACCTCCGCCCTGGTTTCCGCCGCCCTGCTCGCCAGCCCCCTGGCCATGGCCGACCACCACGGTGACCGGGACGGCCACCACGGCAAGCGCCATGGCGACTTCTGCGAGAAAATGGAGAGTGGTGACTGGCAGGAAAAGCGCGAGGCAATGCGTGAAAAAGCCGACCAGCGCCACGAGGACATGGCCGAGCGCCTGGAACTGACCGACGAGCAGCGGGAAATCTGGGACGAGATGCGGAACGAGCGTCGGGAGAAGTTTGAAGAGCGGCTCGAACACATGAAGGAACGGTGCGAAAACCGCGACGGGGAGTGATCAGCCCCCGGCTTCTGTCGTAAAGTATCCCGGACAGTCTCACTAACACGGCCTCCCCGGAGGCCGTTTTTCCGGGAACCCCATGACCGAGCACACTCCCGCCCCGTCCGGGCTTGATATCTTGACAGTGGACAGTATCACTACCATTGGCCGCGACCACTGGAACCGGTTCGCCGGCACCGGTAACCCCCTGGTCAGCTACGACTTCCTGGAGGCACTGGAGGCAAGTGGCTCGGTCTCCCGGGACACCGGCTGGCAACCCTGCCACCTGAAATTCCATCTGGACGGCCACTGGATTGGCGTGGCACCCGCCTACCGCAAGTTCCACTCCATGGGCGAGTATGTGTTTGACTGGGCCTGGGCCGATGCCTGGCAGAGCCATGGTCTGCCCTACTATCCCAAGCTGGTGGTGGCGATTCCCTTCACCCCCTGCCAGGGGCCCAGGCTGATGATCCCGGGGCCGGCACGGGCAGATCTGGCGCCGGAGCAACTGCACCAGGCCCTGGACCAGTTGATGGTCAGGAAGGACCTGCATTCCTGGCACCTGCTGTTCCCGGACGAGAGGGACCAGGCCCTGCTGCACCAGGTGGACAGTCTTCACCGCACCGGCTGTCAGTTCCACTGGTTCAACCGGGGTTACCAGAGCTTCGACGACTTCCTGGCGCAGCTTACGTCCCGCAAGCGCAAATCCATCCGCAAGGAACGCCGACAGGTGGCCGAACAGGGCATCACCTTCGAGCACTGGGCCGGTGACGCCCTGCCCGACGATGTGCTGGACGACTTCTTCCTGTTCTACAACGCCACCTACCTCAAGCGGGGCATGCGCCCCTACCTGAACCGGGACGGCTTTCGCCTGCTGGCTGAGCGTCTGGGGAACCGGCTACGCATCATCACCGCGATACGGGAAGGCCAGCGTATTGCCGCAGCGCTGTTCATTATGGGAGAGGACACGCTGTTCGGACGCTACTGGGGCTGCCTGGAGGACTACAACCACCTGCACTTCGAGACCTGCTACTACCAGGGTATCGACCTGGCGATCCACGAGGGACTGGCCCGCTTCGATGCCGGTGCCCAGGGGGAGCACAAGCTGGTGCGGGGCTTCGAGCCGGTGCTGACCCACTCCTGGCACAACGTGGCGCACCCCGGGTTCCGGGATGCCGTGGCGCACTTCTGCCAGGAGGAAGCGGAGGGTGTGGCCCGCTATCGGGACGCCGCGTTGGATGCCTTACCCTACCGGCAGGAATCCTAGAGGCTAGTCGTCCTGATCGCTGTAGTGCCATTCCTGCAGGTGGGCAATGCGCTCCAGGGTACGCACCTGCTGCTGCTTCAGGGATTCGCTGAAACGGACCGGGTAGGCCTCCCGTGCCGGCGCCAGCCGCTTCTGTTCCTGTGGCAGCGCCGCCACCGCCCCCCGGGCATGGGTCACCTGATCTTCCAGGCTGGCGATGGCGCCTTCCACCAGCCGGCCATCGGTCATCAGCGGTTGTAACAGCGGTTGTAACAGCGGCGTTCCGTCCCCCGCTTCATGGGCCTCGGCAATCAGGTCGCCCTGCATGCAACCGCTGGCATCCACCTGCCGGAAGACCTGTTTGGGGCAGGGCCAGGAGCGTTTGCCGGTGGATTTCTTCATGCGGGGTTCGCCCCGGTAGGCGGTCAGCTTGTAGGCCAGCTCGATGGCCGGGGCATCGTTGGCCACCCCGATGGCGGTGCCGACACCGAAGCCATCTATGGGCGCGCCGGCTGAGACCAGCGCCTCGATCTGGTATTCGTCCAGCCCGCCGCTGGCCATGATGCGGATCCGGTCCAGGCCCGCCTCATCCAGCAGACGGCGGCACGCCCGGGCCTCGTCCCCGAGGTTGCCGGAATCCAGCCGGATACCGCCGATGTCCACCTCCGGGTTTTCCTTCAGCCAGCGGATGATGTTCCGCACGGCGCCCTGGGTATCGTAGGTATCCACCAGCAGCGTGGTGCCGGGATAGAGCTCGGCGTACATGCGGAAGGCGGCCATTTCGTCCTCGCAGGCCTGCACGAAACTGTGGGCCATGGTGCCCTTGACCGGCAGACCGAAATCCAGCCCGGCCTGGATGTTACTGGTGCCCGCCAGCCCGGCAACGCGATAGGCCCGCACGCCCCGCCAGGCGGAATCCAGCCCGTGCATGCGCCGCATGCCGAAGTCCACCACCGGGCGACCCTCCGCCGCCAGCACATGCCGCACTGCCTTGGACGCCAGGGCGGATTCCAGGTGCACATAGTTCATCACCAGGCTTTCCAGGATCTGGGCCTCGATCACCGGGGCACGGACTTCCAGCAGGGGTTCCTGGGGAAACACCGGGGTACCCTCGGGCACCGCCTGCACACTGCCGGTGAACCGCCAATGGCGGAGCCAGTCCAGGAAGCGGTCGTCGAAGCGTTCCAGTTGCCGCAGGCGTCCGATGTGTTCTTCCGTGAACCGCAGCGACTCGATCACCCGCGCCACCTGCTGCTGACCACAGGCCAGGATGAAGTTGCGGTGCTCCGGCAGCTTGCGGAAGAACAGGCTGAAGACGGCTTCGCCGTCCATGCCGGAACGCCAGTAGGCCTGGGCCATGGCCAGTTCATACAGGTCGACAAACAGGGGCAGGTCCTGCTCCCTGGGCATCAGTGGCTGCTCGGCCATTCCGTTACTCCTTTACAGGGGATAGACACAGGCTCCCGGTGTTCCCTGGAAACCGGGCGCCTTGGGGACAGGGTGTCCGGTGTTACTCCCGGACCAGATGGACGCCATCATCCTCCAGCGTCTGCAGTACCCTGGGGCCTTCCGCCTTGTCCACGGCACGGGTACCGTCCACCAGCAGGTCCACATCGAACCCCAGTTTGCGGGCGTCACGCACGCTGGCCTGCACACAGACATCCAGGGCCAGGCCCGCCACCACCAGCTTCCGGATGCCATGGCGGCGGAAGTAGTGCTCCAGCTCGGTGCCGTCGAAGGCGGAGTAGGCATCGGTTTCGAAGGAGGTGCCCTTGCTCACCCGGACGGTTTCGGGCGGCAACTGCATATGGGGATGGAACTCGGCACCGTGGGTGTCCTGGACGCAGTGTTCCGGCCAGGGCCCGCCACGAGCCTCAAAGCTGCAGTGCTCCCGCGGGTGCCAGTCACGGCTGGCGACAATCGGCCAGCCACGACCATGGGCCAGCGCGATCCACTGGTTAACGGTATCAAAGATGGCGTTACTGTCCGGGACCGCCAGGCTTCCGCCCTCGCAGAAGTCATTCTGGATATCCACCAGTAACAGCGCGGTATCGTGATCACTCATGGCAACCTCCTTTATCCATATCAACGAATATGGCAAGGATGTACTACTTAGGATGAGGGTGAATCCGTCAATGCTCAACCCCCAGTAGCCCCCTTTGATCCCGAGGCGGAAAAAGCTCACCTGGAACGTTTTTCTGCCGGATGCACTCCGTTTTCCGGATATTTCCGGCTACCGGCAATAATTTTACAATTACCTGTTTTAAAAGGACATTTTTATATAATGAGGTTGTTTTTTCGCTCCCTCACAACCGGCACGGCCCGATGCTTACAGATCTGTAAGCTTTTTCCTACACGCCATGGCGAGGATGTCTTATTTGACGAAACCGGTCGATGCGTAGAATAGATCCTGTACACGGAAGTCACCAAGGGAATGCAAGGGACTGACCGACGTAGGGAAAGCGTAGTCAAGGAGTGAGGGCTACTGCAGGGAGTGTAGCAGCGGATTGAGCAGGGAACCGCTTACCGCCGGCCAGGATGGCCAGCGAAGCATGGAGGCTCAAGGGATTGCCGACAGGGACTGTCGCCCAGGGATTTGGGCAATGCCGAAGGAACCGGCATCGGGTCTGGTCGCGGACAGGGGTCACAGGGAGCGTGGCCCCAGCCGTGGACCGGCTTTTTCCTTCCCCGTATCCGCCATGGCCGCCGCAAGACAGGGCGCCGCAGGTAGTTGCACGATTTTCCCGTCAGGCCATAACCCCGTCATCCGAGACGGAAGGCCCAGATTCGTAGTACATGGTTGGCAATCTTTATCAGTGGTGGTTTGTCGTGGTTCCGTGATGATGCAGCCCGGGAGCGCTCTCCGTCGGTCAGGCCGGCATTCGAAACCATCACCAATCAACACAATGCGAGCCATGAAACAGACACAACGACTTTTTGCATCACTGGTACTGATTTTCAGCCTTTTCGCCATGCAGGCACCGGCCTGGGCCGAGGAGCCTGCCGAAACCCAGGCTCCGGTGGTTAACATCAACACCGCTACGGCCGCCGAACTGACGGCACTGGATGGCATCGGCGAAACCAAGGCACTGGCCATTGTCGCAGACCGCGACACCAATGGTCCCTTCGAATCCGGGGACGATCTCACCCGAGTGCGTGGCATAGGTGATGTCACGGTGGAGAAAAACGCCGACCGTATCACCACACGCTGATCTCTTGCCCCGCCTTCCGGCGGGGCTTTTTTATTTCATCATGACTCCAGCACCGGACGTTGCCGGGCTACGTCTGAACCTGATATAGCAATTTTATCAATAGATTAGATGAACCCACCTTATGCTGGAGTTTTCCAAAACCTGGATCGACTACCGATGCTACTGTCCACGGCATACCGGCAGGAAGGTGCGTGTTATGTCCCGCCGTCTCCGTCCCCTCACACTCCTGACGTATGGTTGGCGACCTGCCACCTATCAGAGGATAGACAGATATACCCGTTACGGGTATAGTTTTGGAGACTGCCGGATATGAACGTCTTTAAGCGAAAAGACTTTGCACGATGGCAAGCAGGAGAGAAATTATCCGATACGGCCCTCTGCAATGCGGTCCGTGAAATGGAAAGCGGACTGATTGATGCCGAGTTGGGCGGCCAACTTTACAAGAAGCGGGTCGCCCGTCCAGGTGCAGGCAAGAGCGGCGGCTATCGTACGATATTATCGGCCCGTGTTGGTCACCGCTATGTGTTCCTGCATGGGTTTTCGAAAAGCGACAAGGCAAACATCACGCGGGACGAGAAAAAAGCGCTGCAGTATGCCGGCAAAGTGTTTCTGGATCTCTCGAACCAGGAGTTGGCGAAGGCATTGCAGGCTGGTGTATTACTGGAGGTGTGTTGTGGCGAGCAAAATCATTGAATCCCTGCGCGGTGACTTGGCCGCATTGCACGACGCAGGCGCAATCAGCAAGGTGACAATGCGCGAGTTCGACGCGATTTGTCCGCCGCCGGTGCGCGAGTTCAGTGCAGACGACATTAAACGCCTGCGTGAAGGGCTGCACGTCAGCCAGCCAGTGTTCGCCCATCACCTACACACCACCGCCTCGACGGTACGCAAGTGGGAACAGGGCGAAACGCGTCCTGCCGGACCAGCACTCAAACTGCTCAACATCATCGCCGACAAGGGGCTGGAAGCCATTATCTGATGCGTGTAAGGCGGAGGCATGCCCAGGCCATCTCCAGCCCACTTGAGAATATCAGATGCAATACCTGTAATGCCGAAGCCCGACAGGGCCACACTATTGCCGGGTGCCGGCTTTGAGTTCCAGATAGCCGCAGTACGCATTAAACCCGAAGGCGGAAAAGAAAAGCAGATAGAAAAGAGCACTGTTCAATTCCGGGCCTGAGAGGAACCAGACGATGCCCAGCGCGAGCAGAACGCTATAGAACAGAACGAGTACCAGCTTAGGTTTCATCGAGTTGGCAACTTTGAATGAGTTTTGTAACGGCTTCAACGCTTTGGGCATTTGAGGGTACTGAGCCCGTCTCTGTACCGGCATCGATACCAGAAACGTTAAACACCTGCACACTGTCCCCATACCGTCTCGCATGGAATCCATAGGTAAAGGGCAAGGACTCGTCCACTGCATCAAACGTCACCACTAATCCTTGCTTTGTACTGGACTGGCGGGGCGCCTCCAACACGGCATGCGCTCCCGACTCAACAAGCAACTTTCTATAGTTTTCCGCAATGACTTCAGTGAGATCGCCGACGCCCGCCTGCTCAATACCGTCCAGCAATGAATTATCAGAAGTAGGAGAATGAAATTCGTATGCTGTTCCCTCCCAATGGTAACCCTCCTGATCGTACGACAGCTGATATCGCACGTAGGAGTCACCTTCGGAATAGCTGATATCCGCGCTGGGTACTACGTTGGAGACATTTGAGCAATCAAGCGGATCTGCCATAGCCGTCATTGAGGACAACGTCAGAAGAAAACTGGCCAAACAACTCTGCCGTATTCCCCGCGACACCATTCCCAGAGCACTATTGCGGGTCATGGTTGCGCTTGTTGTATTTGAAGAACAGGAAGCTGCCATTGATCAGTGCCACGGTCCAAACACACCAAAAAAGCAACCCCTGCTGGTCCAAAGGTCTGGTCTCCCACACCCAGATCACAAACGCAAATATTGCACTGTATTTAGCGCAGACCAGCAGGATTCGCAGGCTCATTGAAAGTAAGGGGAGTCTTTGATTTGGGACCGTCTCTGCTGTTCCTGAATCGAGGCGTCAAGCTCGGAGCTGTTACCAGCGAATGCGACACCGATAACAAGCAAGGCCACACCTTTGGGCCCTAATCTGCCATTCCTGAGAATCTCAGTAATCACATCCTTGCCTGAACTGAGGGACAGAGTGGCCCCGGTTATGGCACCAATTTTGTTGACCGTCTGATGAAACCGGATGTCGTCAGCCAATTCTTCGTTGGTCAATGACCAAAGACCCCACTGGGGATTAACGAAGGTGGTATCCAGGGTAACTTTCACCAGCTTTGCGACAAACGCTTTGTTTGGCAACGACTTGATCTTCTCCATTGCCTCGATACGTTGCCTACGGTCCAAGTGCCTGTACAGGATAGTTGCACACATGGCCTCCACACCCGCCTCACCGGATTGCTCTGCAACAGTCGGAGATACATCAAGTATTCTGGCGAGGACTCTTAGCTGGCCTTGGGTATCGGTAGGCAGATGGTAAGGCAGATCTGAAACGCTTGGCATGTCAGTCATGTCGAATTTCCTTATTCGGTGTCTGAGCGCCCAAAGTAGCAGAGTGTTTCCGAAAACGGAATCTGACACACCTATGAATCGTGAACATCCTCACGGCTCGGGGTTAGCCAGTGATTCCTTGATAGACAGATTGTGTGAATGCAAAGGCTCCGCAGTTTCCTCGATCCTAGCATACAACCTCCTCCCAAAGTCGCCTGGACAGAGCCATGGGGTACCCCTATCGTTGTCATCAACGATTCACCGTCAGATGTTCCGCCATGGCCGATACCCTCAAGTTGTATCCAAGCAAGCCCGACAAAGTCTATTTCTACGGCACCTGCCTGGTGGACCTGTTCTACCCGGAGGCCGGCATGGCCGGTATCCGCCTGCTGGAGCGGGAGGGAATCGAGGTGATCTTTCCCCAGGACCAGACCTGCTGCGGCCAGCCCGCCTGGACCTCGGGATACCATGACGAAGCCCGTGCCGTGGCCCGGCGGCAACTGGACCTGTTCCCGGAGGATTATCCCATCGTGGTGCCCTCCGGCTCCTGTGGCGGCATGATGCGACAGCATTATCCCCAACTGTTCCGGGACACCCCGGAACTGGAAGCCGCCAGGGAGGTTGCCGGACGCGTCTGGGAGCTGACGGATTTCCTGCTGAATGTCTGCCATATCCAGCTTCAGGACCTGGGCGAGCCGGTGACCGTGGCCATGCATACCTCCTGCTCCGCCCGCCGGGAACTGGGGCTTGGCGGTACCGGTCCGGCGCTGCTGTCACAGCTGGACAAGGTCACGGTGGTGGAGCAGGCCCGGGCCGAGGAATGCTGTGGCTTCGGCGGTACCTTTGCGGTGCGGCACCCGGAAATCTCCGGCGCCATGGTATCCGAGAAGGTGGCCACCCTCACCGACACCGGCGCCCGTGAGTTCGTCACCACCGACTGCGGCTGCCTGATGAATATCGACGGTTACGCGGAAAAACAGGGTGCCCCCCTGAAAGGTCAGCATATCCTCAGTTTCCTGTGGCAACGTACATCCGGCGAGGACGGAGGGCCGGCATGAGCGGGCAGCCGACCCACGATCCGGACGTGCGGGAGTTCCATCCCCGCGCCCGGGCCGCCATCGACGACCCGCAGATCCGCCAGAACTTCCGTCGCGCCATGGACGGCCTGATGGGCAAGCGCAAGACCGCGTTTGAGGGTTGGGACCTGGAAGCGCTGAGAACCCTGGGGGCCGATGTACGCCGCAATGCCCTCGCCAACCTGCCGGATCTGCTGGAGCAGCTTGAGGAAAAACTCACCGCCAATGGCGTTCGCGTGCACTGGGCCCTGGATGGCGACGAGGCCTGCCGGATTGTCACCGACATCTGCCGGGCCCGGGATGCCCGCACCGTGATCAAGGGCAAGTCCATGGTGAGCGAGGAAATGCACCTCAACCACCACCTGGAAAAACATGGCATCGAGGCCCTGGAGTCCGACCTTGGCGAGTACATCGTCCAGCTGGCCGGGGAAACGCCCTCCCACATCATCATGCCCGCCATCCACAAGAACACCGGCGAGATTTCCGACCTGATGCATGAGCGCACCGGCACCGAGCGCTCCACGGATGTGGAATACCTCACCGCCAGCGCCCGCCAGCAACTGCGGGAGAAGTTCATGGGGGCGGATGTCGGCATCTCCGGCGTCAACTTCGCGGTGGCGGAAACCGGTACCCTGTGCCTGGTAGAGAACGAGGGCAATGGCCGCATGACAACCACGGTGCCGCCCTGCCATATCGCCGTTACCGGCATCGAGAAGGTGGTGCCGACGCTGGAAGACATGTCCGCCCTGCTCGCCCTGCTGACCCGGTCCGCCACCGGCCAGCACATCACCACCTACGTCAACATGATTTCCGGCCCCCGCCGGGGTGAGGAACTGGACGGCCCGGAAGAGGTGCACCTGGTGCTGGTGGACAATGGCCGCTCCGGCATCTATCAGGACGATGAACTGGTGGATACCCTGCGCTGCATCCGCTGCGGCGCCTGCATGAACCACTGCCCGGTGTATACCCGGGTGGGCGGCCACACCTACGGCACCACCTACCCGGGGCCCATCGGCAAGATCCTGATGCCCCACCTGGTGGGCCTGGACGAGGGTCGACACCTTCCCAGCGCCTCCAGCCTGTGTGGCGCCTGCGGTGAAGTCTGCCCGGTGAAGATCCCGATTCCGGACCTGCTGGTGCGGCTGCGCCAGGAATCGGTGGACGGCGACCGGCTGCATCCGGCGGTGGTCGACGGCCATGGCGCCAAACGGAACACCGCCGAGGCCCTGGCCTGGAAGACCTGGCAGTTTGTCCACGCCCATCCCCTGGCCTACCGCATGGGGACTGCTGTGGGCAGCCAGCTCAGGGCCCTGCAACCTTCCCGACTCGGCGCCTGGACCCGCTACCGGACGGCCCCGAAGCTGGCGGCCCGCACCCTGCACCAGCAGATGAAGGACCGACGCCCATGAACGCCCGGGACACCATCCTGCAGCGCCTGCGGAACCGCACCGGCGATGCCTTGCCAACCGCAGAGCGGGATTTTGCTGCCATGGAACGGCCAGACTGGAGCACGGACGAGAAACTGGCCCGGTTCCGCCAGGCCATGGAACCGGTACATGGGGAAATCCACGACTGCCGTGGCGGCGATTGGGTGGCATGCTTGTCCACTTTGCTGGCCCAACGTCAGGTTGACCTGATGCTGGTCGGCAATGGCGCAGAGCCACTGGCCACCCTGAAGGCGTCGCGGCAGGACCTGCCGGAACTGCTGATCTACGACGAACCGGTGGAAAGCTGGCAGGAGCACCTGTTCAATCAGGTGGGCGCGGGCCTGACCACCACCCGTGGTGGCATTGCGGAGACCGGGTCACTGATCCTCTGGCCCTCGGCGGAGGAACCCCGGCTCACGAGCCTGGTGCCCCCGATCCACGTTGCCCTGCTACAGGCTTCCCACCTCCACGGCACCCTGCGGGATGCCATGGCGGCGCAGGACTGGTCCGGTGGCATGCCCACCAACGCCCTGCTGGTGTCCGGACCGTCCAAGACCGCCGACATTGAGCAGACACTCGCTTACGGGGTCCACGGCCCCCGGGAACTGATCGTACTGGTAGTAGAATGATCCGAGGCGCCCTGCTCATTGCCTTTACCTCACTGCTGTGGGGTACCACCAGCATTGTGGCCAAATTCCTGTTCGCCGACACCGACCTGCAACCCCTGACCCTGGGGCTGTTACGGCTGGTGGTGGCCCTGCCCTTCTTCTGGCTGCTGATGAAGGGGGAGCTGGACCGGGCTGCAAAGGCATCGGGGGAACGCAAACGCCTGTGGCCCAAGCTGACCACCCGGGGCCTGCTGGTACTGGCCAGCCTGGGCCTGTTCCAGGCCTTTTACCAGGGCAGCTACCTGATGGCGGTGGACATGATCGGCGCCGGTATCGCGACGCTGATCGCCCTGTGCCTGCCGCCAGTGATGGTGGCCATCCTGGCGACACCGCTGCTGGGGGAGAAGCCCCGGCTGGTGACGGTGATCGCCCTGCTGGCGGCCATCGCCGGCACCGGCATGCTGGTGGCCAGCGATATTGATACCGCCGGCAGCTTCCGGCTGGCGGGCATCCTGATGGCCCTGCTGGCGGCCACCGTCTATACCGGCTTCAACATGACCAGCCGCTACAACTCGGCGGGCACGCCGGTGTTCACCACCGCCTTTGTCTGCTTCCTGGTGGCCGCCCTCCTGCTGTTGCCGCCGGTGTGGCTAAGCGGCGGATTTGCCGACCTGGCCAGCCTGGGGCTGAAACAATGGCTGATGGTCATCTATATTGGTGTGGTACCCACGTGCCTGGGCTATGTCTGTTTCTTTACCGGGATGAAGACCACGCCGGCCACCCTGGCGAGCATTATCGTTACCCTGGAGCCACTGTTCGTGGCGCTGCTGGCGTGGCTGATCCTGGGTGAGATCCTGGGCGTTATCGGCATTGCCGGCGCCATAATCCTGACCCTGGCGGTGATCGTTGCCTCCGCCAGCAGTCGTACCGCATCAACGGGAAAGGAGGACACCAACTGACCATGCAGTCCGGACCAGAGCAGGACCCCGAAGGCATCGCCTTCCCCCGGGACCCATCCAGCGGCCGCCGCAGCACGTCCGAGGCGTCTCGGCATATCCTGGCGGCGGCGGCCGGCGCCGTATCGGAGGACGCTGCCGAGGCTATCCGGCAGACCCGGAACTGGCGCAAGGGTTATGCGGATCATTTCCATCGCCTGGTGGAACTGGGCCTGGCCAGCCCGGAGGCAGCGGTGGCCATTGCCCGGGCGGCACTGGACGCCACCCGGCGGGAGTTCGTCTTCCACGGTGCCGATGGTGACCTGGGTATCGACGACGCCATGGCCCGGCCCAGGGATGAACTGACCACCCTGACCATCGACGGACGCAGCACCGAAGGGCCAGCCCCGTGGGCCGTGCCCGTGGATGGCGAATGGCTGTCCGGCGACCGCCTGCGGGTGCAGCTGGAACGCTGGGTGGTCCGGGGCGTGATGGAGCCTTCCGCCGCCGATGCCCTGCACCGGTGCCTGGACAACCCGGACTGGTTTGACCTGTCGGACCGTACCTTTGCCCTGCTCGGGGCCGCGTCCGAGGCGGGCCCCCTGGGCTGGCTGGCCCGCTGGCGGGCACGCCTGGTGGCCATCGATGTGCCTGCGACCGGGCCCTGGAACCGTATCCTTCAGGAAGTCCGCCAGGGCAACGGCGTGCTCCACGCTCCCGTCGCCGCCAGTGCCAGGGTGACTGAACAGGACCTGCACAATGGCTGGCAGGAGGGCCTCGGGGCCAACCTGCTGACCCAGGCCCCGGCCATTGCCCGCTGGCTCGCCGGGTTCGGGACGCCGCTGGATGTGGGCTGCCTGGCCTATCTGGATGGCGAGAAGCACACCCGGGTATCGGTGGCCATGGATACCATTGCCGAAGCACTACAGCAGGACAATCCTGATACCACCATCGCCTATATGGCCACGCCGACGGACAGCTTCGCGGTGCCGGACGCCGTGGCGAACCGGGTGATGACCGCGTGGCGGGAACGTTCCATACTGAAGAAGGCCGTGCAATGGCCCCTGGGTCGCCATGCCTTTGCCCCGGGCGTCACCCGGAAGTACGAGTGCAGCAACGGCAAGCGCTACGGCATTGTCGACAGCACCATTACCCAGCAGGGACCCAACTACGCCCTGGCGAAACGGCTCCAGCAATGGCGGGCCACGGTGGCCCGGGCCGACGGGCGCCATGCGGTGATGAATATCGCGCCCTCCACCACCACCCGCTCCGTGACCAGCAATCCGGCTCTGGCGGCGGGTTTTGCAGGGGCGGACCTGTTCAACGTGGAAGTGTTCGCGCCGGAAACCACCAATGCCCTGATGGCGGCGCTATGGGTGCATGAACTGAGGCACGGGAAGGCGGCATCCAGGCCGGACACCGCCCTGGACCATCCGTTCGAACTGTTCATGGACAACGCCATCCATGGCGGCCTGTGGTCGGTGCCCTACCTGCCGCGTACGGTGCTGCCCTTCGCGGCGGCCGCTGGCTTCATGCGGCAGCACCTGCAGGGCCGAAAACGCTAACGATGGCAGCAAGCCGGGGGCATCTCCGGCCCCCGGCGAAAGGGCAGCTATCGCGGATCAGTTGTCCTTGCGCTGGCGCTCCATCATGTCCGGCTGCAGAATCTCGATCCAGTAGCCGTCCGGGTCTTTGATAAACGCGAGACCTTTCATCTTGCCGTCATCCGGGCGCTTGACGAAATCCACACCCAGTTTCTCGAAGCGCTCGCAGGCCGCATAGACATCCGGCACGGCGACGCCGATATGGCCAAACCCCTGGGGCTCGTCGTTGCCATTGTGGTAACGGAAGTCGTCGTCGTTCTCGGTTCCCCAGTTGTGGGTCAGCTCCAGCATCGCCTCACGGCCAAAGGTGAAGGTGGTCCGGTGACCGTCGTCCCCGGGCACCATCTGCGCCTGGCGATCGTCCAGGTAACCCAGGAAATACAGGGTGAACTCCATTTCCGGGAAGTCCAGCTTGCGCACCAGGCGCATGCCCATGACACGGGTGTAGAAATCCATGGACGCTTCGGGATTGCGGATGCGCATCATGGTCTGGTTGAAGACATAACCTTCGGTCTCCGGCACCAGCTCGTCATGCAAACCGGGCGCCTGCTCAAAATGTCGGGACATGGGGGGCTCCATTTGGGCGGTGGGTTTGAATTATCCATTATACCTGCGATTGCAACCGGCGGATTTCAAGGGTGTCGGTGGTGCGCCTGGAGTCTGTGCGCTGGAAATCCCGTAGACTCCTGGCCTCCACCATCCCGGCGGGGCTACACTATGCCCTGTTTTTTCTACGGAAACGCTGACAGGGTCCCAGGCCCGGGCCGCCGCCCGCCGGATGATCCCAGCGACTCCCCAATGGATCCGGAACCATGGCGAACCCACAGCAACCTTCCACCTCCGGCCGGCGCCTGCTTGTCTTTTCCCTGTTGTTCCTGGCACTCACCGGCGCGGGACTGTGGGTGGTCTACCAGCAGTTCGCCGACCGCAGCCTGACCTTTGACTGGCGGCTGTTCTCACCCTGGACGCTGGCCACCGTAGGGGGACTGCTGCTGGTCTATTTCGCCAGCGACGGCCTGCGCCTCTACTTTACCCTGCGGGCCCTGGGCTACCGGGTCCGCCCGAGGGCTATTGCCCGCCTGGTGTTTATCAATATCTTCTTTTCCAACGTCACGCCCATGGCCACCGGCGGAGGTTTTGCCCAGATCTGGTACCTGCAACGGGAGGGGGTGCCCCTGGGCTTTGCCACGGCGGCGACCACCATACGCACGGTGCTGGCGGTCGCGTTTATTTTCTCGCTGGCGCCGGTGTTCCTGATGACCCTGCCGGCCCTGAAGAACCAGCCCCTGCTGGGCCAGATCACCTGGATACTGTCGCTGCTGATCGTGCTCTACCTGGGATTCTTCGCGGTGGTGCTGTTCCGCACCCGCTGGCTGATCCGGCCACTGACCGGGCTGCTTAGCCTGCTGGACCGGTGGCACCTGATCAGCCCGGCCAGGCACCGGCGCTGGCAGTTCAAGGCCCGGCGGGAAATGATGCGCTTCTCCCGGAGTTTCGGTTTCTACGTGAAGGGCGACCGCCGCTGGGTAGGGTTGTCAGTGGCATGCACCGCGGTGTTCCTGCTGAGCCTGTTCAGTTTCCCCTGGCTGCTGATGACCGGGCTGGATTACGATGTGTCATGGCTGAACTCCCTGGGCCTGCTGGTGGTCACCACCTTTATCATGTATTTCTCACCCACGCCGGGGGCATCGGGAATCTCGGAAGGGGTATTCGGCAGTTTCTTCCGGGACATCCTCAGCGGTAATCACCTGGTACTGGTGACCATCGCCTGGCGGGTGGTCACCATCTACCTGGGCATGCTGATCGGACTGGTGCTGTTGCAGAGGGATCTGGCGAGGAGTCACAGGAAATGATCCGCAATCCGCTGAAATGGCTGTTCTACCTCAACATCACGGTGGTGGCCCTGCTGTTGGGCTACAAGGCCTACCTGAACTACTTCCTGCCGGAATTCGAGGGGGTCCACACCCAACAGCTGGAAGCCATCCACCGCGCCGTTGACGACAGTGACCGGTTCCGGTTCGCGGTGGTGGGCAATATCAACAACTCCGTCGGCATGTTCGAGAATCGCATCATCCCGCGCATCAACGCCAGCGATGCCAGCTTCCTGATCTCCGCCGGCAACGCCGTGAATAATGGTGGTGAAGACAAGTACCAGGCGCTCTACGGCACCCTGGGGAAGCTGGAGATCCCCTACCTGCTGACCTTTGGCGAGAATGAACACAGCACCTTCGGCAGCTACCGGTTCTACGAGCACTTCGGCCCCCACTACTTCAGTTTCCGGGTGGCCGACACCCGGTTCATCTTCCTGGACAGTACCGGCAAGACCCCCTGGCGCTGGCAGATACGATGGCTGACCGACCTGCTGAAGGAGGACAGCTCGAAACACCGGATGGTATTCGTGGGCCATCCGCTGTTCCAGGTGGACGATGCCCTGCTGTTCGATGACGAGGACGACTACCTGCACCCGGAGGCCTTCCGGGAGGCCCTGCTGTCGCTGTTCCGCAAGCATCGGGTGGACACGGTGTTCTCGGCCAACATCGCCACCTGGTCCGAAACCGAGGTGGACGGTACCCGCTTTATCACCACCGGCGGTGCCGGCGGCCTGGTACTCAATACCGACAACAGTTTCTACCACTACCTGATGGTGACCGTGTCGGATGAGGGGGTCAGCACCGAACTGGAGCTGATCGAGACCCGCCAGCACCCGCTGCTGAAACACCTGGAGGCGTTCTGGTTCTTTATCTATTCCCTGTTCTACACCGGCTTCCTGAACTTCGTGCTGATTGTCAGCGTGCTGACTATCCTTGCCATCAAACTCTACACGGTGGTGTTCCGGGGCCGGGACTACTACCCCAACTATGACCTGGACCCGACCCCGTTTCTGGACCGCCCCCTGAAGGTCACCATGTTCACCAACAACTACCTGCCGTTCATTGGTGGCGTGCCCATTTCCATCGACCGCCTGCGTCGGGGCCTGATCGCCCTGGGAGATGAGGTGCAGGTGGTGGCCCCCGCCTACCAGGACCAGCCGGACCGGGAGGAACGGGTGCTGCGGGTGCCATCGCTGCTGTCCATGGGGGCCCGCAGCGAGTTCCGCATGGCCAACATCTTCCTGGGGCGGATCCGTCGCGGGGTGCGCGACTTCCGGCCGGATGTGATCCACCTGCATCACCCCTTCTGGCTGGGGTCCCTGGGCCTGTTCATGGCCCGTGTGCTCAACGTACCGGCGGTATACACCTACCACACCCGCCTGGAGCACTACGCCCACTTTGTGCCCCTGCCGGGCCTGCTGTTCCGCAACCTGATCTCCCATGCCCTGATCAAGCGCTTTGCCAGCCGCTGTGACGGGGTGATCGTGCCCACCTACTCCACCGAGGAATACCTGCGCATGATCGGGGTCAAGACCCCGTCCTATGTCCAGCCGACGGGGATCGAGTACGAGCGCTTCCGACAGGTGGGAGCGGAGGAGATCGAGGCCCTGCGTGAACGCCTTGGGCTGCCGGCGGACACCCGCGTCTTTGTCAGCGTGGCCCGGCTGTCCAACGAGAAGAACATCGATTTCATGATTGATGCCCTGGCCGGGTTGCGCCAGCAGTCCGACACGCCCTTCCACTTCCTGATGATCGGCGACGGCCACCAGCGTGACCGCCTGCAGGCACGTATCCGGGAGTTGGACATGGACGACTGCATCAGCCTGGTGGGGGCCGTGCCGCCGGACGAGATGGCGGTCTGGTACCGGCTGGGGGACGCCTTCCTGTTTGCCTCCAAGTCGGAAACCCAGGGCATGGTGATCCTGGAGGCCATGGCCGCGGGCCTGCCGGTGGTGGCGGTGCGCTCCAGTGGTATCGACGACGTCATCCACCATGGCGTTAACGGCTATAAGACTCCGGAACGTCACGACCTCTGGTGCGAGCGGGTCAGGCAGCTGCTGGACGATGACGGCCTCAGGCGGACGCTCTCGGACAATGCCCTGGCCTTTGCCCGGGACTACTCGGTGGAAAACTTCGCCGGCAACGTCCGGGAAATCTACGCCACCCTGCTGGCAGCCCGGCTCGACCAGGAGAAACAGCGGCGATTCGGTCGCGGATCCGGGGCCTGAGAGGGCCGGAAATGGCGTCTCGGTGATCGACCCGCGACCAGCGCTCGTATACTCTGGAACAGAGTTCGGCCCACGATTCCAAAGAGCCTGTCGGCATGAGCAAGATTCCCGTTGGCATCAGTACCTGCCTGCTTGGCAGGGAGGTCCGCCATGATGGCGGCCATAAGCATTCCCGCTACTGCACCCAGGTGTTGTCACGCTACTTTGATTTCCGTTCCATCTGCCCCGAACTGGAAGCCGGCCTGGGCGTCCCCCGCCCCGCCATCCACTTGCGGGAGGTCGATGACGGTCTGAAACTGGTGGAGGTGAAGGGTGGTGACGACCACACTGTGGCCATGCAGGGCTTTATCGACCAGGTCCTGCCCTCCCTGGCGGAGCTGAGGGGGTATATCCTGATGGCCAAGTCCCCGTCCTGCGGCATGGAGCGAATCAAGGTTCACAACGCCGATGGCAATGTCACCCGCCGGGACGGTCGTGGCATGTTCGCGGAGGCACTGATCCGGGAATATCCGCTCATGCCGGTGGAGGAAGAGGGCCGCCTCAACGACGACCAGTTGCGGGAAAATTTCATTGAGCGGGTCTTCGCCTACGATGACTGGATGCAGAATGTGGCCGGTGACCGGCTGACACCCCAGGCGCTGATCGAATTCCATACCCGCCACAAGTTCCAGTTACTGGCCCATTCGGAGAAGATCTACCGCCAGCTTGGCCCCATGCTGGGGGACCTGAAATCCGCCCCCCTGGAGGATATCGCGGGCCGCTACATCCACCGGTTCATGGAAGCCATGACCCAGCGTGTCAGCCGGGGCTCCCACGTCAATGCCATGCAGCACCTGATGGGCTACCTGAGAGAGGTGCTTGAGGACGAGGAACGCAAGGTGCTGCTGGAGCAGATTGATGCCTACCACCGCGGCGAAGTACCCCTGATCGTGCCGATGACGCTGTTGCGCATGGCCCAGCGCCGGGAACCCATCGATTACCTCAGCAGCCAGCATTACCTGTCGCCATACCCGGATGATCTGGGCCTGAGGAACCGGATCTAGTGCCGCCCTGTGGCGTGATGCCCAGCCTGGGCTATAGTTCAAGAGTCCGGATGTGAGTAGCACACCCGGTCACCCCCAAACCAATAACAAGGCTCCAGTACCAACCATGCGCCACTGTGTCATTGCCCTCATGCTACTGATGTGGGCACACACCGCTGTCAGTGACGACGTCCCGGACACGCTGACCTTTAACGTCAGCACCGGGGGGTACCCACCCTTCACCATTGTCCACGAGAACGGCACCGTCTCCGGTATCTTCTGGGACACACTTGTAGTTATCAGCCAACGGCTGGATATACGGCTGGATTCCATCGAGATACCGCCCAAGCGCAGTGACAACCTGCTTCGGGAAGGCTACTCGGATGTCACCATGAGGGCCATCGAGTGGACCACCACCCCGGATGAGTTTGTCTTCTCCGATCCGGTGATGATGACCCGTGATGCCATATTCGTACATGACGAAAGCCCCCATGCCATCGAGGACCTCAGCGACCTGAAGGGCACGTTACTGACCCGACTGGGTTTCCGGTATCCCTGGCTGACGGAGCACCTGGACACCGGAACGGTGACCACCATACCGGTGCAGAAACAGCGCCCCCTGTTCAAGCGCCTGTACCATGGCGGCGACCGCTTTGCGGGGGCGGTCAGCAACGCCCACGCCGGCTACTGGGTGCTGAAGAACCATCCCTCCTGGGACGATCACATCAGCGAGGCGCCCATTCGCCTGGACGAGGTCGCCTACCGCCTGATGTTCCCACCCCGCCACGCGGAGCTGGTTCCCCTCATCAACCGGGAGCTGGCCAGGATGCGGGAATCCGGGGAGCTGGCCGGGATTATCGAGTCCTATCAGTGAGGCAACCGGCATCGGGAGAGCGCGGGACTCAGAACCCGTAAAGAATGGAAACCGATGTCTCGGTATCGGTGCTCTCGGAATCCTGTGGCGGGTCGGACACGTGGGTGACGCGGTAGGCGATTTTCAGGGACAGGTCGCCAACCACGCTGGCCTGGACAGAGGTTTCCGATTCGGTGATGGTGTTGTTGTTCTCGAAACCAAACTCGGTACTGAGTTTCTGGCGGAACAGGGCATTCTCCGACAGGGCGAAATCAAGCTGCCCGGCCAGCCGGCCAATCACCTCTTCCTCATGCCGTTCGCCATCCTCATCCGGCTCGGCAAGCCGGTTATAACGGTAACCGGCACCCGCGGACAGGTCCAGGAAAGACAACTCGTCCAGTTGCCAGACCCGATGGCCATAGCCGGTGGTTGCGGAGGAGCGGAAATCGTAGCCTGAAAACCGGTCGTCCTCGTAATACCCGCGCAGGAAAAAGAAGCTGTTTTCCGAGAACTTGAGATTGGTCTCCGCCTCGCCCCGATACCGCTCGGCGGTGGTTTCGTCCTCGGCTTCGGTGTACGCCGAACGCACCTCGACCAGATTGCGCCAGCGTTCGCCGTCCTCCTTGAGCGCCAGCCGGCCCTTGAGGTTGGTTTCCTCGGTATTGCCCGTGGTGATGAGCACCCCGAGTTCCGCTTCCCCCTGCCAGCCTGCTTCCTGACCGGAAGCAGCCAGGGGGACCGCCGCCAGGATCAGGATGCTTACCGCTCTGCTCAGCTTCATGAATGCTCCGTTTCAGGAATGTGTGCCGGCCGGGGCCTCCCCCTGCGCGCTGAGGGCGGCCTGACGCTCGCGTTCCGCTTTCTTGCGGGCCTTACGCTCGGCAATGATACGCGCCGCCTCGCCACCAACATGAGCCTCGCCACGCTCCCGGGCCAGCTGGATCTGCCGTTCACGTTCCGCGAAGCGGGCCCGCTGCTCGTCGGTCAGACTGTCGATGCACTGGTGGCAGCTCACGCCCTGCTCGTACTCCGGTCGCTGCTTGTCCTGCCCGGTTATCGGACGGCGGCAGGCATGACACTGATCATACTCGCCACGTTCGAGACGGTGGTTGACTGTGACCCGGTCATCAAAGACAAAGCATTCCCCCTGCCACAGGCTGTTCTCTTCCGGCACTTCCTCCAGGTATTTCAGGATGCCGCCCTTGAGGTGGTAGACCTCCTCGAACCCCTGCTCCTTGAGAAAGGCGGTGGATTTCTCGCAGCGGATGCCGCCAGTGCAGAACATGGCGACCTTGCGGTGCTTTTCCGGGTCCAGGTTCTGTTTGACGTAATCGGGGAACTCCCGAAACGTATCCGTGGCGGGATTGACGGCATTGCGGAAGGTTCCGATTTCCACCTCATACTGGTTGCGGGTGTCGATCAGCAGTACCTCCGGGTCGGCAATCAGGTCGTTCCACTCGCCGGGCTCCACATAGGTTCCCACGGTCTGCTTGGGGTCGATGCCCTCGACACCCATGGTGACAATTTCCTTCTTGAGCTTGACCTTGGTGCGCTTGAACGGCTGGATGTCGACAAAGGACTCCTTGTAGTCGATACCCTCAAAGCGCGAATCCCTTGCCAGCCATTCCTTGATGGCGTCAATGCCTTCCCGGCTACCGGCAATGGTGCCATTGATCCCTTCCCGGGCCAGCAGCAACGTGCCGTGTACGTCTTTCGCCAGCATCCGATCCAGCAGTGGCTGGCGGAGTTGGCGGTAATCATCCAGTTCCGCGAACTTGTAGAGTGCGCAGACAACAACCGTCTGGGTCATGGTTTCTCCTTGCGGGCCGGAGCGTAAATCCGGAGCAATAAACGACAACACCGGGGACAGGCCCCGGTGCATTCAATAGCGGGCAGATTCTAACCAATCGCGATGGGAAGGCCAACGGCCATGGCGCGATGGTAACTCAGCGCTCACTCAGTCCTCGCCCAGCTCCCGCTCAACCACGGCGGACAACTGGCCCCAGTGCGGGCTGTTCAGGGGAATATTGTCCACCAGTACCGTGGGCGTACTGGCAACCTTCAACTGCCTGGCCACCTGCCGGCTGTCCTCGATGGCTTCCCGGTGCAGCTCCGACTCCAGGCAGCGGTCAAAACGACGGGTATCCAGCCCCAGGTCACTGGCGTAGCCGGAGAACATCTCACCGGGGTTGTCGCTGGTCTCCCAACGGTTCTGCTCCGCAAAGAGGCGGTCGTGCATGGTCCAGTACTGGTCCTGGTCCCCGGCACACCGCGCGGCCATGGCAGCCCGCACTGAATAGGTGTGCTGGGGCAGCGGCAGGTCGAAGAACACAAAACGGACCTTGCCCGGATCGACATATTCCGTTTTCAGCCGCTGGCTGACATCGGCAAACCGGGCACAGGCGGGGCACTGGTAGTCGGCAAACTCCCTGACCACCACCTCGGCGTCCTCAGGCCCCACCGAAATACCGTAGCGATCAAGTTCAGCGGGAAAGGCCGGTGTATCGGCCGACACATCGGGCAGGCTGTCCGAGTCCGGCGTCGGCGGGCGGGTCATGTAGTACAGGGCGGCGACCACTGCCACCACGACCACAACCAGTCCGATGTAGATAACGGATTTTCCGGAACCCTTGCGGGGCGATGGGCTCCCGGCGCTCTGGCGTCGTTTGGCTTCACCCATGGGCGATCTCCTGATCTCGGTAGCAGACGAACGGTGCGTTTTTCAGAAGCGCTATTGTGAGGCGTTTGGTAAAGGGGAACAACATTCCTTTGCCAGACTCGCGCTTCCTCAAGGAAAAACGGACAGGACGCCGCCAGGATACTCAGTCGTCGTTATCGCTGTCCGTTTCATTCTCGCTTTCGATCTCCTCCGCAATATATTCACCATTCACTTCCCTGTATTCCACTTCGACCCTTTCGCCCTCCAGGTCTGCAAAGGCAAGGCCTTCAAACCCGGTACCGGCATCAACCCGGATCACGGCTCCCAGTATGGTCAGGGTTCTGGTCCCAGGCTCATCGTTCAACGCGGTAACCCGGCCCTCAATCTCATACCCGGAGTCATCCGCCTCGCTCTCGCACTCGATTTCCAGTGCCTCCAGATACCCTCCGTCCGCAGAACGCTGGATACCCGAGACTTCCAACTGGATACGGCCAACATGTTCGGGCCCGAACCGGACCGGACAGGCCTCATCGTCATCATCGCCTCCGCGAATGGTGAAGGCGGTCAGGAGGATCTCGACGCCGCCGGACTGGAGCACATCACTGTCAATGCCATCGAGCCGTCCCTCGAGTTCCGCATCCGTGTCCCGGTACTCAATCTCGTCGGCCCGAAGCGTGAGCACACCATTGTCGTTGATGTAGTCGCCCTCCACCTGCAGCAGTACGCCCGGATTGATGTCCGATGACATCAAATCACCAAACTCAGTGCCTCCGTGGGTAGCCACTGGAATACCATTCAGAGCGAAGCTCCCACTGTCAACTTCCCTGGCGGCAAAGGCCCGGGTCACTACGCCGGCGATCTGCACATCGTCATTCAGCGATGCATCCAGGAAAGCCGATGGGCCGCCGTTACAGATACGACTCACGGTGAACGGGGCTCCGCTGACATACTCACCTTCCACATCCACTGGCATTCCGTCAGCCAGTTGCAGTGGGTCGCAGACCGCTCCCGACAGGATCTGTAATTCCAGCCCATCCACGAAATAACGTTGATTGGGCTCATCGCCGGTGACTGACAGGTTGCCCTCAAGCTCCTCACCGGTGTCCTCCGCTGTAACAGGCCCCACATAACTTGCCCGGAAACGCCCATCCGCCCGCAACCAGCCACTGACACGCAGAGTCTGGCCGACGCTGATCGTCGCCAGGTCCGCCAGCGTGGTCTGTGTCAGCGCATCGAGATTCACCTCGAAGCCCATGACCTCAATGCGCCCCTGCCGGGTTGTCTCATCCCAGGGCTGCGGAATCCCCGTTACCGGCCCGCGCAGAGTGTCATCGTAGCGGACCGAATCGGCTTCACCCTCGCCACTATCCCGCCATTCGCCATGGATCTGCAGGATCATGCCTCTTTCCAGGTCTTCTTCGGTGGAGACGCCGGCTTCTCCCTGAAAGTCGTCCATGCCCAGATTCTCGGTCACAAAGCGGATACCGTTGACAATAACGCTGCCAAAGCCGGATACGGGCCCGACACTCGAACCTGTTCCGCGGATACCGCCTTCGGCGACACTGCCGCCACCCGCGCCGCCACAACTGGCCAGCAACATCGTCAGTGACAGCAGTAACGGTATGGAAACCCGAGATTTCATGTTCATGATGGTCCCTCTCCATCCGGTCCGTTCTGGACAGGCTCTTCGAAATAGAACACGCTGATGCCAGTACGCACGGCCCCTGGGTCATCCCCATGCCCACCGCTCACATCCCGGTCTCGGGGCCCCAGCCAGCCATCGAGCTGTTCCAGGAATTGCTGGGCCTCATGACCCGCCACCTCGCGCCACTGCTCAATGGCTTCTGGTGGAATGTTGTTATAGCTCAGCGTCCGCTGGAAAAGCGGTGATTGTCCCTGCCTGGCGCTCACCAGATTGTAATCGATGGTTGATATCAGGTCGGATACATCTTCGCCGAAGATATGGAGCATCTCGGCATCATCCCCGGCAGGCACATAGGCACGCTTGCGAAGCACCAGCCCTTCAGAGCCTCCGGCGCCCTGGCTGACCACCCCCACCCGCAACAACTCATCCAGTACGGCCTTTGGCGTCATATCACCGCTGTACAGCCGAACCAGTTCACTGAAGCTGGCATTGCCCTCGAGTGGCAGCACCGAGGGGCGGCCTTCCGCATCCTGGAAACGGGTATCGTGCACCCAACCGGCAACCACCCGGGAGGCACGGTTGCCCTGGCGACTCTCCCGCGGCTGTAGTGGCTGGCCGGACAGTATTTCACGCTGCCGCTTGACCTCCTTGCGGGTCAGTCCGGTGAGTACCGCCGCCCGGGAGTCGGTCATTTTTCTGCGCTGGTCCCTGAAGTCTTCCAGTGCAGCCTCCACATACGCTCGCCGCATCAGCTCGGCAAAATCGCCAAATGGAATGCCATTGCGAAGAAGCAGACGGGCCAGTGGCCGAAGGATCCGGTAAAGGGCCCGGTGCAACGGGGTCGGGGTATGATCGGTCATGTTTGGGATTGTATTCCCATCACAGGGGAAACTGCCAGAGAGGGGCCGTGACCGGCCCCTCAATTACCCGCCTGGCTCAGTCATCGTCGTCATCGTCTTCGATATCGATCTCAGTGATGATATAGCTGCCGCCGGATCCCCCGAATTCGATTTCAACCAGGGTATCCGCGGAGATTCCGCCAAAGCTGGCACTGCCCCGGTTCAGGGTCAGCCCCATAATGCTGAGGGTGTCACCGGAAATCTCATCCACCCGGCCTTTCACTTCGAAGTCGCTGTTGTCGTCATCATCACGCTCGATTCTGAAGGCTTCCAGAAAACTGCCGGAGCTGTCGGACCGCTGACGCCCCTCGATTTCCACATACTGTCCCTGCGACAGGGACTCAAGGTCCTGGGTACGTCTACGGGCATCATCGTCATCATCGTCGTCTTCGATGAGGGAATTGACGGTAATGGCCACTGCCACACCGGACACCTGCATCCTGTTTTCCGCAAGATTGACGGAATCGATTACACCTTCCAGTTCCGCATCGCCGTCCCGGGGCTCAATTTCCTCGGCCGCAAGCAGGCCATCGCGATACCTGCCTTCCACTTTCACATACAGACCATCAGCCAGCTGGCTCTCGCGGAGACCATCATCAAATTCGGTATCGCCGGTGACCTGAACCGTCACACCATTGAGCGTAAATCGCCGGGCGCCCGCATCGTAGTCACCCACGATCGCGCCGGACAACTCCACGTCATCGTCGTCATCGAACCAGTCGTCGTCCCCTTCGATTTCCCGGGCGATCAACACGCCGTCACTGAGATAACCCTCGACCTCCACGACCAGGCCATTGCGGAGATCGTCGGCCCCCTCCAGGTCGTCATCGAATTCAGCCAACCCATAGTCCACCTGTAATCCATTGATGGTGAACGTCCGGGCCTCACGGTCCAGATCAGCGATGACACCCTCGACCTCTGTTTCGAGCTCATCATCATCGGTGAAACGGTCACCGATCGGGCGGATACCCACGAAGCTTGCCCGGAAGCTGCCGTCCCCCTGACGCCAGGCACTGACACGGACGCGGTAGTTCCCCGGTGCCCCGGACACGGTGGCGAGATCAGCGCCACTCCTGATCACGGTACGCCCATCCAGAACCACGGTCTGGCCAGCCACGGTCAACGAGCCGGTATTCTCGACATCGTCCCAGCTAAACGCCGTCAGGGCACCGCGAAGGGTGTCGTCGTACTCCACACTGCGGGCGCGGCCTTCATTCAGGTCATCGTCCCAGTCGGCCTTCACCAGAAGGATCATGCCTTTTTCCAGTTCGCTTTCCAGGGCGAGGCCGTCATCGCTGGTGATGCTGCCGCCCAGGTCGTCGGTATTGAAATAGGTTCCGTTGACGTAAACGCTGCCAAAACCGGATACCGGCCCTACGCTGGTGCCACTGGCCGAAGTGCTGCTATCACCAGAACCACCGCTCGAACCGGAGCCACCGCCTCCGCCGCAGGCGGCCAGGGAGCCCGCGAGCGCTCCGATCATCAGGGCCTTTACTGCCATTGTCAGCTTATTGCGTTCCATTATTCTCTCCACCGGTCTCGAGGTTGTTTTGCTTACCAGGCAGTACCGCCGAACCCGCCCTGCAGTTTGGGATTATTTTCCCATGCGTTATTGGGATTTTATTCCCAAAAAATAAAATGTCCAGCCATGGGACATGAACCTTTTGTTAACCTGGTATTCCCGGCGCTTTAACGCGCTGAACACACAATCCATCGGAAAGAACGACGCTGGGATTGCTAAAAGTCGGTCGAGGAAAACAGGGAAAGGCGAGAAAACTCACCAGGGTCTGGAGCCCCGGAGGAGTGGGGATTGACGGGGCCCGCACCGGCCCCGGGGTATCAGTCAGTGCGACACAAAGCCGTGCAACAGGCGATTCAGACGGTCCACTTCCCGACGCATGTCCTGGAGTTCGTCCAGCAGGTCCAGTGACATGGCAAGCCCGGGCAGGTTGATCTTCAGGTCCCGCTGCAGTCGTTGGGCCTTGCGCAGACGGGCCAGGGCCTGCAGGTCAAAGGCCCAGTCACGGGTATCGCCACTTTCCTCAACCGGCGCGATGATACCGTAACTCACCAGCTTGATGACAAACTCGGCATGGCATTCGCCACGCTCGCAGAACTCCCTCAGGGTGAAGGTGCCTTCCGCATCTTCAAGCTCAACGCTGACAATCGTTTCCGTGGTTTTCATCCTGCCCCCCTGTCAAACGTGCAGCTTCTGGCGTGGATTGAAGTGACTCTCCTCCTCGGCCAACTTTTCATACAATGAACGCGCTTCATGACTGTGTTGTTCCGGCATAACCACCTGCAGCACCACAATCTGATCCCCCGGATGCTTACCGGGCAGCCCCTTGCCCTTGAGGCGCAACCTGCGTCCGCTGTTGGAGCCCGGGGGGACCTTGAGCTTCACCTTGCCACCCACCGTAGGCACAGTCACCGTGGCGCCAAGTGCGGCCTCCCATGGCGCTACCGGAACGGTGATCAACAGGTCCCGACCCTCCACGGTAAAGTGCGGGTGGGGGGCCAACTCCACCTCAATAAACAGATCGCCATCGGGGCCACCGCCAATGCCGGGCGAGCCCTGCCCCTTGAGCCGGATATGCTGGCCCTCCTTCATGCCCGCCGGTATCTTCACCTTCAGGTTTTTCGGGCGGGCGATCATCCGACCGCGGTCGTCAAACTCATGGACAGTGTAGCTCAGCTGCTTTTCACAGCCATGAAAGGCTTCCTCAAGGAACAGCGCCACCCGGGCGTGGACATCCTCCCCCCGGCTGCGCATGGTCTGCTGGCGGAAGCCACCGCCAAAGCCACGGCCACCACCGAAGATCTCCTCGAAGAAATCACTGAACTGCCGGGCGTCGGCATCGGTGTAACCACCCCCGCCAAAGCCGGACGCACTCTGCCAGCCGGGCGGTGGTTCGAAGGAGCCGTCTTTCCGGGCGCCGTATTTGCGAAGCTCGTCGTACTCGGCCCGTTTTTCCGGGTCCTTGAGCACTTCGTAGGCTTCGCCCACATCCTTGAACCTGGCGTCCGCATCCGATTCCTTGCTGACATCCGGATGGTATTTCCGTGCCAGCTTGCGGTAGGCCTTCTTGATCTCCTCCGGGGTGGCAGACTCACTTACCCCGAGTACGGCATAGTAGTCCTTGAAGTCCATGTAACCCCTCGCTTGTGCTCAACCACGGTTTCTACCGTTCTATAGTTGACGCAAACGGAGAAATTACAAGTCGGTACAGGAAGGGAAATTGACGGGGATCAGGTTCGCCCCTTGCCGGCGACGGGACACGGGCAAGGGGCAGATAGCGGGTTACTTCCTGGCGGTGTAGTCCTGGTAGGACTTCTCTTCCACGAAACGGGACCCCAGGGCCAGGTTAACGTCCTTCTTGATGGCGGCGCGTTTGTCGTTGGTCACATAGACCGCGCGGGCCAGCTCGATAAAACGGTCACCGAAGTCCTGCGCCGCTTCCTGGTCGCGGATGTCATCCTCGATCTCCCAGAGCTGCTCGTTCACCGACTTGAGCTGGGCGCGCAGATCGGCAATGGCGGACTGGTCCGGCACCGCTTCATTCCAGGTGGCGGTCAGTTCATCCAGTTCCAGGCGCACGTTCCTGACCTTGGCCTCATCCTGGATGCGTTCGGACTTGATTTCCAGGATGGTGATCTTGTCCAGCACTTCTCCGAAGGACACGGGAACCTTGATAACGTCTGCCATGATGATTTTTCCTGTCGAATCAGGTTGGAAACCATAAAGCCGCCGCGCTGTTGACCAGCAGACGGCGGCTCGTGTGTCACGCTGGCGCGATCAGCCCTGGACGGGGGTCAGCCAGTCGCTGTGCTCGGGCAGTTTGCCCTTGACGGCATCGAAGTACCGGCTCTGCAGCTTCTCGGTCAGCGGACCGCGCTTGCCCTCGCCGATGATCCGGCCGTCCAGTTCGCGGATGGGCAGTACTTCCGCTGCGGTGCCGGTGAAGAAGGCCTCTTCGGCGATGTAAACCTCGTCCCGGGTGATACGACGCTCCTTCACCGGAATGCCCTCATCCTTGCAGAAGTCGAGGATGGTCTGGCGGGTGATGCCTTCCAGGCAGGAGGTCAGTTCCGGGGTGTGCAGCACACCATCACGGTAGATGAAGATGTTCTCGCCGGAGCCCTCCGCCACGTAGCCTTCGTTATCCAGCAGCAGGGCTTCTTCCGCACCACCGGAGATGGCTTCGTTCAGGGCCAGCATGGAGTTGATGTAGTTGCCGTTGGCCTTCGCCTTGCACATGGTGATGTTGACGTGGTGCCGGGTATAGGACGACGTGCGTACCTTGATGCCCAGTTCCTTGGCCTCCGGCGACATGTAGGAGGGCCAGCTCCAGGCCGCCACCATCACGTGCACCTGCAGGTTGTCGGCCCGCAGGCCCATCCCCTCGGAGCCCAGGAACACCATCGGACGGATATAGGCTTCGTCCAGGTTGTTTTCCCGCACCGCGCGGCGCTGGGCCTCGTTGAGCTGCGCCTTGGTGAAGGGCATCTTCAGGTTCAGGATATGGGCGGAGCGGAACAGGCGATCGGTGTGATCCTCCAGCCGGAAAATGGCCGGGCCCCGGTCGGTGCTGTAGGCCCGCACGCCCTCGAAACAGCCCAGACCATAGTGGAGGGTATGGGTAAGGACATGGGTCTTGGCATCGCGCCAGGGAACCATCTCTCCATCCAGCCAGATCAGGCCATCACGATCTGCCATCGACATTGTTGCTGCTCCTGGAAAAGGTTTTTCGGAAAAACGGCAGTTTATCAGGAAAAATCCCCGAACAGAAGTGTAGGATGCTAACCATAGCGACCATCCAGCATTACCTGCTGCCACATGTGTCGTACATACTCCCGCTCCTGGGGAAACGCATCCCCCGCCACCTGGCTGTTGAGGTTCTGCAGGGCCCGCCGGTGGATAGTGGAGCGCAGGGTAATGAAGGTTTCCCGCAGTTTCTCCGTATCTTCCCCGGGCAGCACGCCGGCACGGCCCAGCTCTTCAAGCTGGCGGATATTGTCGGACCACTGGGTCAGTTCCGGATGGGCCTCGCTGCAGGCCAGCATCAGGTACTGCACCAGGAACTCGATATCCACCAGGCCGCCGGTGTCGTGCTTGATGTGGAAGACCTTGTTCTGTTTTGATTCCGGGGTACCCAGGCTGGCCCGCATCTTCTCGCGCATCTCCACCACGTCGTTGCGCAACCGGTCCCGGTCACGGTGCTGGCAGAGGATGTCGTGCCGCAGACTCTCGAAGGCCTCCAGCGTACGGGGACAGCCGGCCACGCCCCGGGCCAGGGCCTGATGCTCCCAGGTCCAGGCATCGTTGCGCTGGTACTTTTCGAACGCCGGCAGGGTACTCACCAGCAGACCGGAGTTGCCGGACGGCCGCAGGCGCATGTCCACCTCATAGAGCTGGCCCGACGGTGTCTGGGTATTGAGGATATGGACGATACGCTGCCCCAGACGGGTATAGAAAACGGCATTATCAATGGGCCTGTCACCGTCGGTGGCCAGCTCCGGGTCGGCATCGTGCACGAACACCAGATCCAGGTCCGAGGTATAGCCCAGCTCAAGCCCGCCCAGCTTGCCATAGCCGATAATGGCAAAATCCTTGTCGCAGGCGGAACCATCCGACCGCAGCGGGTAACCGTGACGGCTCACCAGGTTGGCGAAGGCCACATCCACCACATGGTCCAGCACCACCTCGGCGATCCAGGTCAGGTAATCGCTCACTTTCATCAGCGGCAGTGTGCCTCGCAGCTCCGAGGCCGCCACCCGCAGGATGTGGGCCTTCTTGAAATGCCGCAGCGACTCCATCTGCTCTTCCAGGTCCTCATAGGGAATCCGCAGCATCTGCTGGCGCAGGTCGTCCTCCAGCTCCGCCTTGGCCGGCGGGTGGTAGAGGCTTTCCGCGTTCAGCAGTTCGTCCAGCAGCAGCGGCGTTTCCGCGAGCTGGCGGGCAATCCAGGGGCTTTCACTGCACAGGCGCACCAACTGGGCCCGGGCCCCGGGGTTTTCCAGCAACAGCACCATGTAGGCGGTACGGCGCAGGATGGCCTCCACCAGTTGCAGCACCCGGGACAGGGTTTCCGACGGCTGCTCCACATGGCCAAGGGCCTCCAGCAGCACCGGCATGAACTGGTTGAGGCGTTGCCGTCCCTGGGTCTGCATGATCTGGACGGTGCGGCTGTCCCGCAACTCATCCAGCAGGGCGAGGCTGGCCTTCGGATCCTCGAACTGGTGGCTGTCGAGCCACTGGATGGCGGCCTGGTCGTCCATTTCCGCCAGCCAGAGTTCGTGCCAGCCCTCGTCCAGGTCGGAGGCTTCCTCGTCGTCCTCGTCCAGGGCGATGATATCCGCGAAATGGCGGGAGACCCGTGCCCGGTGCTGGTCGAGTGCCTCCAGGCACGATGCCCAGTCCTCGAAGCCCATGATCAGTGCCACCCGGGCCTGCCCCAACTCGTCGTCCGGCAGCAACTGGGTCTGTTTGTCCTCCATGCCCTGAAGGGCATGTTCCAGGTTACGCAGGAACACATAGGCTTCCCGCAGCTCCACCACCACTGGCGAGGGCAGCAGTTCCAGTTCCTCCAGCTCCCGGAGGATGGCCAGCAGTTCCCGCTGCTGCAGCTCCCGGTCGCGACCACCACGGATGAGCTGGAACGCCTGCACCACAAACTCGATCTCGCGGATGCCACCGCCGCCCAGCTTGATGTTGTTCTCCAGCCCCTGGCGCCGGACCTCCCGGTTGATCATGGCCTTCATGGAACGTAGTGACTCGAAGGCGCTGAAGTCGATGTACTTGCGGTAGACAAAGGGGCGCAGGCTTTCCATCAGCACTCCACCCGCGTCGGGGTCGCCAGCCACCACTCGGGCCTTGACCATGGCATAACGCTCCCACTCACGGCCCTGGTCCTGGTAGTAGGTTTCCAGGGCGGCAAAGCTCAGGGCCAGGGCGCCACTCTGGCCATACGGTCGCAGGCGCATGTCCACCCGGAACACGAAGCCATCGGCGGTGATCTGGTCCAGGGCCTGGATCAATTTCTGGCCCAGGCGGATAAAGAACTGCTGATTGTCCAGGGAGCGGCGACCTCCCCGGGTCTCGCCCTTGCCCGGGAAGGCGAAGATCAGGTCAATGTCCGAGGAAATATTGAGCTCATGCCCACCCAGCTTGCCCATTCCCAGCACGATCAGGGGTTGCGGTGTCTCCTCCCCGGTCACCGGGTCGGTGCCGTAGGGGGTGCCCAGTTCCTCGCAGGCGCGGGGATACAGCCAGTCCAGCGCCGCCTGGATGCCGATATCGGCGAAGTCACTGGCCGCCGCCACGGTCTCGTGGTAGTCCGCCAGTTTCATGGCGTCCCGCCAGATCATGCGGAACTGGCTTTCCCGCCGGAAACGCCGCAGGGCCCGATGCAACGAGGGCTCGTCGGTAACATCGGCCAGGTACTGCTGCCAGCGTTGCCGCAGGCTGTCCTCCGTGGTCGGCTGGTTCAGGGGATGCGCTTCCACCGCTTCGCGGACCAGGTCGCCGTGCCGTTGCAGGGTCTCCCTAAGGAACGGGCTGCGGGCCATGGCACCGGCCAGGTCCGCTTCCCCCAGGCCGACGGACTCGTCGGCCCAGGCAGGCACGCCCTCCGGAAACACATGCCGCCAGGCGCCGGACACCTCATCCGCCAGTACTGCCGGCAGACCGCTCCACGGCTCTGTCATAACGCAACCCCCTGTATCTCTGTTATATTCAGTGGTGAGTCCCTGAATAAATCCTGGTGCGGGCAAGGCTGGCCAGGGTTTATTCAGGGGCTCCTTTACTGTATACGGAAGGAGCCCTCGCACAAGCCCCGGTTCCGGGGACGATAACAGGGTCCTCGTGTCCATCCCACAGGAGCTGCCGGGAATCCATCCAGAATGCTGCCCAATCGCCGCCCGCTGAACCCGGAACACCAACTGACCCATCTGCCGATGTCGGGCATCATCCGCAGTCGCCTGAAGCGGCTTTTCCTGTTCCTGATCGGACTGGTACTGACACAGACCCTGATCCTGTGGGCCGTGGAGCCATTGTCCCTGTGGAATTCCCTCTGGCTGACCATGACCACGCTGACCACGGTCGGCTATGGCGACCTGGCACCAACCACGGTCATCGGTCGCATCAGCACCATGGCGCTGATGTTTATCACCGCCATCACCCTGCTGACACTGATCATCAGTGACTACATCGAATACCGCTTCTATCGCCGGGAACGTATCCTGACCGGCCGCTGGAGATACAACATGAAAAACCACGTACTGATCATCAACACGCCCCGCCGGGGCGGCGAGCAGTATTTCATGCGGGTCGCCACCCAGTTGCGGGCGATTCCCGGCTACGAGAGCGTGCCGATCATGATCCTCACCCAGAAGTACGCCAATGGTCTGCCACCGGAGCTGAAGGACATTGGCCTGGTCCACTACCACGGCACCGGCGCCAGTGAAGAGGATCTCAAGGCGGCCCATGCCGGACAGGCACGGCATATCCTGCTACTGGCGCTGGACGAGACCGATCCCTCCTCCGACAGCTACACCTTCGACATTGCCCACCGGCTCAGCGAACTGAACCTGGCCAGCAAGATCACCGCGGAATGCGTCAGCGATAGCAACCGGCAGCGGTTCCGTGCCATTGGCGTCCGCTCGGTGATCCGACCGGTCCGGACCTATCCGGAAATCATGGTACGGGCAGTGGTGGCCCCGGGCACCGAAAAGGTGTTGGAGGATATGTTCAATTACGAGCAGGATCATCCACATAGGTATAACCTGACACTGGACGACCTGACCTGGTCTGATATAGTCAGCGCGCTGATCCGCCACGGTATCGGCACCGCGCTGGCCTACATCGACGACAACGACGATGTGGTCTGCCATCCGGAGCCGAATATTGAGGTGGAGGGCCGGGGCCTGATTGTCCTGGTCAAGTCCAGTGAGACACCCGATCTGTCCGTTGTCGAGGAGGCCCTGGAGCGCTACCGCCAATTCCTCGACAAATGGCAGGCCATGCACGAACACCCCGAGGAGCCCGCGCGATAGACGTTCGGCCGGCCCCTGACCTGATCCCGGACGGCGCCCATAGGCATTAACAACGAGGCTGCAGCGTGTCATTCCTTGATTCCGAGTTCTTCCAACCGCTCTACGAAGCCCTGGAAAACGACCAGACGGACGAGATCCGGGCGGCTGTCTCGGCCTTCAACGCCGCTGACCTCGCGGAATTTATCGAACATACCACCGGTGAGGACGACGACACCGGCCTGCGCGTGCTGCGGAGCCTGCCGGTGGAGCAGCAGGCCAAGATTTTCGGCTACATCAGCCCCGAGACACAGCTCACCTTTTCCCGCCTCATCCCCAAACGGGAACTGGCCGGCATCGTTACCGACATGTCGGCGGACGAACGGGCCGACTTCTTCAACATCCTCGACGAAAACCAGCAGCACGCCCTGTTCCAGTCCCTGGCCAGCCGGGAGCGGGAAGACCTGCGTCGCCTGGCCAGCTTTGAGGAGGGTACCGCCGGCGCCCTGATGACCTCCGACTATGCCGTGGTCAGTGCCGGCATGACCGTGGCCTCGGCCCTGGCCCTGCTGCGCAATACCGCACCGGACAAGGAGACCATCTACCAGGCCTATGTGGTGGACAGGGATCACCGGCTGCAGGGGGCCATTTCCCTGCGCAACCTGATCACCAGTGCCCCCGGTGCCATGGTGGACTCACTTATGGCCACCGGCCTGGTGTCCGCCCACACCCATACCGAACAGGAAGAGGTGGCCCGGCTGATCTCCCGCTACGACCTGCTGGCATTGCCGATTGTCGACGATGACGAGCGCCTGGTGGGCATCGTGACCTACGATGACGCCATGGACGTGGCCGAAGCCGAAGCCACCGAGGACATGCACAAGGGTGCCACGGTCGGCCGGCTGGAAACGGGCCTGAAGACGGCATCACCCTTTTCGCTGTACCGTTCACGGGTGCAGTGGCTGGTGATCCTGGTGTTCGCCAACATCTTCACCGGCGCCAGCATCGATCATTTCCAGCAGACCATCTCCAGCCACATCGCCCTGCTGTTCTTCATGCCGCTGCTGATCGCCAGTGGCGGTAACGCCGGCGCCCAGTCCGCCACCCTGATGGTGCGGGGCCTGGCCACCGGTGACGTCACCGCAAAGGACTGGGGCATGCTGCTGGGCAAGGATATCCTGGTGGCCACAGGTCTGGGCCTGACCATGGCGGCGGCGGTCACCGTGGTGGGCGTGGTCAAGGCGGGCCCGGATATCGCGACCGTGGTGGCGATTTCGATGCTGATTGTTGTGCTGATGGGCAGCATCATCGGCATGCTGCTGCCCTTCCTGCTGGATAAACTGCAGTTCGACCCGGCGACGGCCAGCATGCCGCTGATCACCACCATTGCGGACGTCAGCGGGGTGCTGATCTATTTCACCGTTGCCTCGGTGGTGCTGGGTCTGTGACGGCCCGCCCCGTCATCCTGTTACTCTTCGGGCAGCTCCAGCAGAGCGAGCTGTAGTTGCCCGAGCCTGGTGGTGCCGGCGGCCAGATCAGCCACATTCTCGCCCGAGTCCAGCGCGCCCTTCAACCAGGCCAGTTCACCGGCGAGCGTGTCTGGCAGCGCGTCCCGATCCGAAAGCCCCCGCAGGTCCGCCGTCAACGCCTCATCCACGGCCCCCGACAACCACGCCCGTGACAGACCGTGCAACACGCGGTTCACCAACGGATCCTGCTCCGCCAGCGGGACCGGCTGATGCAGCCCCGCGAGCGCATAACCCTGCTCCGCCTTGCTGATCAGGTTCAGGAACACAGGCACCCTGCCCGCCAGTGCCCGCGCCCAGTCCAGCAACGGCCCCGGGTCGCCCTGTTTCAGCTCAAGTTCCAGCTCGCACAGATCCCGACGCTGCCCGCCGGCCAGGATGCTGCCCTGATCGAGGGCGCATTCGATGGTGGTACCGCTCCCCTCCAGCATCCGTATGCGCCGCACAAAATTGGTCTCGAACACCGGCTGCAGTGCCGCCAGGTTCACATCCTGGCCCACCGGGGTGTCGGCAATCAGGCCGATGTTGAGCTCCCTGCCCATCAGGGGCCATTCCCACTCCTGACGCCGATGAGCACCATCCACGAACTCACCCTTGGTTTTCAGGGTCTGGATATACTTGTCACCTGCCTGACGAACGCGCAGGGCCACTTTCTGGTGGTTGAGGTCTCCGGCCGGGGTATCGTAGTAACGGTTAATCAGCGTCTTCTCAGCGCCTATACTGACACCGGTCTGGGCCGACAGCCACTCTGCGGCCTGGTTCAGGGCAACCGGGGTAAGACTCAGCTTGATTTCCAGTTCTTCTGCCATCTTTTCCACCACTCAAGAGAAAACCGAAGTCTATCGCCGATCGCCAGACTACCAGAGAAGGCAAGCCACGACCTGAATTTGGAGGAGAGGTGTCAATCAAACATTAAAGGCATGCCGGACCTACCAACCATGCATTGGCAGATCGACCAACAAACATCTATAGTCTAACGATATTTTTTTCGGAGCCTGACGTAATGAGTCATGATCACACCCACATTGATCCGTCTTCCCGAGACAAACGGGTTGCGCTGGCCATCTGGGCGAACGCCACCCTGACTCTGGCACAGATCGCTGGCGGTATCTTTGCCGGCAGCCTGGCTTTGATTGCCGACGCCCTGCATAATTTTTCCGACATGGCATCGCTCGTGATCGCCTATGCCGCCCGGAAAATCGCACGCCGTCCGGCTGACGCACGCATGACCTTCGGATACGGTCGGATCGAGATCGTCGCGGCCCTCATCAACTACACGTCATTGATCATTATCGGACTCTACCTGGTCTACGAAGGCGGCATGCGCATCATCGACCCACCGGATATCAAGGGCTGGTGGGTCGTCTGGCTCGGCTGTGTCGCTCTGGTGGTGGACACACTGACCGCCTTGCTGACTTATTCCATGCAGAAGGACAGCATCAATATCCGGGCGCTGTTCCTCCACAACCTCTCGGATGCTCTCGCCTCGGTTGCCGTGGTTATTGCCGGGGTCCTTATCCTGCTCTATGACATGAGATGGGTTGATCCTGCCATCACCATAGGAATCGCCGGCTATATTCTCTATCTCGGTCTGACGGAAATCGGAGGCACGATCAGAACGCTTATGCTGGCCAGTCCCACGAACATTGATACCGATGCGGTGATCCAGACGCTCTTGGACATTGAGGGTGTCATCGACCTCCACCATGTACACTTCTGGCAGATGGGAGAACATGATTCCTCGCTGGAGGCCCATGTGGTCGTGGAAGACAGCCTGTGGGACCAGCTCGAGAACACCAAATACCGGATAAAGCGGGTACTTGAGCAGGAGTTCGACATAAACCATTCAACACTGGAGTTTGAACATTCCGACCATATCCACAAGGACGCGAGAATCTATGGCCACGGCTGACCGCCCCAACACCACCTGCGGTGGACGCTAGCGGTCCGGGACAATTCCCCCTGTCCGGAACCGTAAAATCAGGGTCGAGGTTGCATAGGCCGAAAGGTTGCAATACCATGCTTTTCGCTCATAGCGCCGAAACGCAAACAGGATAGTTTGACCGTGCGACACAGACTCCCAGTAATTCTCTTATGTTTCTTCTTGCTGGTGTCAGCCATGGGCTGGGCAACTGACCTGGCGTCAGGACATGTGTCTCCTGTTGAGCACTCAAGTATTGAGTTGAGCGAAAACGCCGACAATACAGATTACTCGAAAGCCAAAACCGGACACGACCAGAACTGCCATTCAGTGATTCATGGTCTTGCACTCCCCTCGTCCAGGCTGACGACAACGTGTCGCGGTGCGAATCCATCCCCCGTGATTTACACCAGTTACCTTTTCTCACGCTTCATCGCGCCCCCCGAACGGCCTCCCAGAGCCTGACGCGCTCTCTCTGCACAGAATTCCAAAACCACGTCTCAGGTAATATACCCAGGAGTCATCCATGTCATATCGAACATGGCTCGCAACCATAGGCCTCGCCTGCGGATTGGCGAGCCCATGGTCTGCGGTCGCTTCCCAGACTACAAGCCCGGAAACAACCCTGCTCGAATTTGCCGAATCGGTGACGGCAGAACACTTCGATGTCCGTGCCGCGCGCGAAGAAGTAGATGCCGCCATCAGCCGACAAAACGCGGCTTCCCAGCCTCTCTACAACCCCGAGCTAAACTTCGAGGCCGAAAGCGGAGGCGAACAGGCGGCTTTCGGTAACGAAGTCAGCAAACTGGGCGTCGGTATCAGCCAAACCATTGACTGGAGCGACAAACGCGAGGTTCGTGCTCTGGCCGCTCAAGGCGATGTTCTGAGCGCGAAGGCGGAGCTTTCTCTGGTAGAACAGCAGATTGCGGCTAAGGCACTGAAGGCGCTGATTAGCTACCGCACATCCCAGCACCTTGTCGACCTTGCCCAGAGCCGGGTCGATGTACTGCAACGCTTTGTCGATCTGTCTGAGGACCGCAAGCGGGCGGGCGATATTGGCCAGACAGATCTCGACCTGGCACGCCTTGCACTGGCGGAAGGCCAAAGCACCCTGGCCGAGCAGAGAGTTCAGGCCAACGAGGCATTGCAGTCCGTTCGAGAACTTTCGAGCGGTACGCCGCGGGGCTGGCCCGGATTACCGGAAGATCTGCCACCACCGATAGAAAGCACCCGGCTGGACGAGCTCGCTAAGCGCCACCCCCGCATTGCTGCCCTGCGCAGCAAGCTAGCCGCTGCTCAGGCCGAAATCGATGTTGCCAAAAGCAACCGTAACGCTGACCCGGTTATTGGCGCCAGCGTCTCGAGAGACGGCGAGAACGACATCGTGGGCCTCAGTTTCAGCATTCCCCTGTACGTTCGCAATGACTATAGCGACGAAGTGGACAGCGCCGCCAGTAACGCCCTCGCGGTGGAAGCTCGCATGCACGCCGAATACGAACGTCTGCAGGCCCAACTGAAAACAGCGCTGGAAAACTACCAGAGCAGCCGAAATGCCCTGCAAGACTGGAACCAGGCCGTTAGTGGACGCCTGGACGAAGGTCTGGATCTTCTGGAGCGGCTCTGGCAGGTGGGTGAGCTCAATGCCACCGAGTACCTGTTGCAGATTCAACAACGCCTGGATACCCGCGCCTCCGGTTTACGCCTGCAGGCACAGACCTGGAGCAGCTGGACCAACTGGCTTGTTGTCAGTGGCGACTGGCAGGCCGGATTGAGCGAACTTGGGCTTTAACGTTTAACGGAGATTTGCATGAACATGCCGTTTCAGTTTTTTACATTGACACTCGTAGCAATGCTTGCAGGCGCTCCGGTCGGGGCTCAAACCAATCACGAAGAAAACGGCGAGCACGATCATGCCGCCGAGGAGGGCCAGCGCCAGGCTAGCGCCCAAATGTCCGAAGAAACCCATGAGGAGCCCGGCCATGAGGGGTCAGGCCACGAAGAGGAGGGCGAACACGAAGGTGAGGGGCACGAGCAAAGGGCCTCAGAAGAAGGGCATGACGCCGATGGACATGAAGAAGAACATAAAGAGGAAGGACATGCCGAAGAAGGCCACAATGAGGCCCCCCCGGGCGTGGTGGAGCTGAGCAGCGAATCGCAGCGCATGGCCAATATCGAGGCCAGAAAGCTTGAACTTCAGCCAGTGCCGGAAATCGTCACGGCCCCCGGTGAAGTCCAGCTGAACGACTACCGGTCCGCTCGCGTGAGTACAAGGATTCCGGCGCAAGTCGTTTCACGGATGGCGGAACTGGGCGACGTGGTCGAAAAAGGCGCTCCCCTTGTACTGTTGACCAGTGTTGAAATGGCCGAAGCCCAGGGCGCGCTCCAGATCGCTGCCCGTGAATGGTACCGCGTTCGCGAATTAGGCAAGTCCGTGGTCGGAGAGGCGCGCTATATAGAGGCCCGTGTCGCGTTCCAGCAGGCACAGTCCAGACTCCAGGCCTACGGCATGACCGAAACCCAGGTTACTCAGTTTTTGCGCGGCGAAGACGAGCTTCAACTTGGTCAGTTCAGGCTGCTTGCGTCAGTGGCGGGCACCATTATCGAGGATGATTTCGTGGTGGGTCAGTATGTGGAGACCGGAACACCGCTCTTCATGATCACTGATGAATCCAGCGTCTGGGTAGAAGCGACGGTTCAGGCCTCGGCCGCGCGCGCCATCGAACCCGGCGAACCGGCGAGGGTCCGCATAGGGGACGAGTGGCACCAGGGCACGGTCGTTCAGAAACATCATCGACTGGACGAAAGTACTCGCACAATGGGCGTGCGCATTGAGCTTGAGCTTGACGAGGAGCACTCACCGCACCCTGGTGAATTTGTTGAAGTGGCCATAGAAGCGGATCAGGGTGAACCCGGCCTGCTGGTTCCTGAACGGGCACTGAATCGTAACAGCGCCGGTGAATGGGTGGTATTCATACAGGAAGCTCCGGGCAAGTATCGGCAGGTCGATATCCGGAGATTGAAAGAGCTCTCCGGAAAAGTACAGATCGCTGGCGTTGAACCTGGCACCACCGTCGTGACTGACGGTTCGTTCTACCTTAATTCCGAAATTGCCAAGGGCGGTTTCTCCGTACACAACCACTAAAGGGGACCTCATGCTTAACGCCATTGTCGACTGGGCGGTGAGAAGCCGCCTGTTGGTTGTGATCGGCCTGTTCGCGGCCGTCATAGTAGCTGTTTTCACCATCCCCCGACTTAACCTGGATGCATTCCCGGACGTATCCAATGTCCAGGTCGTCATAAACACGGAGGCGCCGGGGCTGGCCGCCGAGGAGGTGGAGCAGCTTATCAGCTTCCCCATCGAAGCGACCATCTACTCGCTGCCAAGCGTCGAGGAGGTCCGGTCGATCTCACGTACGGGGCTGTCAGTGATCACCGTTGTCTTCGAGGAAGGCACCGACATCTACTTCGCCCGACAGCTTGTCTTTGAACAGCTTCAGGCTGCCCGGGAGCAGATTCCCGAAGGCGTGGGACAGCCCGAGATGGGCCCGAATACCAGTGGCCTCAGCCAGGTCTATGAGTATGTGCTGACCAGCGAGAATCCGGAAAAGTACGGCCCCATGGAACTGAGGAGCCTCAATGACTGGGTGGTGAAACTGCTGATGATGCCGGTCGAAGGTGTCACGGGGCTGCTTTCATACGGTGGAGAAGTCCGCCAGTACCAGGTCAAGCTGAATCCGGCCAAGCTGCTTTCCTACGACCTGACCGCTGATGACGTCACCGAAGCCATCAATGCGGGTAACCGCAATGCCGGCGGCTGGTATGTCAACCGCGGCAGCGAACAGTTGGTCATTCGCGGCGTTGGCTGGGTCCGGAGCGGTAAAGATGGCCTGCGGGATATCTCAAACGTACCGGTCAAGGAAGTTGATGGTACAGCCATCACCGTCGGGGACGTTGCCGAGGTGGCCTACGGCGGTGAGATACGTCAGGGCGCTGTCACCATGACCAAGAGAACCGCCGATGGCGAGGTTCAGGCCATGGGCGAAGTGGTCGCCGGCATCGTGCTCAAACGTTTCGGGGCCAACACCGCGGAAACGATTACCGATATTGAAGAACTGCTTCCCACCATCCAGAAGGCACTGCCCGAAGGTGTCAGGATCGAGCCCTACTACAACCAATCGGATCTGGTGTTCAGTGCCGTTGACACCGTGGTGGATGCACTGCTGCAGGCATTCGTCTTTATCGTCATCATCCTGGCCCTGTTCCTGCTGAATCTTCGGGCCTCTCTGCTGGTGCTGCTATCGATTCCCATTTCGGTAGGTCTGGCACTGATGGTCATGAGCTATTTCGGCATGTCGGCGAACCTCATGTCCCTCGGAGGGCTGGCCATTGCCATCGGTATGATGGTGGATGGCTCCATCGTGGTCATGGAAAACATCTTCAGCCATATATCCCGCCCGGACCGGTTCCACGACTCCGAACGGAGGCGAGAGCTCACCCCTGACGACAGCGGAACGGAAATCGACCACGACCAGGCTGAGCAGGACGATCCGCAAGGTGTATCGCTACGTATCGCGGAAGCCACCAAGGAGGTCGCCAGATCGGTGTTTTTCGCCGTCATGATTATCGTCGTGGTGTTCCTGCCACTGTTTACCCTCCAGGGAGTGGAAGGGAAAATGTTCACGCCGATGGCAATCAGCATTGTACTCGCGGAGCTCGCCGCACTGGGTACAGCGCTGGTGGTTGTGCCGGCACTGGCCAGCTACTTCTTCCGCCGGGGCATCCATTATCGTCCGAGTCCGATATTGAAGCCGCTGGAAGCCGGTTATCGCTGGTTGCTGGACCGCGCCATACGGTTTCGGAGCATTGTCGCAGGTACAGCAATCGTCATGCTGGCGTTTGCCATCTTCCTCATTCCCAGGCTCGGTACCGAATTCATGCCGGAGATGGAGGAAGGCACCATGATGGTGCGGGTGACGCTTGCTCCCTCGGTCAACGTCGATGCCGCGGTGGAAATTGCGCCCAAGCTGGAAAAGCGAATCATGAAATTCCCGGAGGTGACCTATGTGACCAGCCGCATTGGTCGTGCCGAGTTGGGCGGTGACCCCGAACCCGTATCCAACATCGCGATGTATATCGGGTTAAAGCCCGCGGAACAGTGGGAGTCGGCCGAGGACCGGGAAGGGCTCCAGGCACTGATACAGGAGGAGCTCTCAGTTCATCCGGGGCTTATCCTTAACTTTTCCCAGCCCATTGCCAACCGCGTGGACGAACTGCTCTCTGGCGTAAAGGCGCAGCTGGCCATCAAGCTGTTCGGGCCCGACCTGGACATTCTTGCCGAGAAGGGCCAGGCCATCGAAACCCTTGCCAAGTCCGTTGAAGGCACCCGCGATGTTCAGATGGAACAGATCGCCGGGGAGGCTCAACTGATCGTCCGCCCGGACCGGGATCGCCTCGCCCGCTATGGCATTTCAGTCGCACAGGTCATGGAACTGGTGTCTGACGCGATCGGTGGCCAGAGTGCCGGCCAGGTGATCAAGGGCAATGAACGGTACGACATCTACGTGCGCCTGGCTGAGCAGTACCGAAACAGTGCGGAGAGCATTCGCTCACTGATCCTTCAGGCACCCAACGGTGCCTGGGTCAGGCTGGAAGACGTCGCTGAAGTGGCGATTGAGGAAGGTCCGCCGCAGATCCGCAGGGATGACGTTCAGCGCCGGGTAGTCGTTCAGGCAAATATCGAGGGTCGTGACATGGGCGGCGTGGTAGCCGAACTTGACCGCCGGATTGCGGAAGAGGTGGACCTGCCGGCGGGCTACTCGGTGGTGTTCGGCGGTCAGTTCGAGAACCAGCGTCGGGCTCAGCAGACATTGATGATTGTTGTTCCCATTTCACTGGCGCTGATTTTCCTGTTCCTCTACTTTGCCTTCGGCTCAGTGGGGCAGGCGCTACTGATCATGCTAAACGTACCCCTTGCCCTGATCGGCGGGGTGGTGAGCCTCTGGATAACGGGGCAGTACCTGTCTGTACCGAGCTCTATCGGCTTCATCACGCTTTTCGGCCTGGCTGTACTCAATGGCGTGGTCATGATCAGCGCGATCAACCAGCGAGTCGAGGGAGGGTTACCTCCAGCGGAAGCTGCCTTTGAGGGAGCCCTTACAAGGTTACGGCCGGTGATGATGACAGCCTTCACCTCTGCACTGGGCCTGATACCGATGCTGATGGCGTCAGGGATTGGCTCTGACGTTCAGCGCCCGCTGGCATCCGTCGTGGTGGGGGGACTGGTTTCGGCAACGCTGTTGACGCTCGTGGTTCTGCCAGCGCTGTACCAGACCTTCTCACGGGGATGGATCAGGGACCACACACACGAGGTCTGACAGGCCTGACAGTCCGTGAGTGCTCGACAGTTTCCAGCCATGGATACGGAGCCTCACGGACACCCTGCTTTTCTCGCCGGGCCCCAGGGTCCGGCCACTTCCCGAAGCAACATTACCTGACTGGCGTCCGAAAGACGTAAAGGCCAAGCATTTCCGTCTTATCACTTACGCCCTGCAGAACCCCCCTCCAGAGATCTGCTCCGACAAGGGAGCCTTTTCACAAAAATGAAATATTAAGTTAACCATTTATTCATATTCTCTCCGCATAGTAGGCACCACGAACTCAATACTGATCGGTAACGATCGAATCTGGAGAGAAAGCGAATGAAAAAACAATTGCTTGCAGCAGCTATCGGCACACTGGTTGCCGCACCGTCCATCGCACTGGCGGATAAGGGCCCGACGGTATACGGCAAGGTCAATGTCTCTTACGAGAACTACGATAACGGCACCGACGACCAGTGGGAATTGAACAGCAATGCTTCCCGTATCGGCGTCAAGGGCGCCCTTGACCTGGACTTCCAGAATGTTCAGGCCATTTATCAGGCCGAGTTCGAAATCGATGTCGATAACGGCGACTCCGGCGGTGGCGAAACCTTCGATCAGCGGAACATCTACGGCGGTTTCACGCACGCCAATCTGGGTACGCTGATTGCTGGCAAGTTCGATACGCCGTTCAAGAAAGCACAGTTGGACGTGGACCTGTTCGACAATCTGGGCGGCGATATCAGTTCGATCCTTGGTGGCGAAGAGCGGGTCAGCAACATTATCCAGTACAGCACACCGAAACTCGCTGACGTCATCACCCTGAACCTGGCCATGATCCCAGGAGAAGGCGACGATAAGGCCGGTGAAACCAGGGACAACGCCGCCGACGCGTTCTCCTCTTCCGTGGTATTCGATAATGGAACTATCTTCGGCGCTGTGGCATACGATTCGGAAGTCACCACCAACATCTATGATGCTGACTTTGCCGGTATCGGCGAAGATCTCTACCTGGTAGACGCGGTGCGCGTCTCCGGCGGTGCCCGCATTCAGAACTTCGAGTTAGGGGCGATTTACCAGAAATCCGAAACCTCTGATGACGTGGCGGGCATGAGCTACGAGGACAGCTCCTACATTCTCAGTGGCGCCTTCAGCCTGAACCGTTTGAAGCTGAAGGCGCAGTATGGTCTGACCAGCATGGACCAGACTGACGACGACCTCACGCTGATGGCTCTGGGGGCCGACTACAAGGTGGGTGACAAGAGCAAGATCTTTGGCTACTACGCCAATGCGGAAGCGGATGAGAATACGTCTTCCCTGGAAGACACCTACTTCGGTGTCGGTTTCGAGCACAAATTCTCTATGTAACCGCCGGAACGTGAAGTCAGAATACAACTGCAGGCGCTACAGCGAAGCCTGACATGAGTTAACACAGGTGTTGCCGGGATCTTCCGATCCCGGCTTTTTCGTACTCACGCTAAAGGGGTTCTACCCTGTTACTGCGGACATTCCTAAAAAGAGGCACACTGTGCCAAAGGAGTGTTCATGTCCAGACGCAGAAAATATAGCCCAGAGTTCAAACGCGAAGCCATCGCTTTAACCCGTCAACCCGGTGTGAGTTGTCGCCAAATAGCATTGGAGATCGGCATCAATCCCAATCTCCTGTCTCGTTGGCGCAGAGAAGCGGATGAGGAGACAGACAAGGCCTTCAAAGGCTCTGGTTCTCCCAGAGACGAGGAGGTTGCCCGTCTCAAGCGAGAATTGGCTCGCGTGAAGAAGGAGCGTGATTTTTTGCGCGAAGCGGCAGTGTTCTTCGCAAAGGAGTCGTCCTGAGGTATCAGGCGATTCAACGTTGTCGCAATCATTTCCCGATACGTCTTATGTGCCGATGCCTGAAGGTGTCGGCCAGCGGTTATTACGCTTGGGTATCTCGCCCGCAGTCCGCCAGGGCAAAGGCGAATCAGCACTTGCTGTCACGCATCAGAGAGATTCATGACGATAGCGGTGGCATGATTGGCTCACCCCGAATGCACGAGGACCTGGTTGCCGAAGGCACGTCAACCAGTCTGAACCGTGTTGCTCGGTTGATGGCCAAACACGGCATTCAGGGTTGGCCACGCAAGAAGCGCGGACGCTTGGGGCGTCGATCTCATCGGCCACCGGGAATCCGGAATCATCTGGAGCGAAATTTGTCCGCTCTGGAGCCAGACACCAAGTGGGTGACGGATATTACGGAGATACCCACGCAGGAAGGAAAGCTCTTTCTCTGCGTGGTTCTCGACCTGTTCAGCAAGCTGATCGTTGGCTGGTCGATGCATCACCGACAGGATCGGCATATGGTGATAAGAGCGGTTGAGATGGCCGTTTGGCAGCGCCAGGGGAAAGTCCCGGTGATATTGCATTCAGATCGAGGCAGTCAATTTACCAGCGGAGACTATCAACGATATCTCGGCAGCAACCGCCTGGTGAGCAGCATGAGTGCAGTCGGCCACTGTGGCGATAACGCGGCCTGTGAGGGATTCTTCGGAATGCTCAAGCGTGAGCGCATTCACCATCGACATTACCGCACTCAGAACGAAGCGAGAGCTGATGTATTCGACTACATTGAGCGGTTCCATAATCCCAGGATGCGACGTAGGGTTGCCGTTCAGGATCAGAAGTTATCAGCCGTTTTAAAACCGTCCGTGGAAACGGGGTAGAACCCTTGCAGATGGCCCGGAATTCAGACTTATGGGGTTTCGCTGGAATCAGCAAGCGGAGTGGTAGTTGATGGGGACCGTTTGGTTACAGGGCGAGCAAAGGATTTACCCGAAACATACGGCAATAAATTTGCCTTCCAAGCAACGCCTTAGCAGCTGGAACCTTTAGCACAAGGCGCATCAGGTTCCAGCTACCAGGTTACTGCACTACATTATGAGGGTGACACACGCCTCCCTACATATTAAAAGAGGTAAGCGCCACCGATATTCAGCTCATTGTAAGCGGAATCGTAAACGTCACCTTCTTCGTCGTTACGATGAAGGCCTTCAACATACACATAGAGGTTGTCGGAAACGTTATGCAGGGCCTGGGCGGTGATGTTAGACGACTCCCTTTTACCGTCACCAGCACCGTCCACATCGTCTTCTTCCATTTCGTAAGACAGCGTGAAACGCGAGGCGCCCATGGTGTAAATCCCCTGAACGCCGATCAACTCCTCGCCCAGACCGGTGTTTTCTGCCACGTTACCAAACGACTCCGCAGACTCAACCGGGTCAGCGCCGAACGATTCACCAGCGGCTGCCACAGACTCATCCCCTTCCTGGGTGGAATAGAACGCATTCAGCGACAGTGCATCCGTTACAAAAAAGTCAACTCGGACACCATAGGTGTTTTCGTTGTTTGCGGCGCCATCATTTGAGTCCATAGCCAGCGCCACGGCAAACCGGTCATGCTGATATTTCATGCCCAACTGGTACGGATACTTGTTGTCACGGCTCTGGCCGTTTTCGTCCCGCTCGCTTTTGCCGTCAACCTGCATAACACCATGCAGGGTCAGCCCGCCGAAGCTCGGTGACACGTACTGAATCAGGTCGTCTTCGCCGGTAGTCCAGTTGGCATAAAAATTCCCGTTACCAACTTCATAGTACCAGTTGCCATAACCACCAATCAGGGTTTCATACTGGGAATCGTCGGAACCAACCCACACTTCACCGAAATTCCCGCGAACACCAAGATAGGCTTCGTCGGTTTCGATAGTTTCATTGGTCTCGCCTTCAGTTGGAAAGAAACCTTCCAGCTCAAGCTTTCCGAAAGCTTCGACTCCCGGCATGATTTCGTGGCTGCCACGAATCCCCAGAGTAGAATAAGTGTAGTCTGTCAGTTGACTTCCTGAACCCTCGAAATCCTCATGATCCGAGTTGGTGTACATCATCTGGACGTTACCGTAAATCTCCGGCATGGCGTCCAGGCGAGCGTTCAGCTCGGAGTACTCTTTGCTGGTCGCGGCCGACACGACTGTCGGAGCAGCGACCATGGCAAAGGCGATGGCTGATGCAATAGCTGTTTTTTTCATCTTATAGCTTCCTTTTGAGTTAACTCAGGTTTTTAGCGACGGGCCTGACCCGCCTGTCAGTCTCAGTACACCCGCCATCGCCAGCTCACGCTGTGAAAGCGGGGTGATGACGTCAGGCTTCTTCTCGCGGAGCCCTTCACAGTCAATCACTTACAAATCCTTCTTAAAGGATTATCTGGTTAAAGATTGTTGTAATACACTTTCCAGAATTTTGCAAATTTTTAACCAACATTTATTGGCAAATGATGGTAATTTCAGGTAAGGCATGTAAGTTTCGGCTTTACGTCCTTAAACAAGATCAAGGCCACTACCTGGAAAGGGTCTACAATTCAGAGAATTAGGGACTAAAGAATTGTGGGAGCCCTTCTGCCTCCACCCTAACCGCACCAGTTTAGAGCACCTTTTGCCGTTCCGCCTTGTTCCCGCACATTAAGTGAGCGAATCCAGAAGTGACGAGACTGTAACGTTAACACTTCGCAATCACAAGTTGGCTCAGACACTCAACAAAAAAGTCACCGGCCCGTCATTCACCAGGGCCACTTTCATATCCGCCCCGAACCGGCCCTTTCCTACCCGGGGCTCGCCCAGCTCGGCAACGGACTGGCGCACGAACTCGTCCACCAGGCGGCTCGCCACCTCGGGCGCAGCCGCGTCGGAAAACCCCGGTCTTGTTCCCGACCCGGTATCCGCCGCTAGCGTGAACTGGGGAACAATCAGGAGAGCGCCGCCACAATCCACCAGGCTGCGGTTCATACGGCCCTGTCCGTCGGGAAACACCCGATATCGAAGGATCTTGCGGAGCAGGGTTTCGACCTCGCCGGTTGTATCCTTGCGCTCAACCCCGAGTAACAGCAACAGTCCTTTGTCGATGCTGGCGATCGCCTCGCCGTCCACCGACACACTGGCCTGGGTTACCCTCTGGATCAGTCCCTTCATGACGTCCTTGAAACGGGGTTGGTTTGAAGACGGACCGGATTCTATAGACGGAGTTATCCGGGCGCAAGTGGCGTCACGGTCGGTGCTCTGATTTTGAAACTCGCGTGACCCAGATCACAACAAAGAGCCTCAGGCCAGCCGCGGCTCCGCCTGACGGGAGACGGTTTCCACCGCTCTTATCAGCGCGTCGACAATCGGTGGCTCCGAAGCCGAATGCCCGGCGTCCCGGATTACGCGCAGCTCGGCCTGCGGCCACGCTTCGCTGAGGGCAAAGGCGTTATCCAGTGGGCAGACCATGTCGTAGCGCCCATGAACAATCACCCCGGGTATATCCGCCAGCCGGTGCGCATTCGCCAGTAACTGGCCGGGCGCCAGGAAGGCGTTGTTCATGAAGTAGTGGCACTCGATGCGGGCAAGCGCAATGGCCGTGTGGGGATGGGCAAAATGCTCCACCACCCTCGGGTTGGGGTGCAGGGTCGCACACCGCCCTTCCCACACCGACCAGGCCTTGGCGGCCTGGATCTGCTCCAGCTCGTTGTCGCTGGTCAGCCGGCGGTAATAGGCAGACACCATGTCGGCCCGCTCGTCTTCCGGAATCGGGGCCACGTAGTCCCGCCAGTAATCCGGAAAAACGCGACCGGCACCGTGCTGATAGAACCACTGGATATCGTCAGGGCGACACAGGAAGATCCCCCTCAGCACCAGTCCCAGCACCTGCTCAGGGTGGGCCTGGGCATAGGCCAGGCTAAGGGTTGAGCCCCAGCTGCCCCCGAACAGCATCCAGCGATCGATGCCCAGGAATTCCCGCACCCGTTCCAGATCCTGCACCAGTGCCTGGGTGCTATTCCCCTCCAGTTCCGCCAGGGGCGTCGACCGGCCCGCCCCGCGCTGGTCAAGCAGGATAATGCGGAAACGCTCGGCATCGAAAAAGCGCCGGTACCAGTCCTCGCAGCCGCCACCGGGACCGCCGTGGATAACGATGACAGGTATGCCGTCGGGATTACCGGATTCTTCCAGGTACAGCTCGTGGGGAGGCTCCACCGCCAGCCGGTGGCGGGCATAGGGTTCGATGTCCGGGTAGAGGGTCAGCATGGGGGCTCCTTTTGGCACTACAAGGAGTCTAGCCGAGATTGGCGGGGGGATTCATTTTTATAAGCCTCTCGCCCTTGAGGGGGCCAGCCTGCGTCTGTTCTGCGCTTCGCTGGCCCCGTCAAGGGCGAGGGTGTCGACGTCACTAGCCGGGAATAACCCGGGGCTCAGCTCTTCTTGCCGGCCCGCTTGCGGTCGTTCTCGGTCAGCAGCTTCTTGCGCAGCCGGAGAGACTTGGGCGTCACCTCGACCAGTTCATCCTCATCGATGAACTCCAGGGCCTGCTCCAGGGTGTGGCGGATCGGAGGCACCAGGCCGATGACCTCGTCCTTGCCGGACGCACGCATGTTGTCGAGCTTCTTGGCCTTGGTTGGGTTGACCACAATGTCGTTGTCGCGGCTGTGAATACCGCACAACTGCCCCTCGTAGATCTCGTCACCCGGTGACAGGAACAGCTTGCCCCGGCTTTGCAGGGTTTCCAGCGAATAGGTCATCGCCGTGCCCTTGGCCATGGAGATAAGCACACCGTTCTGACGGCTGCCCATGGCACCTTCTTTCAGCGGTCCGTAGTGGCTGAAGGTCGAGGTCAGGATACCGCTGCCGGACGTCATGGTGAGGAAGGCGTTACGGAAGCCGATCAGGCCACGGGCCGGAATCACGTATTCAACACGCATGCGGCCCTTGCCGTCCGGGATCATGTTGGTCATGTCGCCCTTGCGCAGACCCAGTTGCTCCATCACCGGCCCCTGATGCTGCTCTTCGATGTCGACGATAACGTTTTCGTAGGGCTCCTGCTTGACACCGTCGATTTCACGAATCACCACTTCCGGGCGACCGACCGCCAGCTCGAAATTCTCACGACGCATGTTCTCGATCAGCACCGACAGGTGCAGTTCGCCACGACCGGAAACCTTGAACTTGTCGGCGGACTCGCCATCCTCGACCCGCAGGGCCACGTTGTGCAGCAATTCCTTCTCCAGGCGCTCCTTGATGTTGCGGCTGGTGATGTACTTGCCTTCCTTGCCGGCGAACGGGGAGTCGTTGACCTGGAAGGTCATGGACACGGTGGGCTCGTCCACGGTCAGGGCCGGCAGGGCCTCAACCGCGTTCTGATCGCACAGGGTGTCGGAGATGAAGAGCTGATCCAGGCCGCTGATGCAGACAATATCGCCGGCCTGGGCCTCGTCCACTTCCACCCGCTGGAGACCGGAGTGGCCCATGATCTTGAGGATACGACCGTTGCGCTTGTTGCCATCGGCACCAATCGCGGTCACCGGCGTATTGGTCTTCACCTTGCCGCGAGTAATACGACCGATACCGATAACACCCAGGAAGCTGCTGTAGTCCAGCTGGGAGATCTGCATCTGGAAGGTACCATCCGGATCCACCGCAGGCGCCGGTACGTGATCGACAATGGCCTGGAATACGGCATCCATGTTGTCGTCCATGGCCTCGTGCTCCATGCCGGCGATGCCGTTCAGGGCGCTGGCGTAGACCACCGGGAAATCGAGTTGCTCCTCGGTGGCGCCCAGGTTGTCGAACAGGTCGAAGACCTGATCCACCACCCAGTCCGGACGGGCGCCCGGACGGTCAATCTTGTTGACCACCACGATGGGGCGCAGGCCGGCATCGAAGGCCTTCTGGGTCACGAAACGGGTCTGGGGCATGGGGCCGTCGATGGAATCCACCACCAGCAACACACTGTCCACCATGCTCATGACTCGCTCGACTTCACCACCGAAGTCGGCGTGGCCCGGGGTGTCCACGATGTTGATGTTGTAATCGTGCCACTTCAGGGCCGTGTTCTTGGCCAGGATGGTGATACCGCGTTCCTTTTCCTGGTCATTGGAGTCCATGACCCGCTCGTTCTCAAGTTCCTTGCGGTCCAGGGTGCCGGACTGGCGCAGCAACTGGTCGACGAGGGTGGTCTTCCCATGGTCAACGTGGGCAATAATGGCAACATTTCTTAGCTTATCAATCACAACAGGTTTCCTGAGGCATGTCGGGCGACCTGAGAGGGTCCACAATGCGCGCCCGACCTGTCGGCCGGCCCACATACCGTCTCAAATCCGGAAAATGAATGCTTGTCACCGGCAGTGAGGCCGGTATCCTGCACTTGGAGTCTTCAACGAGTCTTTAGCAGGCGCGCGAAGTATATAGGAAACAGGGTGTCGTTAATATGAAGAAAAACGCCTATTCTGTTTCGGTGCACCTTAATGCCAGATGCACCACAAGTGATCACCCAGACCCTGATTTGCACCACTATAGTGCACAACAAAGGTCCCTCGACCAGGGCCTGCCCCAGCGGAGAGCGTAAAGAGCCCTCCCAGAGGCCGTGGTTGCGCTGTTCTGGCGCGCCAACAAAAAACTGGCAAGCAGTTTGCATTTACTTACGCAGCCGACTATCAGGGCGGTACGGAACCGCTGACACCGCTGATACCAACGATCGGACCGCAGCAACGCTGAACGATCCGGCACAACGAACACCGAAAATCGCCCGCAATCCGGGTTAACTTACGGAGTAAGCACAATGTCCAAAACGATTGATCTGATCAAAGAACACGAAGTCAAATGGGTCGACCTGCGATTCACTGACAGCCGTGGTAAAGAGCAGCACGTCACCCTGCCGGCCACCGAAGTGGACGAGGATTTCTTCACTGACGGCAAGATGTTCGATGGCTCTTCAATTTCCGGCTGGAAGGGCATTAACGAGTCCGACATGATCCTGATGCCGGACGACAGCACCTCCGTACTGGACCCGTTCACCGAGGAAACCACCCTCAACATCACCTGTGACATCGTGGAGCCCTCCACCATGCAGGGCTACGAGCGTGACCCGCGTTCCGTTGCCAAGCGTGCCGAGGAATACCTGAAGTCCACCGGCATTGCCGATGGCGCCCTGTTCGGCCCGGAGCCTGAATTCTTCGTGTTCGACTCCGCCCGCTGGAGCGTTGACATGAAAGGCGCCATGTACGAGCTGTACTCCGAGGAAGCCGCCTGGGTATCCGGCGAAGACTTCGAGCGCAACAACATCGGCCACCGTCCCGGCGTGAAAGGCGGCTACTTCCCGGTTCCCCCGGTGGACAGCCTGCATGACCTGCGTGGCGCCATGTGTGCCGCCATGGAGTCCATGGGCCTGGAAATCGAGGTTCACCACCACGAAGTGGGCACCGCCGGCCAGTGTGAAATCGGCGTTGGCGCCAACACTCTGACCCGCAAGGCCGACGAAGTACAGATCCTCAAGTACTGCGTGCACAACGTGGCCCACGCCTACGGCAAGACTGCCACCTTCATGCCCAAGCCCGTGGTTGGCGACAACGGTTCCGGCATGCACGTACACATGTCCCTGAACAAGGACGGCAAGAACCTGTTCGCCGGTGACGGCTATGCCGGCCTGAGCGAAGCCGCCCTGTACTACATCGGCGGTGTCATCAAGCACGCCAAGACCATCAATGCCTTCACCAACGCCTCCACCAACAGCTACAAGCGTCTGGTTCCGGGCTTTGAAGCACCGGTTATGCTGGCCTACTCCGCCCGTAACCGTTCCGCTTCCATCCGGATCCCGTATGTGAACAGCCCCAAGGCCCGTCGTATCGAGGTACGCTTCCCGGATGCGTCCGCCAACCCGTACCTGGCTTTCGCCGCCCTGATGATGGCCGGCCTGGACGGCATCCAGAACAAGATCCACCCGGGCGACGCCATGGACAAGGATCTGTACGACCTGCCGAAGGAAGAGGCCCTGAACATCCCGACCGTTGCCGAGACTTTCCAGGAAGCCCTGGACAGCCTGGAAGCGGACCACGAGTTCCTGACCCGTGGCGGCGTGTTCACCGAAGACATGATCGCCGGCTACATTGACCTGAAGCGTGGTGAAGTGGAAAAGCTGAACATGACCACCCACCCGGTCGAGTTCGAGATGTACTACTCTGTCTGATCCGCACCCGCGGAACAGCTGAGTCCGAGAAAGCCCCGCCCCGGCGGGGCTTTTTTGTGACTTTTACCTCACCGTAACCCGAGGCGACGTATGGCACATTGCATTGCCTTTCCGCTCTGTCGATAATCCCGTTATGGTCCATCACAAGGTTCTGCCCATGAAAGCATTGTTCCTGATTGCCGCCACGACGTCGGCATTGATCGCCCTTCCGGTCCAGGCCGAGATCTACCGCCAGGTGGATGCCGACGGCAACGTGACCTTTACCGACGAGCCGGACGATAGTGCCGAGCGTGTCAACGTGAAGCCGGCCACCACCATCACCATGCCAAAGCCTGAAACCGTCAAGGAACAGCTTGAGGAAGAGGAAGACGGCATTGGCGATCAGGATGCCTACGAGTCCGTCAGCTTTACATCCCCGGCGGATGAAGAGGCGTTCCACAGTGGCAGCGGCAACGTGGAGTTCCGGGTGACCAGCGACCCGGCCCTGCGCCAGGGCCACAAGTTTGAAATCACCCTGGACGGCCAGCCGGTGGGGCAGACCAGTTCCGGTTCCGTCACCGTCAACAATGTCTTCCGGGGCACTCACAACGCCGGTGTCAACGTGATCAACCCGGAAGGCAAGCGCATCTACACCGGCGACAAGATCACCTTTACCGTCCATCGCCCATCCGTGCTTAACTGATATCCTCCGTCTGGTCCAGGCCCATTGATCCGCCGGGCCAGACGGCACGCCAGCCCTGTTTTGACCCCACCCTCGAGAGCCGCACCATTTTAGTGCGCTCGCACCAATAAACAGCCATACTCTGTTCCGACAGGGGGCGTTTCCAGCCGCCAATAAGCACAGGTCGTCCCCGTCCGCACCAGGCTACAGCGGACAGCCAGCGGGCTGGCGGCACCCCTGCCCGCAAATGGCGCATCATCGAAAGAAATCGCGACGCGATCTCAATTCTGGATCGGTTTTTGCAGCAGCCAGCCCATCAACCGAGGGAGATTCATGTCAGCCGTTACGGAATACAAGAGCATACTCGACAGCCTGACCACCGCCGTGATCGTTGTGGACAACAACCTGCGAATCGACTATCTGAACCCCGCCGCCGAGAGCATGCTGGAGACCAGCCTCTCCCGGGTTCAGCACGTCCGTCTGGCCGACCTTCTGCTTGAGACCAACCAGTCCCTGGATACCCTCCAGGCCGCTGCCGAAACCGGCCAGACCTACACCCGTCGTGAGGCGGAGTTCCTGCTGGCTACTGGCAACCGCCTGATTGTGGACTACTCGGTAACCACCTTCGGCGCGGACAGTAGCCACCTGCTACTGGAAATACAGCCCCGGGACCGCCTGCTGCGCATCAGCCGGGAAGAGGACCTGCTGACCCAGCAGGAAACCACCCGCATCCTGGTCCGCGGCATGGCCCACGAGATCAAGAATCCCCTGGGGGGCATCCGTGGCGCCGCCCAACTGCTGGACCGGGAACTGTCCGACGACAGCCAGAAGGAATACACCCAGGTCATCATTGACGAGGCGGACCGGCTTCGTGGCCTGGTGGACCGCATGTTGGGCCCCAACCGGGCACTGAAGCTGGCCGACACCAATGTCCACGAGGTCCTGGAGCGGGTGCGCACGCTGCTGGAGGCGGAGAGCCGGGGCCGGCTCAACTTCCGCCGCGACTACGATGTCAGCCTGCCGGAGTTCCCCGGCGACAAGGAACAGCTTATCCAGGCCTTCCTGAACATCGCCCGCAATGCCATGGAGGCCGCCTTCGAGTACCGCGACGGGCCCTGTAGCGACGAGCCTCCCACCATTACCTTCCGCACCCGGGTGCTGCGCCAGTTCACTATTGGCCAGAAACGCCACCGGCTGGTGTGCCGGGTGGATATTATCGACAACGGACCGGGCATCCCCCCGGACCTGTTACAGAACATCTTCTATCCCATGATCAGCGGTCGGGCCAATGGCACCGGCCTGGGGCTGTCCATAACCCAGAGCATTATCGGGCAGCACCACGGCCTGGTGGAGTGTGAGAGCGAGCCGGGCTCGACCGACTTTATTATCTTTCTGCCGCTGGAGGAGACCACGCGATGAGTCAACCGGCAAACATCTGGATCATTGATGATGACCGCAGTATACGCTGGGTGCTGGAACGTGCCCTGACCCAGGCCGGCATGGAGCCCCGGGTGTTCGAGAATGGCGACAACGTCATGATGCGCCTGGAACACGAGGAGCCGGATGCCATCATCAGTGACATCCGCATGCCGGGTATCGACGGTATTGCCCTGCTCTCCCGGGTGGTGGAGGATCACCCGGATGTACCGGTGATCATCATGACCGCCCACTCCGACCTGGAGAGCGCCGTCACCAGTTACCAGAGCGGCGCCTTCGAATACCTGCCCAAGCCGTTTGACGTGGACGACGCCGTGGCCCTGGTCAAACGTGCCGTGGCCCACAGCCACGAACGCCGGGCCAGTGCCGAACCCAGCACCGAGTCCCCCCACCGCAACGCCGAGATCATTGGCGAGGCGCCGGCCATGCAGGAGGTCTTCCGGGCCATCGGCCGGCTGTCCCACTCCAACATCACGGTGCTGATCAACGGTGAAAGTGGTACCGGCAAGGAACTGGTGGCCCAGGCGCTGCATAACCACAGCCCCCGGTCCAGTCATCCGTTCATTGCCCTGAACATGGCCGCCATCCCCAAGGACCTGATCGAATCGGAACTCTTCGGCCACGAGAAGGGTGCCTTCACCGGCGCCGCAGCCGCCCGTCAGGGGCGGTTCGAGCAGTCCAACGGCGGCACCCTGTTCCTGGACGAAATCGGCGATATGCCAGCGGATACCCAGACCCGGCTGCTGCGGGTACTGGCGGATGGCGAGTTCTATCGGGTGGGTGGCACCACGCCCATCAAGGTGGATGTGCGCATCATCGCCGCCACCCACCAGGACCTGGAAAAGCTGGTGGACGCCGGGGGATTCCGGGAAGACCTGTTCCACCGCCTCAATGTCATCCGGGTGCACCTGCCCAAACTGGCGGAGCGCCGGGAGGACATCCCGCGCCTGATGCAGCACTTCCTGAAGCGTGCGGCCAAGGAACTGGCGGTGGAACCCAAGGTACTGCGCCCGGAGGCGGAGGAATACCTCACCACCCTGCCCTGGCCTGGCAACGTGCGCCAGCTCGAGAATACCTGCCGCTGGCTCACCGTCATGGCCAGTGGCCGCGAAGTCCATATCGACGACCTGCCACCGGAACTGATGCAGCAGGCGGAAGCCCCCGCCACCGGCCAGACCTGGCAGGAAGGCCTGCGCAACTGGGCGGAACAGGAACTACGCCGGGGCAAGAAGGGCATCCTCGACACCGCCGTGCCGGAGTTCGAGAAAATCATGATCGAGACCGCCCTCAAGCACACTGGCGGCCGCCGGCGGGACGCCTCCATCCTGCTGGGCTGGGGCCGCAACACCCTGACCCGCAAGATCAACGAGCTGGGGATGGATCATGAGGAGGTGGACGAGCACTGATCCCGGAACCACGCCTGCCCGCATAGCGTAACACCAGTCACAAAAAAGCCTCCATACAATGGAGGCTCTTTTGGTCCGGCTTAAGGATGGGCCGTTTGTCTGGCCCGTTACCCGTTGTTTTCAGAACGGAATATCGTCATCAAAGTCATCCACCGGTTCCGGCATGCTGCCCTGACCGCCACCAGGCTGGCTGTAACCACCGCCCTGGTTGCCGGCGGGAGCCCCATAGCCGCCGCCCTGGGGATTACCCTGGGCCGCCGGCTGCGGTTGTGACTGAGGACGCCCCTGGGGAGCACCCTGATTCATCCCGCTGTTGTCACCGCCCCGGCTGTCCAGCATCTGCATCTGACCGTTGATGTCCACCACCACTTCCGTGGTGTAGCGGTCCTGGCCATCCTGACCCTGCCATTTGCGGGTCTGCAGCTTGCCTTCGATATAGACCTTGGAGCCCTTGCGAAGGTACTGACCCGCAATCTCGGCAATCTTGCCGAACATGACAATCCGGTGCCATTCGGTCTTGGGGACCAGTTGACCGGTCTGCCTGTCCTTGTAGCTCTCGTCGGTGGCCAGGTTCAGGTTGACCACCGCGTTGCCGTTTGGCGTATAGCGGGTTTCGGGGTCCTGCCCCAGGTTCCCGATCAGTATGACTTTATTCACAGACCTATTGCCCATATCTTTTGTTTCCCATTTAAGAACAAAGGGTTATGGCAACACCTCAACAGTTTTACTATACTTTTGGCGTCGCCCGCAATTTTTTCACACTTGGCGCCTTCGGTAGGCGACGAAACTAGAGCGGTTGATCTCGGCCATGTAGCGCTCAACCTCAGCCTCAGACCTTCGAAGCCGCGGGTCATTCCGATACTTCAAAGAGTAGCGTCGAGACTGCTTCTCAAAATCATCAACAGCCCCACCAGTGAGCCGATTGATCATGGTAGCAAGAACGTACAGCTCGTCCTCTTGAGCAGCAATAGTATTTTTGTCACCACGACGATCTGTAGACACTCCTTGAAGCATTGATTCTTGCTCAACAATCTGATCCACGAGCTTACCGTTCTCTTCTTTCAACTCAGCAATGGTTTTCCTTAAACTCGCCAAAGTTTCGGAGCGAATCTTTCGACCTGCCTTCCTAAGCTGACCAGCAGCAGCTGCGTCAATCATGCGCAACAAGTTTGCGTGAACGAACTCTTTAGTATTCGTATTCCGCCTGTAGAGCGTTGTCTTACCAACAGGTTTTCCATCGTCGAACCGAGCGTTCTCAATGACAGCACTTTTCGTGATTTTCTTCCCCTCTTTTTCGAGGAACTGCAACGATTCAACTATGGCTCGCTGAAACCGTTCTTTTCTGCTCATTTGCCCGGCTTTCTCAAAGGTGATAAAGGAAAACAACCGAAAATGCTATGATTTCAAGACCCTAAACAATCCATCAAGTACCAATCGTGAGTTCCAAATGGTACCTGAAAAACTGACCTTCTAGCCACTCTCCTGCCGCCACATTGAAGCCGGTTCCTCCGTTGGTCCTAATATTCCTGGGAAAACAGTGTGATTCTGTACCGGTGTCAGCATCCGAAGGGCTTGCCGAATCGCTGGCATCAGTGACTCTGTGTACCGGTATCGGCCGGACTCCTCCCGTGATGAACCTGTGTTTGCAGCGCTTCAAAGCGCGACTGAGAGCCATCCAGACTACGGCTTCAGCAAACTGTTCAAGGTGCTGCGACGCTGGAGTCATGGATGGAATCCCAAGCGGGTCCACCGGCTGTAGTGTGCACTCAACCTGAATAAACGACGACAGGGCAAGAAACGACTCCCGACACGAAACCCGGAGCCATTGAGCGTACCAACTACCGTCAATCGATGCTGGTCCATGGATTTCATGAGCGACAGTCTGTTCTGTAGTCGCCGGTTCCGGACGTTTAACGTAGTGTACGACTTTAACCGGGGGTACTGGCTATCGAGGTTGACCTGAACCTGCCAGCACTGAGGGTCATAAGGGTTCTAGAACGCATCATTGCTTGGCTAGGCTACCCGGCCAAACTACGCATGAATAACGGTCCTGAGTTCATCTCGATTGCTTTGGCAGATTTGGGCTGAACAACACGGTATCGAACTGGAGTTTATCAAGCTTGGTACCACAACCCAAAATTCGTATGTTGAGCGCTTCAATCGGACTTACCGGGACGAGATCCTGAACATGTCTGTATTCCGGAACCTCACCGAGGCCCGAGAACTGACCGAATCCTGGATGATAGAATACAACTATGAGCGCCCCAACGATTCACTGGAAGGCCTGACGCCATGGGAATACCTGGCGAAACACCAACGGGCGGAAAACTCTAATCAGCAGTGAAACTGTAACAGGGATGTTTACAACGCCACTGTGGAGTCATTCAACGGCCGACTCCACCAGGAATGCTTGAACGAGACCTGGTTCATGTCACTGACCGATGCCGAACAGAAGATTGAGGCCTGGATAACGCTCTATAATCAAGTCAAACCCCAGTCCGCACTGGGGTGGTCTTACGCCGGCTGGCTACGCCCGAAAACACGCGGTTGGCAAGCCCCCGATATCCTAGACGCCTGACAGCTGCTTAAAATACTGCTTTTC